>DATALD010000037.1:0-6615 GCA_036261255.1 Bacteroidales bacterium
GCTTCATTAAACGTTAGTTATCTCAGGGTCGTTCTAAAGTTCTCTTTTCCAAAATTTCCCCTCCTTTCAAAGGAGGGGTGGCCAGGAGACAAATTCTCTTAAATACTAAAACCAATCTGCCTGGCCGGGGTGGTTATTCCACCTTTTACATCAAAGATCCTGGTCGGGGTGGTTAACAATACCAGGAAAAATCTTTATAATGTCTGGATCACACTTTTTCGAATTCAATTATAGTCCTGTAAACCCTTTCAGCGGTTTCTTCTGCAGTCGGATTTAGTTCTGCCGTGGTGAAATTTCCTTTCTTCAGATCGATCTTTTCGTATACCATCATGTACAAGTTGAATATCACATCGAGGCTGAGCTGATATTTGGGTTCAAGAAGCGGTTTTATCTGCCTGATTATATCAAATGTTCTATGCCTGTATTCATCAGCCAGAACGTACAATTCTCCAACTACATTTCTGAAATCATTATTTACACTTCGTCCTTCGGCAAATTCCCTGAGATCCTTTCTTGTAAGATTATGCTTTACAATAAGATCATCGGCAAAATAACTGAGATTATTGAGCTGATCTTTCTGAAAATCGCGGATGATATGAACAAGATAGCTGAATATAGCACATGGCATTGATGCCCATCTTACATCAAAAGGAGGTTCTTCATAGCGCCCGTTAACTTTCTGAATACCATTCAGATGCACGAAGATTGAAGCCGGTGCGACAGAAGCCCCGTTTGAATATTCAAGAAATGTATCGAGAGTGGGAAAACCATCGTTATTAATATCATATATCATTGATTTCGCAAAAGCCTCCATAGGCCAGAGCGGAATACGGAATTTTTCAATTACGGTCAGCAATTCCTCTTTAAGAGGGTTACATTCTGCTGAATCGATTACAATCTTAAGCCAGTCGTTAACCCCTGCAAGAAACTTATCCTTCTCATCTTTATTTATAAGCTTGTGAGCGGCTTTATGATCATCTATCATGTCGTCGATTGCCCGCATGAATTTATAACATGATTTCGCAGCGCAATACCTGTCATCATCCCAGAAACTTGCAGCAATAAGGATGTTTGGATGATCCTTTATCTTATGAAAATCGAGTGTCTTATATTTTTCAAGGAACAATTCCTTATATCTGTCCATATACGGGTTAATTGTTTTTTCAAATGTATTAATTCCGCAGAATTCTTTCGGAGGTTAGTTTTGCTGAAATAAGAACATTCGGGATACCGTTTCCCGGGTGAGTGCTTCCGCCAACAAAATACAGGTTTTTGTAACGGCTGTGCTGATTGTGCGGCCTGAACCATCCCATCTGAAGTAAGTTGTGTGCAACGCTCCCGAAAACTGATCCCCGGGTCACATTGCATGCTGTTTCCCAGTTTTCAGGAGTAAAGCATGTCTCGCTTACTATATGATCTTCAATATCATCAAGCCCGGCCTGGCGTAAACGTTTTATCAGGTAAGCTCTGACAACCTGCTTCATCTCTTCCCAGTCCTGCTTCTTTGACGGATCAACATGTCCTGCTGCCACAACGAACGATAAAGCATCATGACCTGCGGGGGCTGCAGTTAAGTCTGACCTGCATGGAGCATGAAGGTAGAAACTGGGTGTACTTCCGACTGTTTTTTCCCTGAATATCTTGTCAAGTCCTTCTTCGAGGTCTTCTGAAAGAAACACATTATGATGTGCCAGTTGCGGATAAAACTTATTCAATCCCCAGTGTACGCATATTGCCGAACATGAATAGTTCAACCTGTCAAGTCTCCTTGATTTGAGTCCCCGAGGCAACAGTTTCCTGTAAACATAAGGCAGATCTGCATTTGAAACGATTACATCCGCCATGACTTCTTCCCCGTTTTCAAGCAGGATACTTTCAGCCCTGGATCCTTTCGTGTTGATTTTACTCACAGGACTCAGATAATGAATCCCAACCCCGGCAGCCTTAGCTGCTGAAAGAAGCTTTTCAACTATCCCATACATACCTCCTTTAACAAAAAATGATCCTTCGCGGAGCTCAGCCGCCGGTACCATTGAAAACAGGGCGGGAGAGGTGAAAGGACTTTGCCCGACATATATATTCTGGAACGTATAGGCCATTAACAGATGCCTGTTCCTGAAAAATTTCTTTGCATACGACCAGTTTGAAATGTATGTTTTCAGCTTTATGAGAAGGCCTATATTCCCCGGATGAGCGAACTGGAAGATATTATAGAAATTTCTTTTTATAAGCCTCTCCATTCCAAGCCTGAATATTTCATATCCTTTATTGATATATTTCTGCGACATCTCATAGCTTCCGGGTTCAATTTTCTCGAGCTGCCTTTTCATTTTCTCCCTGTCGGGAGAGAATTCAAGGATTTCATTATCATCAAAATATATCCTGTAAAGATCATTCAATGGTTTGATGTCGCCTGTTTCAAACAAAGGAATTTCAAGAGACGAAAAGATCTCTTTATAAATTTCAGGCATCATAAGCATTGTTGCGCCCAGATCAAACCTGTAACCATCGCGGATGATCTGTCCGCATCGGCCCCCGGCAGTGGAGTTTTTTTCGAAGATGTCTACTTTATAACCTGATTTTGCAAGATATATAGATGTCGCAATACCTCCGATTCCAGCGCCGATAATTACTGCTGTTTTATTATTAGTCATCTGTTTCTCTGAAGTCAAAACCCGACAAATTTAGTTTTTCCCTTATAACATCAATCGAAATTGAGAAATTTTTAATGAATTCTCCTGAACAACAGTTAGTTTTTTATAAATCCGGACTCTTTTTTATTGATTTTCCGGGTATAAATATGCTTTGTTGGACTTCCGGTAAAAAAATCTCAAACAATGCCTGAACTTCTTTTCAGTGTGTCGGTTATTATGTAGTAATCCTTTAATTCAATGTACAAATCATTAACCGGAACCCAGGTATTTTTCCTGATATTGTTAAGGATAGCCATTGGTTGGCATTTCCTTTATGAAGGCCTAGTGAAGGTATTTTCACCTGCATGGACATCTTCAGGATATCTTATGGACTCAAAAGGCTTCATGGCGCCAATATACAAGTCAATAGCATCAAATCCCGATATGCTTAGGATTGTTGATTTTCTCAATGAATGGGGGCTTGTGCTTATCGGAATAGGTTTGATCCTGGGATTATTTACAAGATTTTCTGCGATAGCGGGTATTATTCTGCTTGCAACATACTACCTGTCGCACCCTCCTGTTATCGGCTACAGCTATGCACTGCCAAGCGAGGGAGCTTACTTTATTGTCGACAAGATTTTAATTGAGCTGATTGCACTCGGAGTAATCTGTTCTTTTCCCACTCACAGGATTATCGGTGTAGACAGATTATTATTCCGGAAAAAAGAAAATACGTCAGATTATGGAAGAAGATAAGAATAGAAACAAGCATTCAATATCGAGGCGTGAAGTAATTAAGAATCTGGCAACTGTTCCTGTTCTTGGTGCTGTAGCCTATGGACTGTACAAAAAAAGGACAAGTGATCAGTTTTTCAGAAACAGCATATCAGAGGAACTGAATATGTCAACTGATTCCCCTATGGCTGCGCCTGTTTCTGAAGGAAAAGAAATACGGATAGGGCTTATAGGATTTGGCATCAGGGGGAAGCAGCTTGCAGCCGGCCTTGGTTTCGTACATCCCGACCAGGTGGATGAATGGTTTAAAGCATCACAGTCTAACCCCAATGATACAAGATACCAGGCTTTCAGGGAGCAGGGGAATCTTAATATAAGGATTACGGGAGTTTGCGATATTTACGATACATATGGCAGGATGGCCCAGGAAGCTGCGGCAAATGTCAACCGTGAAGGAGCCGGAGGGAAAATGGGAGACCCCGTCCGACGGTATCTTACTTACAAAGAGCTCCTTGTTTCACCTGAGATTGACGCTGTTGTAATTGCAACTCCTGATCACTGGCATGGCCCTATAACTATTGATGCTGCCCGTGCCGGCAAGCATGTATATTGCGAGAAGCCTATGACATGGACTGTTGATGAAACCTACGAGGTGAGGAGAGCTGTTAAGGAATCAGGAATCATATTCCAGCTTGGTCACCAGGGAAGGCAGACAGATTCTTATCTTAAGGCAAAAGAGGCGGTTCAGAAGAATGTTCTTGGCCAGATCACATTAATCGAGGTTACAACTAACAGGAACGATCCCAATGGAGCCTGGGTATACCCGATACCTAAAGATGCAGGCCCGTCAAACATTGACTGGAAACAATTTATCGGGCAGGCTCCATGGCATGATTTCAGCCTTGAAAGATTCTTCAGATGGCGCTGCTGGTGGGACTACAGCACCGGGTTGTCAGGCGATCTCCTGACTCATGAATATGATGCTATGAACCAGATCCTCGACCTTGGAATACCCGCTTCGGCAGCATCGACAGGCGGAATCTACTTTTTCAAGGACGGAAGAACAGTTCCGGATGTGCTTACAACAGTTTTTGAATTTCCAGGAAGAAACATGTCGCTTCTTTATTCGGCAACTCTTGCGAGCCAGATGAGCAGAGGCAAAAAAGTAATGGGGCATGATGCATACATGGAATTTGGCAATACCCTTACAATATATGCCGATCCCGGATCCACAAGATATGCTGAGAAGATAAAACAGGGTATTATAAAAGAGGGCATCCCAATTTACAGCTATATCCCGGGGAAGGGTGTCGATGCAGTGTCATCTGCTACAGAGCTGTACTTCGCCAATCGCGGGCTCCTTTATACCTACCGCGGAGGCAGGAGGGTTGACACTACTCATCTTCATCTCCAGGAATGGATCGATGGAATAAGAAAAGGAGTTCAGCCAAGCTGCAACATTGACAGGGGTTTCGAAGAAGCAATGACTGCTCACATGGGCACACTTTCATACCATACAAAGAAACAGGTGTTCTGGGACTATGGACAGGAAAAAATTCTTGTATAACAGAAATATTTGATCATCTTCACTTGTTTTGAATTATATCTGAGATTACATTTTCGGGCGCTTTTGTTCTACGATAAAGACAGCAGAAGCTTTTCTTTGCCATAAGATATTTTTTTCTGTAATTTTATCGGACATACCTAAACCATAAAACCAATGAAACAAAAACATCTCATTGGGCTGATAATCCTTTTCTCAGGATTGATATTATCAGCCTGTAATCAGAACAATAATGTTCTTACTGAACAGGAATTAAAAGATGGATGGACCCTCCTTTTTAACGGGAACAATCTTGAAGGATGGCGCGATTTCAAGGGGGAAAACGGCAAAGTTACCGCGCCATGGACAGTTGAAAACGGATTGCTGGCGTCTTTGGGCACCGGTTCCGACAGTACCGGTTATATTGTTACCGAAAAGGAATATGGGAATTTTATTGTCGACTTTGACTGGAAGATCCAGGAAGGCGGTAACAGCGGTTTCCTTTATCATGTTGTTGAAAGGCCCGAATATAAAGTGCCCTATATAACAGGTCCTGAATACCAGCTTCTTGATGACCTTGGATTCGCATCTCCTGTTGAGCCATGGCAGAAGCTTGGAGCAGATTATGCGATGTATGTTCCTGATTCAACAAAGAAGGAAGTCCGTAAAGCCGGAGAATGGAATAATTCAAGGATCGTATTTGATAACGGTTGGGTTGAATACTGGCTCAATGGTCAGAAGCTGCTTGAATTTGAAGCATGGACAGATGACTGGTTTGCACGTAAGGAAAGCGGCAAATGGGATAACGCTCCTGAATACGGGCTGGCTCGTAGTGGCCGTATTGCATTGCAGGATCATGGTTACAGGATCTGGTTTAAAAACATGAAAATTAAAGAGCTTCCAAAGAAGCCAAAACATGAAATACTTTTCAATGGGAAGGATCTTACAGGCTGGAATGTTTACGGTACCGAGTTGTGGTATGTCGATAATGGCGAGCTTGTTTGTGAAAGCGGTCCCGATAAGGAATACGGATACTTTGGCACGAGAAAATATTACGATGATTACGAAGTTACCCTTGATTTTAAACAGGAAGCCAACGGAAACAGCGGTGTATTCATAAGGTCTTATATAAAAACAGGCGTGAACATATCAGGATGGCAGGTTGAAGTAGCACCTCCGGGAAAAGATACTGGCGGAATTTACGAGTCTTATGGACGAGGATGGATAGCCCAGATCCCGGATGAAAAAGAAAACATACTTAAGATGGGCGACTGGAATACGATGAAAATAAGAGTAAAAGGAGATACTGTCACGACATGGCTTAATGGTGAAACAATGACTGAACTGACCGATGAACAGATCGGAAGAGGTAAGGGCAGGATATTACTCCAGATACACAGTGGAGGAGGAATTAAGGTCAGATGGAGAAATATTGAACTTACGGAACTGTAGCTGATATTTTATTTTTTGAAAATGACAACAAGACGTGCATTTATAAGACAGGCTGCCGGTGGCGCTACTTTAATTTCATTTGGTCACTATCTTCCCGGTTTAAAAGCTTCCAGCTACAGGAGGATCATAGGAGCAAATGACAGGATCAATATAGCAGTGATGGGAGTGAACTCGAGAGGTTCAGCCCTGGCGGGATCATTTGCACGTGTTGATAACGTTGATATCACCGCAATTTGCGATGTTGATACC
>DATALD010000044.1:0-1744 GCA_036261255.1 Bacteroidales bacterium
CACTGCAGCATCGAGATCAGGTGAATTAACAGCAACCTGGTTTGTCATTGCTCCACCCCAGCAAAATCCAGTGCAACCAACCTTCCCATTAGTAAGTGGATTTGTTTTCAGATATTTAACTGCAGCGACGAAATTCCCGGTAGTCTGTTCGGGCACCAGCTGCTTGAATTTTTCACCGACATTACTTACATCCTCAGGCGTTCCGCCTACCGGAGAGAGGGCATCCGGTGCAAGCGCCAGGAATCCCTCTTTTGCCATTCTTCTTGTAACATCCTGTATGTGCGGCACAAGTCCGCGGTTTTCATGAATAACAATGACAGCAGGAAACTTCTTTCCTGATTTTGGATATGCCATAAAAGCCCGCATATCTCCGGTTACGCCTTTATATGTAATGAACTCAGTAACAAGATCGTTGTCCTGAAATCCCGGATTCTCTTCAATAACAGGTAAAAGGGCCGACGCGGCATAAGTGCTTCCTGTTATTAAACCGAGCTTTTTTAGGAAGGTGCGGCGACCTGTTTTCCCTGATTTATAGGAATTGTACAATTCTTTAATTTCTTTGTCCATATTTATAGTTTTGATTAAGATTATGAAACAGGCAAATAACTGATCAATTTACAAAAAAAACAGCAGAAAACAATGTTTTTATTGTCATAATGTGTAACTTAAGTCAGATATACTGCCCAATGACTCATAATAAGGAACAAACCCGGAATATTTCTGCTGCAATACTTGCCGGAGGAACTGCAAAAAGGCTTGGAGGGATTTCAAAATCAAATGTCGTTATTGGAGGAAAAACTGTAATATCAAGGATAATGGAGGCGCTGTCGGGTTTATTTAATGAAATTATAGTCGTGTCTAATACCCCGGGGGCATTCAGTGATCTTGAAGGAATCAGGATTGTAAGGGATGTTTATCCCGGCATAGGTCCGCTTGCGGGGATTCATGCAGCGTTAAAGTCCGCACATTCAGAAGCTGTTTTTATTGTTGCAGGAGACATGCCATTACTGTCAGTATCTCTGATAAA
The DNA here is from genome assembly GCA_036261255.1 of Bacteroidales bacterium. Classification (GTDB taxonomy): domain Bacteria; phylum Bacteroidota; class Bacteroidia; order Bacteroidales; family VadinHA17; genus LD21. The sequence continues at coordinate 1,028 of DATALD010000044.1, forward strand.
GTTTGAACTGGAAGAGTATTTCAGAAGAAAGCCTGATGTGCTGATTCCGAAAACAGGAGACTTAATTGAACCTCTTCATTCTGTTTTCAGTACTCAGATTGAAAACAATCTTGAAGAGTTTATTACCGGAAGAAAAACTTTTGCTGTCAGGGAATATTTGAAAATTGTCAGGACAGAATATTTTGAGCCACCCGACCTTAAGGAAGCAATGAGATCGTTCATTAATATAAATTCACCTGAAGATATTGAGAGGATTGAAAAATTATACACAAAGTCATTTTGATAACCTTTTCAAAAATTACTTTATTACTATCTTCACCTTTGCAAAACTGAAGAATCATGAAGAGAATTTTATTTTTTGTAACACTTGCTGTTTTAGCTCTTTCATCCTGTAACAGGTATAGCAAATATGAAGGTGTCCCCTTCACAGAGAAGGAACCGCGTGATTGGGAAAATCCTGCGGTTTTTGGAATCAACAAAGAAGAGCCCCATGCTTCATTCATAAGTTATGCTGATGAAGGCTCTGCTTTGAGGAACATAAAATCAAATTCACCGAATTACTTGCTGCTCGACGGCAAATGGAAGTTTAATTGTTCAAATACGCCAGATGAAAGACCTTACTGGTTCTTCAAAGATGATTACGATACACGCGGCTGGAAAGAGATAGATGTGCCTTCGAACTGGCAGATGAAAGGATATGATGTCCCTGTTTATACA
>DATALD010000045.1:0-55469 GCA_036261255.1 Bacteroidales bacterium
GCTACTGCTGCAATAGGATCCGATTTGTCTTCATGAAGAATAACAGTAAGACCGTTCGGAAGAGTATACTTCTCAAAAGAGATCGATATTTCTTTGTCGTTCTTCTGAGTTTGACAGGATAATATAAATCCCGAAATGACGATAAACAGAAAGGATAGAATTTTTTTCATGTAATATAGTTTTGGTTGGATAGTAGTTAGTACAAAATAAGGGAAAATATTCAATAACAAGAATTACCAGGCGTATTTATTTCATGCAAAGACGCAAAGGCGCGGAGAAAGCCGTATATTTCATGCAAAGGATGGATCCCATTTCCAATAACATATTATTTTTTTAAATATGCGGCTCTTTGCGAGAAATAAAAAAGACTGTCAACTGACAGCCTTTTTGAGCGGGAGACGGGACTCGAACCCGCGACCCTAACCTTGGCAAGGTTATGCTCTACCAACTGAGCTACTCCCGCGATTCGTCGGCAAAAATAAGAATTTTTTTTATTCTGCAAATTTCTGCCTGCAAGAAAATAAATGAAAATTCTATTTCTTTACAGGTCCCCAATCAGAAAGGACGTTGTTTTCAAAATAGAGCATCGTGCTTTTAAATTCCCATTCTTCTTTTAAGGTATTGCCGTTTATTATCCTGTTTATCTTCTGAGGCGAACCCCAGCTGTCTGTAACCATATCAGGGGTCATTCCTTTCCATATTTTCCCTGAGTTTATCTTTGTTGCAATACTTACCCCGTATTTTTCAGTGAGTAATTCCAACCGGTTTTTAAGAGCGCTTGTTTTTTGTTCGATGTTGCTACGGGTATCTGCCGGTTGTGTCTTAATTGCTTTTTCCCTGTTTGTGTCAATAACAGCCTGTTTCTTGAAAACATATCCCTTTGTTTCATTATAATTTACGAGATAATATGTACTATCTGAATCAATTATTGTGACACTTGACCCCGATGGAATAATCATCAGAACTGCTGTGAGGTCATCCTTTTCGCCGAAAAGTCGTGCAGCAGATTTCAGAGTAGCCGATTGGTTCTCAACCTGCCCTGATGTATCCTTTTCAAGGTTGGTAAGAATCTCTGTGCGGTCTGCCTGGGCCACAGCCGGAATTATCATCAAGATGGCTGCAAGGGATATAAGAAGTCTTTTCATTTGTGTAAATATTTATCTTCCAGGTTCAAAAATTATACCAATATCATTTAACCTTTCTCATTAATGTCAGACCATCTCTTAATGGTATAATCAGTTTTTCAACTTTTTCTTCATGCCTTATCATTTCATTGAACTCAATTATACCTCTTGCCTGGCTGTCGGTGGTTTTGCTGTCAAATACCTGTCCCCCCCACAGAACATTATCAGCAATTATGAACCCACCGGGCCTTACCTTATCAATTATCGCCCTGAAATAGCTGCAATATTCCCTTTTGTCGGCATCGACAAATACAAGGTCGAAATCGTATTCCAGTCCGGGTATTATATCAAGTGCATTTCCGATAAGCTGTTCGATTTTGGAGTCGAGTCCTGCATGTTTGAAATACGATCCTGAGAAAGAGGAAAGCTCATCATTGATCTCAATTGTAACTAATTTGCCGTTCTCCTGTAATCCCTTTGCAAGGCAGATTGCTGAATAACCGGTGAAAGTTCCTATCTCGAGTATATATAAAGGTTTTATCATTAATGAGATTAATTCAAGCAATTTACCTTGTTGAAAACCCGAAGCCATATTTGGATTCACAAAACGTATGTGGGTCTGCCTGAATAGATCTTCAAGCAGTGGATCCTCAGGTGTGCTGTGATCAAGAATATACTTTTCAAGAGTCTTATTCATTTCGGGCAATTTTGATGATAACTTATTTATATATAAGAGTTGAGAGCCTCGAAGGTTCAAGGATCTCGTTTGCCATTTCAAGAATATCTGATGATGTCAGTTTGTCTATTTGGTTGCATAGTTCTTCAAAGCTGTCTGCTTTGTTAAAGACAATAATGTTCTTAGCAAGACTTAACATGAGACTCTCGTGATTCTCGAAGCTTCGTGCCAGGTATCCCTTCATCTGGGTACATGCTTTGCTCATCTGTATTGTTCCAAGTCTTTCAGTTCTCAGCCTCGTTAGCTCTTTTAAGCATAACGAAATACTTTTGTCCAGAAGCTTTGAGTCAGTACCAAAATAGATTGAAAAAACGCCTGTGTCGGAATATGGATTATACGAAGATTCTACATTATAAGCCAGCCCGTTTCTTTCTCTCAGGGAAAGGTTGAGTCGTGAGTTCAACCCTGGTCCTCCGATAATATTATTAAGAAGGAACATACCAACCCTGCGACTGTCCCTTATATCATAAGCAAGGTTTCCAATAATGCAATGATTCTGAAAAGTGTCTTTTTTCTTTAGAAGGCTTCCGGGTTTATATTCGAGCTTTTCAGCCTTCTTTTTTTCCGATGAGCGATCAGGAATTGCAGAAAAATATTTTTGAAAGAGATAAATTATTTTCCTGTCTTCTATATCGCCAACAGAGCAAAAGACAATTTCGTCAGTACTGTAATTATGGTTAATGAAACTGATTATTTTATCCCTGTTTATTTTTTTTACTGAGTGTACCGAGCCAAGAATATTCCGTGCTATGGGCATGCCTGCGAAAACAAGTTCTTCAAAATCGTCATAAATGAGTTCAGAAGGATTATCACGGTATGATTTTATTTCTTCGATTACAACGTCTTTTTCTTTTTCGATCTCCTTGCCGGGGAAAATTGAATTGAATGTTATATCACTAATAAGCTCTATAGCTCTTTCATAATCATTTCTGAGGAAGGAAGCGTGAACAGCAGTCTCTTCTTTTGTAGTATAAGCATTTAGCTCACCGCCTGTGTCTTCGAGCCTGCTAAGAATATGGTAAGGCTTTCTTTTGCTTGTCCCCTTAAAAAGCATGTGTTCAATGAAATGGGCAACCCCATGTTCTTTTTCAGACTCATCGCGCGACCCGGCGTTGATTATAACACCGCAATACGCAACATTGCCTTGTATTCTTTTGTGGACGAGCCTTATATTATTTGGTAGTGTATGAAAAAGTAATTGCATCAGCCAAAAATGAGATACAAAGTTATCATTTTATAATCTTGTTTTGCTGTCGGTTAGAGAAAGGTTAAATCTATTGTAAAAAGAAACTTATCAATGAAATTCCTGGCTTATCTATAAGACCGGGAATTTCTTTTTGATTCTAGTGTAAAATCTCTTCAAAAACGGGGTAACAAAAGAAGACCTATTCCCATTAAACGATATAAAGCGAATAGAAATGTCTATCTCAAAAACCTATTATTTGGACTACGATTCAAGAAAAATGTATCTTAACATTCTTCATTCTGAAGGTTGTTTGTTCCTTCCGGCAAATACTAATTGTATTGGAGTGTTCGAAAATGATAAATTAGCGCTTGATGCGGCAAAGAGCAAGTATAAAAGGGCTTTGTTATGTCCTATATGTTGCGCCAAAGTCTTAAATGAGGTTGATTCCGAAATAAGAAATATTTAACTTGTACTCACCTGGTTCAAAAAATTTATGAACTATATGAAAGTATGAGTGTAAAAAGAAACGAGAGTACTCGCTCTCGCTCACACTCTCGCTCTGTTTTGTGGTGCCACCAGGAATCGTCCCGATAGCTATCGGGAGGGGACACACGGATTTTCAGTCCAGTTTATTAATGATTTTTTTAAGAAGCTCAGGGTATTTCTTTATTGATTCAATAAATCTTCTACTTTTCCTTTTTTTAATGAATCTCTCAAGTTTTTGAGCTGCTATTATAGATTCGCAAGGAATAACCAGGTATGGTTTCCAATCAGAAGCTTTGGCTGTATATGCTTTTCTTCCATAATGAGCTGAATTGTGCCAAGAGAGTCTTTCCTCAAAATCATTAGTCGAGCCTATGTAGAAATGATCTATTAATTCACTATAAAGTATATAGCAGCAAAAAGCCATCAATAAATGTATAAAAAAAAGATGAAATAATACTGCTTTTTGATGTATGAAAGTTTGAGTGTGAGATTGAATTGAGTGAAAAAAGAAAACGAGAGTACTCGCTCTTGCTCACACTCTCGCTCTGTTTTGTGGTGCCACCAGGAATCGAACCGGGGACACACGGATTTTCAGTCCGTTGCTCTACCGACTGAGCTATGGCACCTCGTTTTGGGACTGCAAATATATATTGCAAATCGGTTAATGCAAAAGATTTGATAAAGAAATTATGTAAAAAATTTCTCTGAGGTTCAACAACTATCAAATAAACAATCTTTTGCTCGAGAATTCAGGATCGCATGTAACATTGACCTTAAGCTTCCTCCAGCCTGCTTCATCACCCGGCGTGGGAATATGAGTAAGATGGACTTCACATCCCTGGAGCTTGTTGAGGTTTTCAATGGCCATCTGGGCAGCGGGGTTATATATGGCACTTACTCCCAGGAGAATAAGAGTTTCTTCAACATCAAGACTAACCATCTTACCATTGAGGATATCTTTCTTGAGATGAGTAACTGAATCGATTATGTTTTTAGGAAGAAGGTACATCTTATCAGGCAGGCCGGCAAGATGTTTTGCGGCATTTAGTATAAGGCTCGATGATGCATGGAGCAGGGGGGAATTCTTACCTGTAATAACTGTTCCATCGAGAAGCTGCATAGCTGCACCACAACATATCCCTGCATTGCCTTTACCACTCTCCAATGCGCTTTTTGCTGCTTCACGGGCAGGTAGCACTACTTTCCTGTCTTCAACTTTCGCATTTGCCTTTTTCAGAACTGTTTCTGCATGCTCTAAAACATCTTTTTCAATTATACCTATATAATACTCAACGGCACATCTGAAATATCTTCTTATTATCTCCTGGTGGGAGGCTTCAGAAATGATTCTGTCATCAACAATTCCTGCACTTGCCCGGTTTACACCCATATCAGTTGGAGACTGATACATCGATTCCCCACCTGTTATTTTTTCAATGATCCTCTTAAGAAGATGAAATGCTTCAATATCGCGGTTGTAATTAACCACTATCTTATTATATGCCTTAAGGTGATAAGTGTCAACCATTACTTCATCTTTCAGGTCAACAGTAGCGGCTTCGTAGGCGATGTTGACTTTATGATCTATAGGCAAATCCCAGATGGGAAAAGTCTCAAATTTTGCATATCCTGCTTTGATTCCCTTACGATACTCGTGATAGAGATTACACAGACAGGTAGCCAGCTTTCCGCTTCCAGGACCTGGCCCCGTTACAACAACAATGGGCTTCTTGGTTTCAATATATTCATTAGCTCCATAACCTTCATCACTTACAATCTGATCTACATCAGTGGGATATCCTTTAGTCGGATAATGGAGATAAACCTTAACTCCACGCAACTCAAGCTTATTCTTAAAAACCCTCGCCGGAAGCTGGTTCGTGTAACGGGTTATTACAACGGCAGTTATTTCTATTCCCCATTCCCTGAAATCATCAATTGTCTTTAACGCATCAACATCGTATGTTATCCCGAAATCAGCCCTTACTTTTTTTCTTTCAATGTCTCCGGCATTAATACACAATATAACGTCTGTTTTATCCTTGAGCAACTGCAGAAGCCTCATCTTTACATTTGGATCGAAGCCCGGCAAAACGCGCGATGCATGGTAGTCATAAAGGATCTTCCCTCCGAACTCAATATATAATTTATCCTGAAACCTATCCACCCTCTCGAGAATAGACTGTGTCTGTTCGAAGAGATATTTTTCATTATCAAAGCCTTGTTGAATCTTGTCTGCTGAATTGCTCACTTGTCATGTTTTTTCAGGACTTCAATATTAGCAAATTTTTCAGGATGTTTGACTGATTGTGGAATGAAATTCGATTAAATGGTGCCTGGTTAGTTGGCGCTACTTCTTTTGGTTCATTAAGCCATTGTTTCAGAGTTCCAAATGTTTCTAAGTTTCAGAGTTGTTAGAGTGGTCAACTTCAGTTAAACCCCTGAACCCTGAAACCCTGAAACACCTGAAACCCTGAAACACCTGAAACCCTGAAACCCTGAAACCCTGAACACCTGAAACACCTGAAACCCTGAAACCCTGAAACCCCTGAAACCCTGAAACCCTGAAACCCCTGAAACCTGAAACCCTGAAACCCTGAAACCCCTGAAACCCCTGAATTGATTTTGGAATGAAATTCGATTAAATGGTGCCTGGTTAGTTGGCGCTACTTCTTTTGGTTCATTAAGCCATTGTTTCAGAGTTCCAAATGTTTCTAAGTTTCAGAGTTGTTTAGAGTAGTCAACTTCAGTTAAACCCCTGACCCTTGACCCTTGAACCCCTGAAACCCTGAAACACCTGAAACCCTGAAACCTTGAAGTATCATTGTTCAACAGGATTAAGCTCATACCACACCCCTTTCTCAGATGGCTTCATTACGATTGTTCCGAAAATGATAAGGTTTGCAATTATTGATTCGGCCCTGTAAGTTGATATACCGGCAGTTTTTTTAAATTTTGACAGTGTGATTGATCCATTTTTACTTAGGTATTCCATAAGGGTGTTTTCAGCTTTACCGAATTTTACTATGACCCCTTTTTGTTTTTTTTCTTTTTTCCAGACCTGTATCAGTACTTTATTTGCAACAAGGTTCTGATCATTCTGCCTGAAATACGTAACCCATCGGCCATCATTATCTTTTGCCTGATATGGCTTGTTTTCTCCTTTGGAAACTTCAACCTCCAGGATTGTCCGGTTGCCCGATGTATGTTGTCGTGTTGTAAAAAGAACTTCGGGTCTTACAAACAAGTGTGCTGCTGTATCGACCATGTACATCTCTTCGTCAGACCTGATGCCGGCAATGCTGCCGTTATCTCTGACACCTATGAGAAGACGACCACCATCTGTATTTGAGAAGGCAGCAAGTGTCCGTGCAATTTTTCTGCTGTCGTTAATGGCAAACTTGAAATCAAGTGTTTGATTCTCTCCGTTTTCGATCAGTTTTCGCAGATAATTGTCCATTAATATTTGCAGTGAGCAGGAAAAACCCCAGTAGAGTTAAAGGTAATAATTTCTCTCAGAGGAGCAAAGACTTAGAGAATGCATTCAAATTTTCAAATTATTACCATCCCGGGAGAAAGTTCAATCCGAAGGCGCCATTTTTAAATCCACCATTCGAAAGCGGAATTGCATAATATGGTTCAATTACCATGTAACCAAACAGGTTAAGGCGGACGGATACCCCCGTACTCAAAAGAGGTGTTCTGCTGTTACTATTGAAATCAACATTTGGTGACGCGTCAAAGTTTATGGTGTTATCTTTGTTCCATGCCATGCCCGCATCGAAAAACAGGTTAAGGTCCGTAAGTAAATATTTCGATTTTATCAATGAAAGCCTTTCGGGCCCTGTAAACGGAAACCTGATCTCAGCATTTGCAAGTGCAATTTTAGAACCGGATAACCATGAGATATCGAATGATCCATTTCCCTGCCCTGTGTTATTTACATTTTCGTATCCGTGAATATACCATGGATTGCCAAGATATAATTGCGGGAGAGCAGCACTACCGGAACTGGCACCCCATAAACCATAGTTATAGAGTCTTATTGCAAAGCTCATTGGTTTTACGAAAAAATATTTTCTGTAATCGATGAGCGTTGTATATAGATTGGCATCGCCAAAATACCTGTCAACCTGGAATCGCATCCGGTGTCCCTGCATTGGCGCTGTTATTCCGTTAAAAGAGTTGTCTTCAACATACGCGAGGGATATTTGTTGAAATGACTCTCCTCCGGGTGCATCAACCTTTTTCCTGTTTCCTCCGATTGCTACTCCATTTGGAAGATAATAGTTATTGAATCTGTCAATTCTGTAGTTATACCACGAAGCTGCTATACCCCCTTCAAACCTGCGGGTTTGTGAGAGAGGGACAGCTGCAGAAAGCGATATATTATCTTCAAAGATCCTCATGTAGTCAATAATAAGATTGTCGACAGGAACGGGCTGGTTATTAACACTTACTGTGTCAGGTACAATGTACATTCCCCCTGTCTGGTAAGGAATATGCGATAACGCCGCCGACCATTTGACCTTTCCTTTCTGATTCAGGTATGCCACCATTCCACCGAAATCATATATTTCACCATTGAGAGAAAGTGATGAATATATCTGGTTATTGCCGACCATATCGCTAAAGATCATATTAATACTACCCCCGAGATTATCCCTGTATAATCCGCCGGTAGATATCCCGATATTGGCATTGTTTGAAATATAATCGAGCTTGAACTTCGGCCGGTACGTAAGCTCTCTGATCGAATCAGGATTAATAACCGGTTTCTCGTTGATTGTAAATATTGAATTGTCTACAGTTGTTTCTGTTATCTCTGTTATTGGAGGAAGTGTTGAAGCCGTGTAATCAAAAAACTGAGTATCCAGTTTTTCATATTTGAAATCACTATTCTTTGCAAGGAAAATCTGGTATGAATCTTTAATGAAGTAGTTGTACGCAAGTATATTGTCATTTTTTGCAATACTTAAAGCAGGTGAAAAATCAGTGATCCCGCTAACGCCTGTCATATATTCTGTCATCCTGAATACTTCACCGGAATCAATATCATACCTGTACATGTTCCTGTAACCATCGGCATCCGAGAGGAAGAAGATACTTTTGTTGTCAATGGAGAAGAGAGGGTTCATGTTGTATGATTTTCTGAAAACATCGATTGTTTTTACTGATCTTGTTTCCAGGTTCATTATTGCAAGGTTAAAAGTGTAGTTCCTTATGTTTTCACCTTCGGCCATGTTTTCTTTAGAAAAGACTATCATGCTGCCATCTGAAGACCATGAAGGATGGATGTCAGCTGTGAAATCATCAGTGATCTTTTCAACGTCCCCTGACCTGTAATCATAAAGGTACAAGTTAGTTATCCCTTCAACAAGACCTGATATGACAAACTTTTTGCCATCTGGAGACCATGCAGGATTTGAAAATGAAGGTACTCCGGGTATTTCAAACTCGTCATTAATCTTTCCTTTCTTCACCTCAAGAATTGCCATCTTGTTTTTTCCCTTACTAAAGACTACAAAAGCAAACTTTCTTGAATCAGGCGACCATGTGCCTGATGATTCTATGAAATTGAAATCATCGATCTCGTCGTTCTTTACAACACTTGTAAGCTTCTTAATGATTTTACCTGTTTGAGTTTCAGCAAGATAAAGGTCGAGCGTAAAAAGATCTTTCTCCGAAAAGAATGCGATATACTTGCCATCCGGGCTTATAGACGGTGAAATGTTCATTTCCCCTGCATTGTCTTCAGAGATAAGCTTTGTGCCGGCAACACTGTCTTTCTCATTTTTCAGAAATTTTCTATAATGCAACTCTGTTGCGCTTTTCCACATTCCGGATAGTGTTGTTTCATCAACTTTTAACAGTGAATCAGCAGCTCTGTCAAAACCCATTATAGCAGTATTTTTAAGGAGGGGGACCATTACTTTATCGCCCCATGTTTTGACAACCAGCGACCAGAATGCCTGTCCATAAGTATAGGGGAAGTATTTTGATTCAGTACTAAGTTTCTTTAATGTAGGAAAGTCGTTGTTCAATAAAGCATCTCTCATTACCATTGCTGTATGCGGATCAACACTCCCTTTAGAGAGATATTCTGCCATTCCCTCAATCATCCATAGTGGAACATTGTTTAGTGAGAACTCACTCCTTGTTCTTTCATTCAGGAACATATGATATTGAAATGCATGTACCATCTCATGTCCAAGAACATGGTCAGTCTGTGCAATTGAAGGAGCAACCGGAATAATAACCCTGTTTTTCAGACTTTCAGTAACACCTCCTGTCCCTACCCCAACAAGCTCACTTATTGCGTTTGTCTGCTGAAAGTCAGCATGATTGCTATAAAGGATTATCGGGTTCCTGACGTCGAAAGTGTCTCTGAACATTTTCTGGTGCATGCTATACCATCTTTCCGACCATTGAGACACAACATTAATCAGAGTATCGTTTTTGAGATAATTATAAATATCAAAATGTGGTGTCTGCGCTACTGTAAAATTGAATTTTTTATACCCCGGTTTATTACGACCGAAGTATTGAGCTTCTGAAGTGAAGTTTAAAATTGCCGACAGGAATACAATTAATAATAACCTGACAAAATATCTTATTCTTAGAATCTTGCTCATAATATCCCACTTATTTAGATGTTAAGCAATAAACGTTTATTGTATAACAATTCTTTGTTAAGCTTGGCAAAAAATATGCCAGAAAAGATGTCTTGCAGGTCATGCACTTCTTAGGTCATGCAGGTCCAGTCCTGGAATATTTCAAATTTGAACATCAGATTTTCTGAATTCATTCAAAACATTAACGAAAGGATATTCATTATTTCAAAACATTAATTAAAATACCTCAAAAAGTTTACATATTGAATATAATATATATATTTGCCTAACATATTTAATATTGATTCTGTAATTTTTGTTTGAATATTATTGATAACCTGAATAATACAGTTATTATGTTGCCAGAGATATCCCGGGTTCCGGATTCATCATATTGTGAATTGCTTAAAACCGAAGAAGCGATTTTTTTCATTAAGGAATCATTCAGGAGAAGGCTTGCCAATGCGCTTGAACTTGTGAATGTTTCCGCGCCTGTTGCTGTTCTTGATGGAACAGGCATCAATGATGACCTGAATGGTGTTGAAAAACCTGTCAGTTTCCCGGTAAAGGGTATATCACAAAATGCTGTGATTGTACAATCACTTGCAAAATGGAAAAGAGTAAGACTGAAAGAATTTAATTTTCCGGCTGGTAAGGGCTTAATTACAGATATGAGGGCAATACGACCCTGCGAAGATCTCACTCCGATTCATTCGGTTTATGTTGATCAGTGGGACTGGGAAAAACACATTCTTCCCACTCAGAGGACATCCAAATACCTTAAGAAAACTGTTGAGTCTATCTATGATGCTTTGAAATCAACCGAAAATGAGCTTTATACACATTTTCCTGAATATAAGCCTTTTTTACCTGACACGATACATTTCATACACTCACAGGAACTGCTTGACCAGTATCCTGATCTTGATGCAAAGCAGAGAGAAACAGAGATCGCAAAGAAATATGGCGCTGTCTTTATTATTGGCATAGGCGCCAACCTAAGCAATGGGGAACCTCATGATGGCAGAGCTCCTGACTATGATGACTGGAGTACTGTTAATGAAGAAGGTTTCAATGGTTTGAATGGTGACATCATTCTCTGGAATCCTGTTATAAGCCGGGCTTTTGAAGTATCTTCAATGGGCATCCGTGTCGACGAAAAAGCAATGGAGAAACAGCTGAGGATGAAAGGTTGTCCTGAAAGAAAAAACCTGTTATTCCACAGGATGCTCCTTAATAGTGAGCTTCCATTGAGTATCGGAGGAGGAATAGGTCAGTCAAGATTATGCATGTTCTTTCTGAAGAAAAGACATATTGGTGAGGTTCAATCAAGTGTATGGCCTGAATCTCATTTCGAAGGTGGTTGTAAGCTTGAGATTTTATAAAGTTTTTTATGTTCATAATTTGTCCCCGGGGTTTACTTCGGGGATTTTTTGTTTTTATTAATACTGGCAATTCAGTTATAAAAAGCCCGGATTGGGTGATTTCTTTTAGTTGAAGCCGGCTATTGTTTTAGTTTTACTAAACGTGTGGTTTATCAAATAAACACTCACATTCTATCAAGTATAAATACTTGGGGAAATGGAGAAAAACTACTCGCATAAAAAAGCAAAAGAAATTAAATATTTGCTTGTTAAATAGCTGAAAAGGGGACTTATATCTTTTTATGAAAGGGAAGAGCACATTATATGTATTCTACAGTTTGAATTTAAAGTTATTTAGCTTTCTGTTTTTGCTGGGAGTAGCGGTTTTTGATACTTCGGGTCAAACAATATCATTTAGTCCACCCAATAGTCCAGGTCTGCCTGCTGGTAATTTTTTGTATTCTGCCACAGTTATCAACATGACAGGAAACCCCAGCTCAGGCACATTCTCTTGTCCGGATGCACCCGGATCAGTAACTAATCCTGGTGGAAGCGGTGCAGGAGTTTTCAATCCCAGCGTTGCAGGAGTTGGACCTCACCAGATCCATTATTCTAAACCTAGCGGATATGATGTCTCCGTTACTGTTTATGTTGTGCCTTCAATCACATTTACGCCTTCAATCCTTTCTTTTTGCGAAGATGGCCCCGATTTTAGCATCGATGGCTATTCAGGTACTCCCGGCGGCGGGACTTTCACCTTTTCAGGTACCGGGGTTGTTGGCGGTGTATTTCATCCTCATCTTGCCAGTCCGGGAAACTATGTGGTCACAGCAACTTATGAGTTATCAGGTGCAACAAATAGTACAACAGCCACATTTAACGTAAAAACTGCTCCTGAATTGGAGTTCGTCGGTTTTAATGACAATCAATGCCAGGATGATCCTGATTATACAATAAGAGTAAGGAACAAAACTACATTGGCATTTATTACATCCGGCACTTTTACGGGCAAAGGCATTACAGACAATGGCGACGGAACCGCAGTTTTTAGCCCTTATACAGCCGGTTTGGGCTATCATGCAATCAGGTATACTTATGTTGATGTTAATTCTTGTATCAGGATAATTGATAAAGTTGCCAGGGTTGGTACAGAGATTTTTATCGAAGATCTTCCTCTTACTATATGCATGGATGAGGCTCCCGATATTTTTACTTATAGTCCGATAAATCCGGGAGGTGATCCTCTGAACAGGGTTACGGGGCCAGGTGTAACAGATAATCTCGATGGCACTGCATCGTTTGATCCATCTGTTGCAGGTGTTGGAATTCATGTTATAACATACACTTTTGTTGACGCGATCGATGCTTTTCTGACTTGCACTAACATCATAACTAAGAAGATACAGGTGTATTCCGTTCCTTCAGCAAATTTTTCAGGATTGAATACCGATGCTGAATACTGCTATGGAAGCGGTAATGTTACACTCACAGGCAACTACGCTCCATCAGGAGTATTCTCCGGTGACGGAATAATTAATAATGGAGATGGAACCGCCACTTTTGTACCATCATCCCTTGGTGTTGGTAATTATTCGATTACTTATACGTATACGAATGGAAGCGGCTGCGATAACAGCATGACCAAGTCTGTTAAAATACTTCCAATCCCAACCGCCTACAATGTCACCGGTGGAGGTTCATATTGCGAAACTGGCCCTGGTGCACCTGTAAACCTTAGCGATTCAGACCTCGACGTAGACTATTACCTGTACCGTAACACACTTCCGTTAGTACCTAATGTCATTGTTGGTGGTACCGACGCAGGAATCTCTTTTGGGAACCAGATACCAGCCGGAGTATACACCATCAGGGCAGTTGATGCCGGTGGATGCACGAATACAATGAATGGCAGTGCAGTAGTCTCAATAATTCCAAAATCAGCAATTACTTCTCAGCCTGTTAATACAACAGTTTGCGAAGAAGGTTCGGCGGCCTTCACAGTTGAAGCCACAGGGCAAAACCTTCATTATGCCTGGTTCAAGAATGGCGCTCCTGTTGGCATTGACAATAATATACTTATTATAAATCCTGTTCAGCTCACCGATAATGGACATGTTATCTACTGCAGGATAACAAGTACCTGTGGTCTTGATCTTGTAACCGATAATGTTACATTAACTGTGAACCCAATAAACAGGATAGTTGACAACCCAGTCAGCGCCGTTAGATGTACCGGTAGTGGTGTGAATTTTTCTGTCATTGCCCAGGGTTTGAACAGGACATACCAATGGAAGAAAGGTGGCGCTAATGTTGTTAACGTTGGTGGGAAAATTTCAGGGGCTACATCATCTGTTCTTACAATCCTGAACTTAAATGCTGCTGATGCCGGGCTTTATTCATGCGAAGTTGCGGGTAGTTGTGGCCTGCCTGTAACAAGTACACAGGCAACACTTACTGTTAACGATCCGATTGTAATTACCGGGCAACCTTCTTCTTTATTGGCCTGTGCCGGGTCGAATGTAGCTTTCAGCATAACTGCCACGCCAGCTGTAGGGCTCACCTACCAATGGTATTTTAATAATGGTGGCGGTGATGTTCTTGTTGGAACAGCGCCAAGCCTCCCGATAGGTCCCGTTGATGCCGGAGATGAAGGAAATTATTATTGCAGGATTACAAACGGTTGTCTTGAAACAAAAATATCGAATATCGTAACATTGGACGTTCCGGTAACAACATCAATACTTACAGGTCCAACAGGTGATGCAGTTTGTGAAGGCAGTGCCCTGAATATGTCTGTTCTGGCAACCGGCGAAAATCTGACTTACCAGTGGTTCAGAGATGCTAATCCTGTTCCTCTTGCTGATGATGCTGTTATTCATAACTCATCAACCGCAAATTTATCCTTTACTGGTCTTACAACTATATATACAGGTAATTACAGGGTGAAAGTCAACGGCTCATGCGGAGAGCAGATCAGCTCTCCTGATGCCGTGCTGACAGTGCGTGAGCGAATAAATATTTCTGACCAGCCTGACAGCAGAACAATCTGTTCAGGTAGCGATGTTACTTTTTCTGTAGGAGCAACAGGCGATGATCTTTCATATCAATGGCAATATAATAATGCCGACATTCTCCTGGCAACAGATGCTGATTATACTATCACAGGTGCAACAATAGCTGATGCCGGGAATTACCGGTGCGTTATCTCATCAGTTAAATGTGGAATTGTTATTAGCAGTTCTGCTTCATTGACAATAAATCCTTTAACGGTAATCACCACGCCTCCTGCTGCTTTAAAAAATGCTTGCATAGGCACGAATGTTTCATTTTCAGTTAACGCAACAGGGGTGGGGCTAACGTATAGATGGTTCAAGGGTGCAACAGACCTGGGCATTACTACATCAACATTGAATCTCATTAATGTGAATGCAGCTAGCGCCGGTAGTTATACATGCCAGGTTACAGGTACATGCGGACCTGTGCAGATCAGTTCCCCAGGCATTCTTGAAGTTGATCTCCCTTCGGTTATTGCTACACATCCTGTCAGTGCATCTGTTTGCCAGGGAGCAACATCTGAGTTGAATATTGTTTTATCGGCAGGCACTAATCCTATATACCAATGGTATTTTGACAATGATCTTGATGGCATTTTTATACCGGTACCTACCGGAACAGGGCAGGTTTATAGTATTGCAACTTTTGGAGCTGCAACTGCAGGTGATTATTATTGTGAGGCAAAAAACGGTTGCGGTACAGTAAGAAGCCAGACTGCAAGGCTTGCCCTTGTTAATGTATTTAGTATAACAACCCCATTAACAGCTGTCAGTGTATGCGAGAATGGAAACACAACTCTTACTGTTGCTGCTGATCAACCAGTTTCTTACAGGTGGTTTAAAAATGGAGCGCTGATAGCTGGACAAACGTCTTCTTCGCTGATATTAAACAATATACCTTTTGCTGATAATGGTGTAGTATACAGATGTGAACTTTATAATAATTGTATTACCCGGACAACTTCTGCTACTTTATCAGTATCACAACCTTTAACTATCACTCAGCAACCTGCAGGCGGGACAGCCTGCCCAGGTTCTCCTTATAGTCTCATTGTTGTATCATCAGGGACAACACCGGCATATCAATGGTATTTTGATGCCGCTGGTGGTCCTGTCAACTTCGTGTCTCTTCCGGGAGAAACAGGCGCTGCCTTGTCATTCACTCCTTATGCAGCCGGTAATGCCGGAACATACTACTGCCTTGTGACTAACAGTTGCGGACCTGTCCAGACAAGTAATGCTGTATTAACTACCGGAACTGTAACAAGTGTTACTAATCCTCTTCCATTGCAACTTTGTACAGGTGAGGATGCTGTGTTTTCTGTCTCTGCAACCGGTGATAACCTACATTATGACTGGAGAAAGAACTATATATCTCTTAGTGACAACGGCAGAATAGCAGGGACAAAAACAAATACTCTTACAATAAATGATATTGTTTCTGCTGATGAAGAGACCTATGATGTTATCGTTACCGGAACATGTGGGTTACCTGTAACATCAGCAGGTGCATATCTTGAAGTTACAGCTCCACCTGTTATTATTACAAACCCCGAACCCCGGACTGTATGCAGCGGAGGCAATGTAAGTTTCAGTGTAACAATAGCAGCCGTTGTCAGCGATCCTGTGCCGACCTATAGATGGAAACAGAATGATGTCCCTATAGACCTTGTTGCAAATCCTTCAGCTGCAACTCCGACGCTTGATATTACGGGAGCAGTCGCAGGCGGAATTTATAACTGCGTAATAACAAACTCATGCGGCTTCATTACAAGTACATCGGCAGAATTAATCGTTGAAGAGAATGTCAGCATATTAAGTCATCCTGTACCGATTCAGACAAAATGTATTGGCAGCAATGTAACCTTTATTACAGATATTACAGGTCCGACAGATATGACACTGCAATGGTACAAGAACGACGGTACTCCGACCGGTCAACTCCTTGTCAATGGCGGTAATATTTCAGGAACAGATCTTCCGACTCTTACAATAAACAACCTTTTAGCAACTGATGCAGGCTCCTATTTTTGCAGGGCGACCAGCTCCTGTGGAGTGCGAACAACCGACAAAGGCATACTTATTATCCAGGAAAGGATTGCAGTCACTCAACAACCTCAGAGTATAACAATATGCCCGGCAGGTACCCTGACATTAAATGTTATTGCCTCAGGAACAATTACAGGTTACCAGTGGAGATTCTTTGATGGCACTGTCACAACAGATGTGGGAACCAATGATCCTGTGTATTCAATAAGTCCATTTGATGGTGCTTTACATGCTGGAACTTACACTGTTGAGATGACCAATATCTGCGAGACAGTTGTTTCATCCCCTGCAATAATAAGCTCAGGTGTGCCCACAAATGCAACTATTTCAGCTGATATAATAAGGTGTGAAGGCTCCAATGCATCTTTCATTGTAACCGCAACCGGCAGTAACCTTGTTTATCACTGGTATCATGGCGGTAATCTTCTAAGCGATGATGCTAGGGTAGGAGGTACCTCAACAAACACTCTGACAATTTCCGGGGTTATACCCGGAGATAATGGAACTTATCAGTGTGAAGTAACCGGCAGCTGCGGTTTTGACAATGATAATGCTGCAGTTCTCACTGTTCAAAAGAATATCTACCTTGATGTACAACCCGCTTCCACATCGGCGCTAATCGGAACCACAGCTTCATTTACAGTTGTTGCCGGCGGTAACATAACCGGTTACCAATGGTACAAGGGATCCGTAGCGTTAACTGATGTTGCAGGGGAAACAAGCGGTACAAACACTGCCACATTAAATATTATTAATGCACAACCTGTAACCGATGAAGGGGATTACAGCTGTGTCATAGTAGGTCCCTGTGGCAATAGAACAAGTAATTCAGCTACTCTTACGGTTATACCAGCATCAGTGATCACAATACAACCTGTGACACCCTTAATTTTGTGTGAAGGCGCAACAATATCAATATTTGTAACTACTTCCGGCTCAGGCCATACCTATCAATGGAAACTTGATGATACCCCTCTCGTCAGTGGCGGAAGAATAACAGGTGCAACAACCTCTTCCCTTACTATTTCAGCAGCAATCGCGTCAGATGCCGGGGCTTATACATGCGTGATCGATGGAATTGAGATCAGTTCTGCTTCTATTGTTATTGTTAATCCTTTAACTGCCATTACAGTCCATCCTCTGGGTGGAACAAAATGTGCAGGGGATATTCATACATTTTCAGTTTCAGCAACAGGTGCAGGACTCTCTTATCAGTGGTATAAGAATGATCTCCTTACACCAATAGCTGGCGCCCTTTCTTCAGAATATAAAATTGATCCCGTCTCAGCGCTTGATAATGGAACATATTTCTGTGTTGTTACTGGTATATGCGGTCCAAAAACAAGTAATCCTGCAACACTTACAGTTAATAGCCCTGTTTCCATTATTGACCAACCCTCACCTCCTTTACCAATTTGTGAGGGATCTTCAACAGCCTTTACATTCAATGTTACAGGCACAGGGCTTGTTTATCAATGGAAGAAAAACGGTCAGCCGGTAACAGAGTCCAATGTGTCTGGAATTAATAATCCGACACTTTTAATTTCAAATTCCGTACTGGCGAATGCCGGTGTTTATTCCTGTACTGTTTCCGGTGCCTGCAGCGCGCCTATTACAAGTGATAATGTAACTGTAATAGTAAATCCTGTAACCGCGATCACCACACATCCGGTAAGCAGGATCACTTGTGAAGGAGATGTGGTGACATTTGCTGTAACTGCAGTTGGTTCTAGTCTAAGTTATGACTGGAGGTTTAACGGAGCCTCACTTGGTCTTCCATTACCAGGCACTCCCACTTTGACAATCACAGGTTTAGTGAAAGCTACACATGAGGGAATATATACATGTTTTGTATCAGGTGCCTGTGGCAATGTAACAAGCGATCCTGCAGTACTGACAATAAACAGGGCAACAACTATCGGAGCGCCTGTTATTACTGCAAACCCTATATGTGAAACGGCTTCAACGAAGATAACAATCATTGCAACAGGCGATGGTCTTACATATTTATGGAAGAAGAATGGCGTTAACATAACTTCTCCGAACATAACAGGAATTAATACAAACGAACTTGTTATTTCAAATGCTTTGCCCGGCGACGGAGGTGGTTATACCTGTACTGTAACTGGTCTGTGCGGAAGCCCTCTTACAAGTACCAGCGCCGTTGTAACAGTAAACCCATCAACTCTGATCAATAGTCAACCTTCCGGATCTGTAAAATGTGCCGGGGATGAAGTAATTATGGGGATAACAGCATCCGGAAATATAACATCGTACCAATGGTTAAAAGGGGGTGTGGCAATTACTGATGGTCCGCAACCTTCAGGAGCTGTTGTGAGCGGCGCCGGTTCTGCACAAATAAAAATCACAAACCTCACTACAAATGAGGCAGATTCATATACAGTTGCAATCACAGGTATTTGCGGTAATCTGACAAGTGAACAGGCTGTTTTGACTGTTAATGTACCTGTTTCGATTCCTGCAGGCGGACACCCTGCTGCACTTACAAGGGTATGCCAGGGAAGTTCAACATCTCTTGATGTTTCAGTATCAGGAACAGTTCTATCGTACCGATGGAAGAAAAATGGAACCTTTATTTATGATTCTGGGAGCTTTTCAGGAACTACAACAAGCAAACTTATAATCTCCGGTGCAAAAATAACTGATGCAGGTATCTTCTCCTGCGAAATTTCAAGTACCTGTAATACAATAAGCACAACAAGTGCAGAGCTGATAGTGGATCCTGTTACAACAATTACCCTGCAACCTTCGAATGCCACACTATGTGCCGGTGAGAATGTGCAGTTCTTGGTTAATGCAACAGGTGGCCTTCCTTTATCTTATGAATGGAGGTTTAATAATGTGGCTATTCCTGGAGCAACAACAAACAACCTGATAATAAATGGCATAAACACTTTAAATGCCGGCGGTTATACATGTTATATTATGAGCGCTTCAGGCTGTGGAGCAGCAACAAGTACACCTGCTACCCTTACAGTAAATCCTGGTGCATCTGTTGTTACTCAGCCAATAAATACCTCTGTTTGTGAAGGAAGCACTGCAATAATCTCACTTACTGCAGCAGGAACAGCTCCTGTAACTTACAGGTGGAAATACAATAATAATTACATAACTGAAGGAGGAAGATATACAGGTGTTTCTACTAATGAACTCAGAATATCAGGGTCAACGGATTCTGATGAAGGAATTTATAAATGTGAAATTATTAGCCCGTGCGGAACAGTCGAAAGCAACTCCGTAACTCTCACTGTAGACATGGCTACATCGATTGCAGTTCAGCCACTAAACCAGAGTGTTGTTCTTGGGACAAGCGCTGTTTTCAGTGTTTCAGCCAATGGGGTTATAACAGGATATCAATGGACTAAAAACGGTTCTCCGCTTACAGATGATCTCAGGATAACAGGTTCCACATCGGCAATCCTTAGGATTGCAAATATTGCAGTTGCCGATGCCGGCTTTTACCGCTGCATTGTAACAGGGAAATGCGGTACGCTTAGTTCAAATCCTGGTTCTTTAACAGTGAATGTACCTGTTGCTATTATCGATCCGCCTGATGTACAGGATGCCTGCACCGGAGGATCAGCTTCATTTAATGTGGTTGCAACGGGTTCAATAGTATCATACCAGTGGATGTTCAACGGAGGCCCTCTTTCTGATGGCACAGGAATAGCCGGGACGAACACCCCTAACCTTGTCATATCTTCTGTGACGACGGCTAATAAAGGTAATTACGCATGTGTTGTAACAGGAACATTCAATACTGCTAACAGCGCCTCAGCAGAGCTGACAGTAACCGAGCCGGCGGATATAGTTACACAGCCTGTTACTCAGAGTCTCTGTGTTAATGACTGGCTTATTCTGGAAGTCGCAGCAAACGGTGATAATCTAAGCTACACCTGGGAGAAGGATGGATTTCCACTTTCTGCCGATGCAAATACTTCAGGAATAAACATGTCTCTTCTTGTAATAACCGACGTAGATGTCTCAAGAGCCGGGTCATACAGATGCCGGGTGTCGAACGCATGTAATACTGAACTTAGTAACGCAGCTGTTATTACGATAAATCCTGCAATGAACCTTGTTACGCCTCCATCTAACGACATAAAATGCGAAGGACAGAATTCGACCTTCTCAGTTATTGCAACAGGTGTTAATATCAGGTACCAATGGTACAAAGGAGGATCACAACTAATTAATTCCGGACGCATTTCAGGAGCAACCACTGCAAATCTCACAATAAGCAATGTGCAGTTAACTGACCAGGATAGCTATTCCTGCACCATAGAAGATAATTGTAATACAATCAACAGCCCTGCCGTAACTCTTACTGTCAAAGAAAAGGTTGTTATTAGCCAACAGCCACAGAACATGACGGTCTGTGAAGGGCAGAATGCCTTCTTTGAAGTTCGGGCAAGAGGTTTTAATCTTACATACCAATGGCGGAAGGATGGCTCAAACATTGATGATGATGGTAATATCTCAGGTACAAAAACTTCAGTACTTGTCATTAATAATGTAGTCTATGCTGACCGAGGTGTTTACACATGTCAGGTTACAGGGGATTGCAACAGTATACTTACCAATCCCGGAACTCTTTCTGTAAACCTGCTTCCGGCAGCAGCAGGAACAGTATCAGGCTCTACAACAATATGCCAGGGGTCAACAAGAGTTTTTTATGTTGTTCCACAGATAGCGAATGCAACTTCTTATATATGGACTCTGCCGTATGGTGCTGTAATTGTAAGCGGAGCAGGAACAAGGTCAATCGAGGTTGATTATCCGGTTGGTTCAATCTCCGGGGTTGTTTCAGTTCATGGTACAAACGGATGTACAAACGGATCAGAATCGCCGGTATTGGATGTTGAAGTTAATCCTCTGCCACTTGCTTTTGCCGGGCCCGACCAGGTTATTTGTGCTGATGCTACAGCTTTTGTAGCTGATGCAACAGGATATGTACCGGGCTCAGGCATCTGGACCAAAATCTCAGGTCAGGGTACAATTTCGAATGCAAACCTGCCAAATAGTACAATTACTGGCTTAAGTCAGGGAGATAATATATTTCGGTGGACTGTAACAGTGGATGGTTGTACTTCATGGGATGAAGTAAAACTTACTAATAAAAAAGTTTTTGTCGATGCTGGAACAGATCAGACTATTTGTTCTATGTCATCAGTACTCCAGGCTAATACACCAACCATTGGCAGCGGCGAATGGTCTATTGTATCAGGTGGAGCCTTATTTAGCAATAAGGCAGATCCTGCTTCAGAAATTGTAAACCTTTCCCGTGGCTTTAATGTCTTTCGCTGGACAATAAACAACGGAGGCTGTTACAGTCATGATGATGTAGGTGTAAGGAATGACTTGCCAACAAATGCAAATGCCGGAAGAGATACGATTATTATCACAGATACCTATACTCTTGGTGGGAACATACCGGTGATAGGTACAGGTGAATGGTCATTGATCAGTGGCTCAGCAGTTTTAACAAATACTCTTCAAAATAATGCTTCTGTTTCTGGTCTTGGCATAGGAGAAAATATATTCCGCTGGAGAATATCAAACAATCTTTGTTATAGCCAGGATGAGGTTAAAGTAGTTAACTACACTCCGATAGTTACCGATGCCGGTATAAACCAGATACTATGTACCGACAAAACGATACTTTCAGGGACAAGACCTATGTATGGCACCGGCCAGTGGTCTGTTGTTGCAGGATCAGGATCGTTTGTTGATCCCGGAAGTTTTGATACTGACGTAATTAATATTGGGAAAGGCCAGAATATTTACAGATGGACCATCTATGAATACATGACAACATTTGATGATGTTATTATTACAAATAATTCTCCCACAAGGTCAAATGCCGGTATCGACCAGAGGATCTGTTCAACAGATGCTTTGCTGAATGCTAATGATCCTCTCGTCGGAACAGGC
Source organism: Bacteroidales bacterium (assembly GCA_036261255.1). Classification (GTDB taxonomy): domain Bacteria; phylum Bacteroidota; class Bacteroidia; order Bacteroidales; family VadinHA17; genus LD21. The sequence goes on from DATALD010000045.1 coordinate 22,568, forward strand.
GTCTGGACTATTATTGGGGGATCAGGTAATATTGTTAATCCAACCGATTTCAGATCAGCTGTAACAAATCTGGGATCAGGTTTGAATACATTAAGGTGGACAATTACAAATGGCGCATGTACCTCTTACGATGAGGTTAGCATCATCAATGATCAGCCAACGTATGCTGATGCAGGCGCTGATCAGATTATATGTGCTGACTCTGTGAGTCTTTACCCGAATACGCCAACAATCGGTCTTGGTGAATGGAGTGTTGTGCAGGGATCAGCATTTTTCAAGGGCAATAAAGCTTATAATCTAAGCAGAGGTGAAAACCATCTGAGATGGTCAATTACGAATAATGGCTGTACAAATTCCGATATCGTTATTTTTACAAGTAATAAACCAACTACTTCTTTAACAGGTGTTGACAAATCAGTTTGTACTAACAGTATAAATCTTCCGGGAAACATTCCAACATTTGGAACCGGAGTCTGGGCAGTATTAAGTGGGTCAGGCATCATTGAAAATCCCAACAATGCAACTTCTTTGGTAACAAACATGGCATCAGGTCAAAACCGGTTTAGATGGACTATCACATATAATGGTTGTGTTTCATTTTCAGAGGTAAACATTAATTATAACTATGTACAGGCTGATGCAGGAATCGACCAGACGTTATGCCAGACGAATGCTTCTCTTAGTGCAAATGATGCAGGTATAGGAAAGGGACAATGGTCTATCGTTGGTGGTTCAGGATCAGCAGACTTTGCTAATCCTGATCAGTCAAATACCGAGGTCATTAATCTCGACCGCGGCAATAACGTGCTGCGTTGGACTATAATTAATGCAGGTTGTGTTTCTACGGATGAGGTTCTTGTAGTAAATAATATGCCTTCAGATGCTTATGCAGGATCAGACAGGATAATATGCGGGGAGGATATCCAGTTAAATGCAAACACTCCTTTAATCGGAACTGGTGAATGGAGCCTTCTCAGTGGCGCTGCAAATATTGCCGATCCGGCGTCAAGCTATACAAGGATATCAAATATGTCTATTGGCAGGAATATTATGCGATGGACAATAACTCATGAAAACTGTATTTCTTCCGACGAAGTTGTAATCACTAACAATCAACCTTCGAATATTGAGGCAGGACCTAACCAATACATTTGTGCAGATAGCGCCCAGCTCTATGCTACAGCCCCGGTAAGTGGTTATGGCAGGTGGTCGATACTTAAGGGGTCAGCCACATTCGAAGATAATTCGATATATAACTCAAGTGTTTTCAATCTTGAAAAGGGAGAGAATAAACTAATTTGGACAGTGACAAGTGCTGGTTGCAGTAATTACGATTCGGTAATTGTAGTGAACAATCTGCCTACAAGCCCAAATGCCGGACCTGACCAGGATCTCTGTGCAGATAATGTCCTGATGGCCGCAAATATTCCTCTTATAGGTGCAGGAAAATGGAGTATCGTAAGTGGATCAGCAATATTTAGTAACACCGGTCTTCCAGGTACCAATGTTACCAAATTGTCAAATGGTCCTAATGTTTTGCGATGGACTATAAGCAATGGTAGTTGTACGCTGTACGATGAGGTGACAATCAAAAACAGTTTGCCCACTGCTGCCTACGCTGGTGAGGACCGTGCTATATGTAACACTGAAGCAAATCTTCTTGCTACTGCTCCCGTATCTGGAACAGGATCATGGTCTGTTGTCAGTGGGTATGGCGTTTTTACAGATGCTAACGCTTTTGATGCCCAGATAACAAACCTCGGATTCGGATCCAATACACTTAGATGGACAACCACAAACGGCCGTTGCAGGACATCTGACGATGTTATCATTACAAACAACCTTTCTGATGTATATGCAGGACCTGACCAGATTGTTTATAACCCGACAGTACGTTTGATTGGGAACAAACCTTCAAGAGGTATTGGTAACTGGATTGTTACTGCCGGCAATGGGAATATCGGCACACCTGGTAATTTCGAAACATACATATCGAACCTTGGAGAAGGTGCGAACACATTTACCTGGACTATTATCAATGACGGCTGTATCGCCTCTGACAACGTTGTGGTTACCCATAGAAAACTTCCAACAGTTGACTTTGATCCGATGCCCGGAGGAGGGTGTGTCCCTGCCACAATTAGCTTTATCAATACCTCTATTGGTGGCGCTCCATATACCTGGGATTTTGGCGATGGAACTACTTCCACTTCAACAAACTCAAGTCATACCTATACTGTTCCGGGCAATTACAAAGTTAAGCTTAAAGCCACCGGGCCTGATGGAATCTTTGTTTACAGGGATACTACAATTGTTGTCAGGGAAATACCTGTAGCTTCTTTTAACGTTACTCCTGAAAAAGCATATATCCCTGGCAATGCAGTTAGTTTTCATAATCTTACAGAGAATATCGATTCGTTGATGTGGGAGTTTGGCGATGGAAATACATCAACTGAGCTTAATCCTTTGTACAAATACTCACAGGAAGGAATATACGATGTAACGCTTCATGTGTGGTCTGGCTATCAATGTTATGATTCTCTTGTTGTCAATGATGCCGTTACTGTTGAATTAGCTGGTATAATTATCTGCCCGAATGCATTTACTCCTAATCCGGGTGGCTCTTCAGGTGGAAGTTATGATGAAAACGATTTCTCTAATGATGTTTTCCATTGCTACATTGAAGGAGCAGTTACATATCACATGGAAGTCTACAACAGGATTGGAGTTCGAATTTTTGAAACTAATGATATCAATATTGGGTGGGATGGCTACTTTAAAGGCGATCTTGTTGAACAGGGTGCCTATGTATTCAGAGCTTGGGGTAAATTCAATAATGGTGAGACATTCAACTATTTTGGGAATATTGTTGTGATCTACTAAGAGTCTGAAATGATGAGAACATATATTTACATGGTTGTTGCTATGTTTTTTGGAGTCTGTTCAGTTAAAGCTCAGGATCCGATGTTTACCCAGTTCTATGCTGCTCCTCTTCATCTTGGGCCATCTTTTGCGGGAGGAAATGGCGAAACAAGAGTAATTATGAACTTCAGGGATCAATGGCCCAAACTTGCCGGTGATTACGTAACTTTTGCTTTATCAGTAGACCATTTTCTTGAAAAATTCAACAGCGGGATTGGGCTACTTATTCTAAGAGATGAAACTGCAGGAGGACTCATAACTATGAATGACGTAGGTTTAAATTATAATTATAACTTCAACCTTTCGCGCGAATGGAAACTAAGTCCCGGTTTGCAGGTTTATTATTACACGAAGAACATAAATTTTAATAAACTGCTTTTTAACGATCAATTATCAAGGAACGTTATATTGCCTTCTTCAATTGAATCGGAAAGGCTTGGAGACATTGAACCTGTAAGACATCTTGATGTTTCAAGCTCAATGCTTGCCTATTCAGATCAATTCTGGATAGGATTTACAGTTGATCACCTGCTTTCACTCAATAAATACGTGATCGAAGATGGTATATATCTTCCAATCAGGATTTCTATGTACGGCGGAGGTAAGTATCTGCTTTCAGGTCGCAGAAGAAGCAAGATAAGGGAAAGCGTTACTGCTGCGTTTAATTTAATGTTCCAGGATAAATACAAGTATCTCGACATTGGAGCTTACTATAGCAGGTCGCCGATGCTTTTTGGTATCTGGTACAGAGGACTGCCTGTTTTTCCTGATAATCCGAACAATGGCGCAATAACACTTCAGTTCGGGTATAGTATTAACAATATTGCAGTTTGTTACAGCTACGATTATACATTATCCAGATTGATGACCAAGACAGGAGGAGCCCACGAGATATCCCTTTCATTCACTTCACAAAGTGTTAAAAAGAAAGGCAAAAAAAGGATGATCCCATGCCCTTCATTCCAATAAGCTTCATACGATTAATTTCTTTCGCAGACTTCCTTTAGTTTATCAAGCGCCTGTGGCCATATCTCTCCCATTTCACCAAATTCTCCTGCCGCATCGGCATCAACAACCAGATTAGTTTTATTTCCTATCGGTATCAGTGTATAGTTTTCCATTGCCCCCTGCCAGTCATCAACATCAGGACCACAAGTAATCTCGATACCCTTTTCAATAATCCCCATGTGCTCTATGCTGATAAATTTGCCACTTATGTTTTCCCGGATCCTGCTTACCATACCTGATTTATTTCCATTTTTATCAGATCCAAGGAATTCAATTTTCGAGCCTTTCTTCCAGGAACCATTGAAATATGATGAAGGGTTAAATGGTTTGGTCCATTCTTTAAAAGTATCTTCTCCAGTTATTGTTTTAAATAGTTTGTCAGGCTTGCAGCTTATAAGTATCTCATAATGGAGATCATCCTCCTTGTATGATTCTGTGTATCTTCCAAAATTGTCAAGTATGGCTTGCCAGCCTTCCTGCTGAAATTCCGGAGAGTTTTCTGATTCTGCCTCAAAAATCTCAGCTACCCTGGTGCTGTTACCTTTATCTTCAAAAGAAACCCAGACTCTTCTCCCGTCGGCAATTACATAATCGATATGTTTATAAAGCTCGATGTTTGTATACTCGCCACTAAAGTCAAATCCATCCTTGCCATCAACAGATTCCATACGAGAGAGTAACCTTCCGCCGACCCTGAAGTCATTCTCGGAATAAGTTGTGTGCCAATCAATCGAAGGCGAGTTCCAGTGTAGAATATGCCATGGCTCTGTCCACAGTTTCCACACTCTTTCAACAGGCGCTTTAACTGTAGTTTCAACAGTTATTTTTGTTTTTGCTATTGTTTGCATTGCAGTATAATTTTGATTCTATCCTAACAATGGGTATAGGATAAATGTTCAGAAGAGATTGTTGCAATGTGCAGTGTAAGGTGCATGGAGCAAACTCCAAATACTCTAGTCACTTCTTTTAAAGACTTTCGCCGCCATAAAGATCTGATCGTTATCCCCAAGTACATAGGCAACATCATCTTTAACAAAGACAGTGTCGGGTGATGGATGTTCGAGAACATTATCTCCTCTCTTTATTGCAAGCAATGTTACACCTGTCCTTTTTCTTAACTCCATTCCTGAAGCTGATTTACCTATTGCTTCCGAGTCCTCTTCAACAATAATCTGATCAACATTTATATTTGAGAATTCATCAAAAACAGAGTAATGGTTAAGTGAATCGTTTTTATTGAACACCCCCAGGTTGTTAATCCTGATATCTTTTAATATTCTTGTGATTACCTTACCTGGCACTTTTTTTCTGATTAATATCCTGTTGAACAGATCAATGGCTATCTCAAGTTTTTCCGGAAGTACCTGATCGGCTCCAAGTTTATATAATTGTCCTATGTTTTTAGTCAGAGGTGATCTGACAAGAATATGAGCATCTTTATTTATGCTTCTAACTTTTTCGATAATAGTCATTGAAGGTATAATGCTGCCTACTGAGATTACAACAATATCAGCTGTATCTGTATGAGCGCGTCTTAGTACTGGTTCGTTAACAGCATCTCCGTAGACGGCCATCTCGCCATTCTGAATCTTTTCTTTTGCCAGCGAAGGGTCAAACACAATTGATATATGTTTGATATTATTCTCTTTGGCCAATGATGAAAGTTTGAGAGCGCTGGCATCTTTCCCGATTATTACAAGATGATTTCTGAATTCAGGGATATCAGCTTCTTTAAGAGGGAACATGCCATGAACAATATAAGCTGGCAGGTTAAGCTTAATTACAGATCTGAATAATAGTGGGGACAACTTTAACAGAAAGGGAGTGGAGGCAATTGTTATTACGGCAACAGCAAGAAAAAGCTGGTAATAAAAATCTGAAAGGATGCCATATCCGAATCCAACTTTTGCAAGGATAAAAGAAAATTCACCTACCTGGCTAAGCGATAATCCTATAAGTATTGTCCCCTGCAAAGTGTGGCCAAGCAGGAAACCTGTTCCTCCGGCAACTATTGTTTTAAGACTAAGGACAAGTATAATACTCAGTAAAACAAGCAAAAAATTGTTTCCAACAAATGAAATATCGAGCAGCATTCCTATCGAAACAAAAAAGAAGCTTGCAAAAATGTCCTTAATTGGAAGAAAATTGCCGAAGACGTTATGACTATATTCGGATTCCGAAATCATTAAACCGGCAAGAAAGGCTCCGAAAGCCAGTGACATCCCTAACTTTGAAGTAAGCAGAGCAACTGCGAAGCAGATAAGGAATATACTCATTATAAAAAGTTCCTGGTTTCTTGCTAGCGCTATGTAATGCAAAAGCCGCGGTAATACCCATCTGTTACCGGCATAAACAATTCCGATTATTATTATTACCTTAACTGTTAAAGTTGCAATCTCCCTGTGAATGCTAATATCAATATCAGAAAGAAGATTTGTGAAAAGCAGCAGTGGCACAAGCAAAAGATCCTGGAATATAAGAATTCCCAGAACAGTTCTTCCATAATTTGATGTTATCTCTGATCTCTCTTGTAATAGCTTCATTACAAGAGCGGAACTGCTAAGTGCAACAAGAAAACCAATGAAAAGCCCTGATTGCCAGGGGAGGTCATACAAAGATGAGACAGCAAAGAAAATGCCTGCGGTGATTAATACCTGGATCAACCCCCCAAAAAAAACAATTTTCCTGATCTTTAGCAGATGTTGCAAAGAGAATTCCATCCCAATTGTGAATAAAAGAAGCACAACACCTATTTCTGCAAGTATCTCTATTTCATTCTTGCTTCCTGCCAAAGCCAGTAGATGAGGTCCAGCGATTATACCCGTGAGAAGATATCCCACAACAGTAGGCACTTTAATCCTTGTGAATATCAGGTTTACAAATGTTGATAATGCAACAATTATTACAATACCTTTCAGTATATCAAGATCCATATTATTTCTTTGTCACATTGTAATCAAGTAAAGATAGATTTAAAAGTTCAACATATCCTCAAAAAGGATTAGTGCAGTATATTAGTTATTTAGCCTAAGTAACTGACCCGAACCTTTTTGTTCTGCAACAGCAGTCTGTGGATTTCCCCTGTAATAAATATTGCCATTGCTCCGGATATAGGCAGATAAATTTTCAGATGCATTTACTGTAATATCACCAACTGTTTCGCTCGTCACTATTACATTTTTGCAGATAAGATTTTCAGAGTGAACAATACTCCCGTACCTTATAAAAAAATCGCAGTTTTCAGCATTTCCGCTGAATCTGAACATTCCAAGAGTATTGGCCGAAGTACACATGCAAAGATAGTTACAGTCAATTAATAAATTCGCTTCAACAATTTCACCGAGTGCATCCCAGTAAAAAATGTCAGATCTGAGTGTGTCGCGACTTGAAATATTCACAGGATCGTTTGTTGTCAGGTATTCCAGATTGCTGAAATGAAGATAAAGCTTGTTTCGACCTGGTTTAACAGAAATCTTCTTGTTATCTTTTATTTGCAGGGTATCGTTCTTCACAATCCCCTCGATAAATTGAATGTTGTTTTTTCCTGAAATAACGAGCTTATTCATTGAATCCTGGACAAGCTCAAGATTGTATATCCCCGAGAGTTCAACAAATTTGAAACTATCAAGACTGATCTCCCTTTCCTCCTCATCATCTCTGAAAAGTATTTCCTGGCATGATGTTAATGCCAAAGTTAACAGAATCGCTATGATTATGCCATTTTTCATTGCTTCTTACCATGTATAACCAATGCCATATTCAAAGCAATCAGCTTTGCCCCAATGTGACTTTATTGAGACACTTCCTAGCAGGTTCGGATTGATCTTGTATTGAAGGTATACCCTGTTGTATATATTAGTTAGTACCTTATATTTTGAATATACATAATGCCCAATCTGCAAACCTGTTATTACTCTCTTATACCTGCATGAGTATGAAGCGTGTGCACCTATTCTTATCATTCTGGAGAAGGCTGCATTTTCATCATTCTTTTCCTCCTTTAATCCTTCCCTTATTGAACCGTCGTATGAAGTAAAGATCCCTAGTCCTGCTTTTCCCCAGCTGTTGACTTCTTTTTCTATGTTATAAGTAATTGTTCCGGATAGATACTTCTGCTCTTTAAGATTGTCATAGACCTTAGGCCCAGCTGAAATTAGCAGGGTATTAAAGTATTTTTTCTCATTTTCCGGGTAATCAACAGGAGGTTTGCCAGGTGATGTGTAATTTATGCTGTAATTCATCCCTACAGAAATGGTGCCTGCATTAATTCCATAATTAGGAGACCTTGTTTTTCCGTTTGAGAAATGGGTAAGCCCAGATTCAAGTATAATTTCACTACGATGGGAAATCCTGAAATTTCCTGAAATTCCAAGCCTTATAAATACGTTTACTGGAGAACCAATGGCCCTGTTCAGGTAATTATTGCTGATATCGAAATTTCTTGTCAGCAAAGCTCCTCCCGCAGAAGGCTGAAAGTTTAAAGCAAATCTACCGGATCTGAGTACAGGAATACCGATGAAACAATATAATGCGTGTGCATTGCCCAGTATTTCAGTGTTTCCAAGTTCCCAATGAGAATAGCCAAAACCAGTGCGAGGCTGCCGGTAGATTTTTTCCCACATATCGCTACCGTCAGTCGGGAAAGAGATGCTGATATCAAATGCTGAAACATCATCATTGATGATATAGTCAAGAGCTTCATAGAAGGGAATATTTAATCCAGTGTGTATCCTGGCTTCAAGAACGACAGTTTTCGACAACTTTTGAGCAAAAGCTTCCCTGCATAGGAAGATAATTATTATATAAAGGAATGTTTTTTTCAAGTTTTTGGTTCTGACAGCAAAGTTATTTTTTTTACCGGTTCTTTCATGCTATTTTATACTTCATCTCTCATTAATTGTCTGCAGGGTGGCCATGTTTTATTTCATTGTAATAGTAATAGTAAAGTGAAGAAAAAGTAATAATTTTGGGCATTTACAATTTTTAACCATTACAAAGGAATAAAGCAACCCCTGAGATTGTCAATAGCTTGAATCAAGTTAGTACCATGAAAAAGAAAATAATAATTTCCGCATCAATTTTTCTTGCATTTGTTGCATTATTTGCATTTAACAAGATCACTTCCTCTAAGGAAGATGCCGTTTACTTTACAGAGGTAAAGAAAGGCTTGTTTGAGATAACAATTACAAATTCAGGTGAGCTTCTTGCTGAAAACTCCCTTGATATCAAGGGTCCTGAGATTAACATGAATCAGATGAACCAGCGTGGTGGTAACCGTGGTGGTATGGGCGGAATGGGCATGGGTGGCGGAATGAGAATAGTTGAAATGAAAATCCAGGATATCGTTCCGGAAGGAACAATAGTATCGACAGGTGATTATATTGCCCAGATTGACAGGTCTTCTTACAGCAATACCCTTCAGGATGAAAATGAAAACCTGAAAACAGCTAAAGACAACCTTGATATGAAAATTCTCGACACAGCTGTTGTACTTACAAACCTCAGGGATGATATTAAAAACCAGAAATACCAGGTTGAGGATGCTAAGATAACACTTATGCAATCTCAATTTGAACCGGCTGCTACAATCCGTAAAGCCGAGCTTGATCTCCAGAAAGCAGAAAGAAACCTTGATCAGAAACTTCGCGAATATACAATGAGAAAAGCAAAAGCTTTGCGTGAGATTAATCAACAGAAACTGAAATACGAAAATCAGCAAGAACTTGTGAATCAGCTTCAAACATTCCTCGCATCCTTTACAGTTAAAGCTCCGGCTCCCGGAATGGTTATATATAAAAAAGACAGGGGTGGTGTCAAGGTTAAGACAGGTTCTACCCTGATGCCATTCGAAAATGTAGTTGCAACTCTTCCTGATCTTAGTAAAATGCTCTCAAAGGTCTATGTTAACGAAATTGAGGTTAGCAAGCTGCAACCCGGACAAAAGGTTAGTATCTCTGTCGATGCCTTTCCAAATAAGGCTTATACCGGAACAGTTAAGACAATAGCTAATATTGGAGAGCAACTCCCGAATTCAGATGCAAAAATGTTTGAAGTTATTATTAGTATTGATCAGACAGATCATACATTAAGGCCTTCAATGACAACCACAAATAAGATTCTTGTTAAAAAATTCGATGATGTAGTTTATGTCCCAACTGAATGTGTTCAGGCGGGGGCAGACAGCATACCGTTTGTTTACATGAAAAATAGGACAAAACAATTTGTTGTTATCGGAGAAGCGAACGATAAGAATGTTATCGTGGAGCAGGGTCTCGAGCCAGGGAAACAGATATATGTAATAGTACCGGAAGAAGCAGAAAAATTCAGAGAAATAGGCAAAGATCTTATTGCTGTTACACGTGAAAGGAATAACGCCAAGAGGCTGGAAAACCAGAGACTTACAGAATTGTATAGAAAAAAAATGTAGTCAGTTTTTTGCAGGAAGTTCTTTAAATCTTTTTATACCGGGTGACCCGATGTGGTGTCAGATTTTCTCTGACAATATCGGGTCATCTTTTTTTAGCTCGAAGTTTCGATTGTATTATTTGACAGAAAGCTCATTCTGTTTATTTTTACGGAATATTTATTTGACCTACTATCTGAGATCAAAAAAAAACCTGTAGGTAAAAACATTAAAATAGATGCTATTGTTTAATACTGTAAAAACTATTATTTAAAAGAGCCGCATCATGAGAAAAATTATTACAACTTTAGTCATTTTCATAAGTTTTAGTATGTTGCTAAATGCCCAGGATTATAGAACAGGTATTGGTTTGCGGGCTGGGTATCCTGCCGGATTGACTGTAAAACATTTTGTTAATGAAAGAACTGCTGTTGAAGGTATGCTTGCAACCCGCTGGGGCGGCTTTGTTGTTACTGGTCTATTTGAAGCTCACAGACCACTGGCCGATGTAAATAACCTTAAATGGTTTTATGGAGCCGGCGCCCATATCGGTTTTTGGAATAGTTCTTCTTCACGCACCTGGGGTAATTCAGGTACTTCATATACGGTTGTTGGAATTGATGGCATACTCGGTGTGGAATATAGTTTTGGTGAGATTCCAATAAATATTGGTCTGGACTGGAAACCTGCTTTCAACATCATTGGTTACAGCGGAGTGTGGGCTGACGGGGCAGCGTTTTCGATTCGATATATTTTCTAGCTCTGCTCACCGTGGGTGCCCTGCGTCCTCTGCAGTTATGGATTTCTTAACACAACTCTAGTCACTCGTAACTCTAGTCATTCTAGTCACTTTTCATTGCAATCGGTTGCATAAGCGTTTTTTTGATTATATTTGGCATTAATATTCATAATCAAAATTGCTCATTATGAACGAGATTCTTGAGAAAATTGCCAGGTGTGTTGAGCTTGGGAAAATTAATAAGTCATCACCATACCCTCCTGCAATGAAAGACCAGGATGGCGCCGATGAGCTTGCAAAAATTGCTCTTATTGAAGGGATCAAGCCAGATCAGATTCTCGAAGAAGCCTTAATCCCGGCAATGTCTGTCGTTGGCGATAAATTTGGCAGGAAAGAGATCTATGTACCACAAATGCTTATGGCTGCCAAAGCAATGAATAGCGCCATGGTGCATTTGAAACCTTTCTTTCAGTCGGGTGAGACAAGAAGAAAAGGAAAGTTTATTATTGGAACAGTTTCAGGCGACCTTCATGATATCGGGAAAAACCTGGTGGCAATGATGATTGAAGGGGGAGGTTGGGAAGTTATAGACCTTGGAGTCGATGTTAATACAGATAAGTTTCTTAAAAGTATAGAGGCAAACCCCGATGCTGTAATTGGCTTATCAGCCCTTCTGACAACAACGATGGAAAGCATGAACAGAACCGTCGGGATAATAAAAGAGAAATATCCTTTGTCCAAAGTGCTTGTTGGAGGAGCCCCGGTAACAATGGATTATTGCACTAAGATAGGAGCCGATTATTATTCACCCGATCCCCAGGGTGCAGTGAAATACCTTAAACAACTTGTTGCATAAAGTCAATGTACAGAAATCAACTATAGTTGATTTATTAACATATGTGTAAAACATTTTTAGTGGTAAAATGAAGACAATTTTAAGGGGCAAATCGAATGAAGTAGTAATCGATACAGCAGGCCCGGTAGTAATAATAGGTGAATGTATAAATCCTACCAGGAGAAAAAAGCTGGTAAGCACGCTTCAGGAAGGTGACTTTAGCTATGTGCTTGAACTTGCAGAAAATCAGCTCCGGCAGGGAGCGGAAATCCTTGATGTAAATGTCGGTTTCCCGGGTGTAGATGATGAGAAGCTCCTTCCGCAAACCGTCATGGCCATAAAAGAAAGCTTTGACGTTCCCCTGTGTCTCGATTCACCAAATCCAAAAGCAATTGAGGCAGCATTGAAAGTGGCCGGAGGTAAGTGTCTTATTAACTCAGTCAATGGAGAAGATAAATCATTAAACGCCCTGATGCCAATTGCTAAAGAATATGGCGCCGCAATTATTGGACTTGTTATGAATGAGAAAGGTATAAGCCCCGATCCACAGAAGCGACTTGATATTGCCCGCAAAATTCTCGAAATAGCAATAAAAACAGGAATCCCTGAAGAGGATGTCATTATTGATCCGCTTGCAATGGCTGTAAGTGCAGATCCTAATGCATGTATTGTTACTCTTGAAACAATAAGGCTCATTCATACAAAGCTTGGTCTTAATATTACCCAGGGAGCAAGCAATATATCTTTTGGTCTGCCAGGCAGGGAGGTTCTGAATGCAGCATTCATGTCGCTGTCAATACTATATGGCCTCACATGCCCTATTGCCAATCCGGAAAAGATTACCTCCTATATCAGGGCAACTGATCTGATCCTCGCCCGTGACGACTTTGCAGTCAGGTTTGTAGATTATTTTCAAAATCATTCCTGAAACAATATATGTTACCGTTTAAACCCGTTCGACGCTGGCAGCCTCCTTTTTATCCGTTTAAAAGAGAGAAATGGAAGGGCAGGCTTCTTACAGCTGTTGAACGAGTTATTAAAGGACCTTTGTTCGGTTGTCGTATGTGCGGAAATTGTATTCTGCAGAAGACATCAATGGTTTGCCACATGCAATGTCCGAAGGGATTGAGGAACGGGCCATGTGGTGGAATAACTCCTGAAGATAGGTGCTATATAGATAATACAAGAATATGTGTCTGGAATGAGATTTATTCAAGGTCAGTGAAATCCGGTACACAGGAAAACCTTCTTGAGGTATTGCCTCCTTTGGATTGGAACAAAACGGGGACTTCAACCTGGAAGGATGTGCTTCAACAGGCAAAGAAAGCCGGACGCTCGAAAATTTTGGTTGCCATTGCAGCAGGTAAAAAGAGCAAAAGAAAAGAAACACTCGATGATTTTTTTAAAACTATTCGCCAGCCTTCGTGGTGGCAGGGAGATTCATTATATCATCCTCCCTCTATTCATAATGCGGTGTCTGATCTTGAAAAAATACTGGCAGCCCGGAAATTTGTTGTAACTGCTGAGATTTCAGCTCCTGTCGGAACTTCAACAGGGAAGTTGATTGATGATATTAATGCAGTAAAGCCTTATGTTACAGCAATTAACTTTACAGATTCACCATCAGCAAAGCCAAAAATGTCTTCATTGGCAAGTTGCACTGTTGCACTCTCACAATACTGCGAACCTGTTTTGCAAATAGCTGCACGTGACATAACACGAACAGGGCTTCAATCTTCAGTGATGGGGCTAAACCAGTTCGGAATCAGGAATATTCTTTGCATCACAGGAGATAACCCAATAATCGGATCTTCGCCCATAGCTTCAATGAATGTCACTGATGTTGACTCTGCTCAGATGTTATGGATACTGCGAAGAATGCGAGACGATGGAATTTGTCTTGATGGAAAAATAATGAGTACACCACCTTCTTTTTTTCTGGGCGCTTCAACATCTCCACTTTCAATGATTCCTGAACTACAGGCAATAAAAGATCAAAAAAAAATCAATGCCGGAGCACAGTTTCTGCAAACGAACCTCATCTTTGAACCTGAAAAACTTGATGAATGGCTTGAGCAGTTGTATAAGAGAAATGTACTTGACAAGGTCTTTATAATTGCAGGAATTTCGCCATTAAAAAGTCTCAGGGTTGCTGAATTTCTTCGCTCAAAAATCCCGGGGGTAAAACTACCTGTCAGAGTACTTGAACGGTTGAACAAGGCAGGCGAATCCGCTCATAAGGAGGGGTTACAGATTGCACTTGAAACTATTGAATCTCTAAAGGGTAAACAGGGAATATGTGGTATCCACATTATGACATTAGGGTGGGCGACATCAGTAGAAACTTTAGTAAGCATGTCGGGATTGAAAAACAGTATGTGATGACTATCTCAGGAGATAATACCAACAGAAAGATCGCTTTTGAATTCAATGATCTTGAACTGACGACAGGGTCAATTGAAAAGTTAATGGGTCCATCAGAAGATGATGATAAAGAGTTTTTGTATGATGTTATCAGGAATGTTCTGAAAGAAGCTTCAGAGATAGTTGATATCAGAGTTGAATACCACGTTCTTAGTAATATTTGCATAATTGAGCATGAAAAGGCAATATCAATTGACAACATAAAATTTAATGTTGGCAATATTATTTTTTCTCAATTAAAAAAATCAGAATCTTTTATTTTTTTTCTATGTACTGCAGGACCTTTAATAGGAGAGAGGAGTTCAGCAGCATTAAGAGATAAGGATCCTCTCAAAGGTTATGTTCTCGATATTGCCGGTACTGAAATTGTTGAAAGAGCTGCTGACCTGATGCAGGATTTTTTAAGTAAAGCAATGCTTGTTTCCGGCCTGAAGATAACAAACAGATATAGCCCCGGATATTGTGGATGGGATGTCGCTGAACAACTTAAGTTGTTTAGTTTCTTTGAGGAAAACTTCTGTGGAGTGAAGCTTACACCGTCAGCCTTGATGCAACCTGTTAAGTCAGTAAGCGGAATAATAGGCGCAGGGGTGAATGTAAAGAGGGCTTCTTATAAATGCAGGTTGTGTGATATGAGGAATTGTATTAACAGAAGGCAGGAAGACTGATAAATTATGATACACAACATTTAATCTTTTTATAATAAATTTGTTAGCAAACGCATCTGGATGAAGAGCAAGAGAGATGTAACGATATACGATGTTGCAAAGGTTTTGAATATAAGCGCTTCAACTGTCAGTCGTGGATTGAATGACCATCCTCATCTGCGTAAGGAGACTGTTCTTAAGATAAAAACAACTGCTGATGAAATGGGTTATCAGCCCAATAAATTTGCAAGCAATCTCCGGCTCCGAAAGACAAATACTCTTGGGCTTGTAGTTCCGAAGCTCAACAGCTATTTCATGGCCGCGGTTATCTCAGGGATTGAAAAAATAACGAATGAGAATGGTTATGGTCTGATAATAAGTACCTCTAATGAATCTGAGAGCCGCGAAATTTCGAGTGTGAATACCCTTTTCAAAAGCCGGGTTGACGGATTAATGGTATCAGTGGCTTATGATACAGTTAGTCCGCAACATTTTGACATTTTTCTGAAAAAAAATATACCCGTTGTTTTTTTTGATCGTGTCTTTAAGCATGCAGGATGTGTGAGTATTGTCATAGATAATGTTAGTGCAGGATATGAAGCAACGATGCATTTAGTTGAGCAGGGTTGTAAAAGGATTGCTCACATTGGCGGCAACATGCAGAGAGATGTTTATTCAGGCCGGTTTGAGGGTTATAAAAAGGCATTAAATGATTCCGGAATAATGTTTGATAAGAATCTTGTTTCTGTCGGCGATATGTCGCAGGAAGCTGGTTTTGAATCAGCAAAAAAGTTTCTTAAGATGAAGAACAGACCTGATGGGGTATTCGCGGCAAATGATACAGTAGCTGTTGCCCTGATTATGTATTTGCTTGATGCTGATATCAGAGTGCCGGAAGATATATGTGTTGTGGGTTTCAATAATGAACCATTAAGCACTATCATAAAACCAAATCTTTCTACTGTTGATTACCCCGCATGCCAGATTGGAGAAACAGCTGCAACTTCCCTCATTAATAAGCTGAATAATAAGCACACCGAGAATATTATTATTGAGCATAAACTAATTGTACGTGATTCATCACTAAGAAAAAAATAGCGCTATGAAAAAAATCAGATTCCTTGTAATTGCTTTTTTTATTATTTCTATCAACAATTATCTGCATGCCGAGGATGGTTACCGACTTTGGCTTAGGTATGATAAGATATCAGATCCCGTATTGTTGACCCGGTATCAGAAATCAATAACCGGAATCTTTATAGAGGATAACTCGCCGGCTCTAAATGTATCAACTGACGAACTGCGAAATGGTCTTTCAGGGTTGCTGGGCAGAGATGTACCTATCCTCAAGTCAGTTAAAAAGGATGGAGTTATTGTTGCTGGTACTCCTGAAAATTCAAAAGTTATAGCTTCGCTTGGGCTTGGAGAAAGACTAAGTAAGGTCAATGAAGAAGGTTTCATAATTGTATCCTCTACTTACAAAAAGAAAAAAATAACTGTTATTGCTGCAAATACACCTGCCGGAGTTCTGTACGGCGCTTACAATTATCTTCGGTTGCTTCAGACATATCAGCCACTTGAAAATCTTAATATCTCCTCTGCTCCGGCAGTAAAGATCAGGATTCTCAACCATTGGGATAACCTTAATGGGTCGATTGAAAGAGGTTATGCAGGTAAATCACTTTGGGAATGGGATAAATTACCAGACAGCATCTCCCCCAGGTATGCTGACTATGCAAGAGCAAATGCAAGCATAGGAATAAATGGTACTGTTCTGACAAACGTGAATGCAAATGCCCTTGTTCTGACTCCCGATTATCTTAAGAAGGTCGCGGTAATAGCAAATGAGCTCAGACCGTATAATATAAAGGTGTACCTGACTGCCAGGTTCAGCGCTCCGATTGAGATAGGAAAGCTGAAAACAGCCGATCCTCTTGATCCTGAGGTGGTTAAATGGTGGCGAAACAAGATTGATGAGATTTATACCTTTATTCCTGACTTTGGAGGATTTGTAGTTAAGGCAAATTCAGAAGGTCAGCCCGGACCACAGCAGTATGGAAGGAACCATGCCGATGGAGCAAACATGTTTGCTGATGCCCTGGCACCTCATAATGGAATTGTTATGTGGCGGGCCTTTGTATACGATAACAATGTGCCTGTTGACAGGGCTAAACAGGCATACAATGAATTTGTACCACTCGATGGCAACTTCAGGGATAATGTTCTTATCCAGGTAAAAAACGGCCCAATCGACTTTCAGCCAAGAGAACCTTTCCACCCGCTGTTTGGTGCAATGCCCAAATCCCAGATAATGCCCGAGCTCCAGATTACTCAGGAGTATCTTGGTTTTTCGATACATCTTGTATACCTGGCTCCACTTTACGAGGAGTGCTTAAAATCAGATACTTATTCAAAAGGTAAAGGCTCACTTGTTGCAAAGATCATCGATGGCACTCTTGATAATCATTCCCTTACTGCAATGGCAGGTGTGGCAAATACCGGTGATAGCCCGAACTGGACCTCTCATCCGTTTGCCCAGTCGAATTGGTATGCTTTTGGGAGACTTGCCTGGAATCCATATCTGAAGTCGGAAGACATTGCTGATGAATGGTTGAAAATGACATTCGGTGATAATAAGCAGTTTATTGAAACGACTAAGAAGATAATGCTTTCATCACGGGAGATAGCAGTTAATTATATGACTCCTCTGGGTTTACACCACATTATGTATGAGGGTGTTCATTATGGACCAGGTCCATGGGTTAACCGTGGCCGAAAGGACTGGACATCTGTTTACTATCATAAGGCGGATACACTTGGTATTGGTTTTGACAGGACATCAAAAGGAAGCAATGCCACAAGCCAGTACTTTCCTGAAGTAGGCAAGGTTTTTGATAATATTGAGACATGTCCCGAAGAAAACCTTCTGTGGTTCCATCATGTTTCATGGGACTATCGCATGAAGTCTGGAAGAACATTATGGGATGAGATGTGTTACAGATATAGCCTAGGCGTTGATTCAGTAAAATGGATGAAGCAGGAGTGGGAGAAATCGAAGGGTTTGATTGATGATGAAAGATTTAATCTTGTCAGTTCGCTTCTTTCAGAACAGGTGTCAAATGCACGTATCTGGAAAGATGCATGTCTCCTGTACTTTCAGCAGTTCAGCAGAAGACCTTTCCCTGATTTTGTTGAAAAACCTGAACACACACTCGACTATTATATGAAGATAAAGTATAACGAGAATGGTTGGGTGATAAATAACTAATTTGCACACTTTTTGCTAATTAACATTGAAAATTAACCCGACAATGTTTAACTGGTAAATTTTCCTTAATTTAGTCGGTTTAAAAATAATCCTGACGGTTTACTTGTTATCAGGTATATAAACTTTAAAAACTATTCTACATGTATCTACTTGGAATTGATCTTGGAAGCTCTTCAGTTAAAGCCTCTGTAATAGATGGTGGTACAGGCAAAATCGAGGCTACTGCTTTCTATCCGAAAGAGGAAATGAAAATAATAGCAAAAAAAACAGGTTGGGCTGAACAGGAGCCGGAAACCTGGTGGGAGAATTTAAGAAATGCTATTAAGGATTGTACAAGTCAGCTTGGAGACAAAAAAAAAGAAATAGGTGCAATCGGTATTTCTTATCAGATGCATGGTCTTGTTGCTGTTGATAAAAATAATAATGTTGTCCGTCCTTCGATAATATGGTGTGACAGCAGGGCTGTTGATTACGGTGAAAAAGCTTTGAAATCTCTTGGCAGAGAATTCTGCCTCACCCACTTGCTGAACTCGCCCGGTAACTTTACCGCATCAAAGCTTGCATGGGTGAAGGAAAACGAGCCATCTGTTTTTGAGAAAATCAATAAAATAATGCTCCCTGGCGACTTTATCGCTTTAAAGATGACTGGCAAAATAAGCACATCGTTTTCTGGTATGTCTGAAGGGATCTTCTGGGATTTCCTGAAAAACGATATCTCAGCCGAGTTGATGAGCTACTTCAATTTCAGTCCTGATCTTTTACCGGAAAGAAATCAATCTTTCTCTGTTAGCGGAACCTTATTAGGATCTGTTGCAATCGAACTTGATCTGCCTGCAGGAATACCTGTTTCATACAGGGCAGGTGACCAGCCCAATAATGCACTCTCACTGAATGTTCTTGAACCAGGTGAAGTAGCTGCTACTGCAGGCACATCTGGTGTTATCTATGGAGTTACTGATCAACGTAAGTCCGATCCTATGTCAAGGGTTAACACTTTCCTTCACGTAAACCATTCCGAAAAGAAGAACAGGCTTGGTGTCCTGATGTGTGTCAGCGGGACAGGAATCCTGAACTCCTGGCTTAGACGTAATACTGGTAATGTCCTTTCTTACGATGCTATGAATGAGGTTGCATCGAAAGTAAAACCAGGCTCAGATGGTTTGATTGTGTTGCCATTTGGCAATGGCGCTGAAAGGATGCTTGGAAACAAAGAAACCGGGGCAATGTTTGCCGGAATTAATTTCAATACTCATACAACGGCTCATATGTACAGGGCAGCCCAGGAAGGAATAGCTTTCTCATTCAGATATGGTCTTGATATTATGAAGGAAACCGGAATTAACCCTAAAGTAATCAGGGCAGGAAAAGCAAATATGTTCCTCAGCAACATTTTCAGGGATACTCTTGCCAGTCTTACAGGAACAACAATTAACCTTTACAATACAGATGGTTCTGCTGGAGCTGCAAGAGGAGCAGGAATAGGTTGCGGTTATTACAAATCAGAAAAGGAAGCTTTCGCAGGTCTTGAAGCTGTTGGAATTACAAATCCCGTAAAAATGGCTCCCGAACTTGAGGAATCATACTCAAAATGGAAAGAAGCCCTTAAGAATATTGTTGGCTGATTATCTTTGATTTAAATCTTATTAGAATATTGTTTAACTTTATCGTATAATTATTAATAATACCGACTATGACTTACAAAGGACAAAAAGAAATGTATCCCGGAATCGGAAAAATCGCTTATGAAGGCAAAGATTCTAAAAATCCACTTGCTTTCAAATGGTATAATCCGGATGAAGTGATTCATGGTAAAAAAATGAAAGATCATCTAAGATTTGCCATTGCTTACTGGCATTCATTCTGTGGTGATGGATCAGATCCATTTGGAGATGAGACAAGAATTTTCCCCTGGAAAGAAGCAAAAGGTGACGATAAAATCAAGCAAAGACTCGATGCAGCATTTGAATTCATTACAAAAATAGGTGCTGAATTCTATTGCTTCCACGATATTGATGTTGTTGGAAATGATGGTTCTGTTTTCGATATCGAAAAACGTCTTGAGAAAACTGTTCCCCTGATGAAAACTCTTCAGGATCAGACAGGTGTTAAACTCCTCTGGGGTACAGCCAACCTTTTCTCAAATGCACGTTATATGAACGGAGCTGCTACAAATCCTGATTTTGCTGTTGTTTCAAATGCAGCAGTGCAGCTGAAAAATGCTATTGCAGCTACTATCGCACTTGGTGGACAGAACTACGTATTCTGGGGCGGAAGAGAAGGTTACATGAGCCTTCATAACACAGATATGAAAAGAGAGCTTGCCCACATGGGAATGATGCTTTCAATGGCTCGCGATTATGGTCGTAAGAATGGTTTCAAAGGTACTTTCCTTGTAGAACCTAAACCTATGGAGCCTTCAAAACACCAGTATGACTACGATTGTGCAACAATTATAGGCTTCCTTAAAGAGCATGGTCTTGACAAAGATTTCAAACTCAACATTGAGGTTAACCACGCAACTCTTGCAGGTCATACATTCCAGCACGAACTCCAGGTTGCTGCCGATGCAGGCCTTCTTGGAAGTATCGACGCCAACAAAGGTGACTACCAGAATGGCTGGGATACAGACGAATTCCCAACAAACATATATGAGATAACTGAAGCTATGATGGTTATCCTCAGAGCAGGCGGCTTTACAAATGGTGGTGTTAACTTCGACGCCAAAGTAAGACGTAACTCAACCGATATCGAGGATATCTTTGTTGCACATATCAGCGGTATGGATACATTTGCACGTGGACTCAAGATTGCTCATAATGTTCTTAGCCAAAGTCCATATCTTGAAATGAAGAAGAAAAGATATGAGTCATTTGACAATGGTAAAGGAAAAGATTTCGAAAACGGAAAGCTTACCCTTGAGAACCTTGCAACAATTGCAAAAGAGATCGGCGAACCACAGACAAAGAGCGGCAAGCAGGAACTTCTCGAGCAGATGATTAACATGTATATTTAATTCTTACATAGCTTGACTTAAGAGGGTGCCTCGATGGGAGGCGCCCTTTTTTTGATCCTAATGAAAAGCTTTAAAGGCGATAGAGGCTGTAAAGGCTTTAAAGGCATAATCCTTCGCGGTTATGCAGGAAAAAGTTTCTTTTTACAAGTCAGCAAAAACACATCAAACGGTTGCAGTCCTTTCCCTGCCACATCTCTCATTATCGTAAAACATGTTGTGTAATTCATGCCGGTAAAACCTGCCTTTTCAAGAGTTACTGAAAGTTCATCGGGATCAAACCCATTGTGCCCGGCGAATCCTTCACCATGAAAAGAGCCACTTTCTTTATAGAGATCAGCTATTGCAAGATACCCTGATTGATTAAGAAGCTCATAAAATTTCCTGATTATTGATTCAATATCTTGTATATGATGCATGACAAGCTGGGTAAAAATGAGATCAAATCTTCCTGGGAAATCATTATGCTCAAGATCCAATTCGAAGGCTTTAAGGTTTTCCAGGTCAGATTTTTGTATCTTCTCTTTTGTCCTTTTGACCATTTCAGGTGAGCTGTCGAGCATCGTGATCTCACCAAGATCTCCTGATAGAAAAAAGCTTGTGGTTCCGGTCCCTGCACCAAACTCGAGAGCTTTCATATTTTTATTCAGAGGAATATTTTTTCTTATATTGTCAGCAATTGCTCGCGAACGTTCGGTATGCATCGGATTGTCGTCCCATCCTGCAGCTTTCAGATCAAATTCATTCATATTGTTAATTCTTTATTCAAGATTGAACCAACCCTGGTTAAATCCCTGGCTGAAATCTTTATGGTTAAACTCATTCGTGTTCCTGTCGTAAATATAATCCTCTTTCCACTTTTCTGCATTTAGCAACGTTTCTTCAACAGCATCAATAATGTAAATAAGCTCTTCGTTTGTCATTGTTGGATGTATTGAAAACCTTACCCATCCAGGTTTCAAAGAGAGATCACCAGCATCGATCATGTCAGTGATTTTTTTTGAAAGACTGAAGTTGACATTTAGCAGATAATGCCCGTAAGTGCCTGCACAGGAGCACCCACCTCTTGTCTGGATGCCAAATCGGTCATTCAATATCCTTGTAATAAGATTGTGGTGCATGTTGTCAGCATAAAATGAAAAGATGCCAAGCCTTTCTTCAATGTTGTCAGCAAGTATGTGCAATCCTTTTATTCTTCTAAGCTTTGAAAATGCAATCTTATTCAACTCTGATTCACGTTTTTTTATAAGCAATGTATCCATCTTTTCCTTAAGCAGGATCGCCAATGCCGTCCTGATGCCCTGGATGAACCCGGGTGTGCCGCCATCTTCTTTAACCTCAATATCAGTGAAATATTTGTATCCGCCCCACCTGTTTGTCCATTTAACTGTTCCTCCTCCCGGTGCATCAGGAGAGTTGCTTTTATAAAGCTCCTTATTAAAAATTAATACACCAGCGCTGCCGGGACCTCCTAGAAATTTATGAGGAGAGAAAAAGATTGCATCGAGTCTCTCCATCGGGTCATCAGGATGCATATTAATGTCAACATAGGGAGCAGAGGCAGCAAAATCAATAAAGCAATATCCTCCATTTTCGTGCATTATTCTGGCAAGTTCATAATAAGGTGGTATGTAGCCGGTAACGTTTGAACAGGCAGAAAATGAACCGATCAATAAGGGCTGGTCGTTATATTTTTTAATTTCAGTTCTTAGGACTTCAGGGTCAACAATAAGACCATCACCAGGTTCTAGGACAATTACTTCAGCGAAAGTTTCAAACCATGAAGTATGATTTGAATGGTGTTCAGTATGGGTAAGGAACACAACAGGCCGGTTGGTATTAGGGATATCCCGGCATTTGCTATATCCGCGATGTGGCACAGGACAATAATTTGCGGCTTGTTCGGGAACTTTGAGACCCAGTATTCTCTGAAGTTTTGCGATAGCTGATGTCATTCCTGTGCCCGTGAAGAGCAAAACGTCGTTTTCACCTGCATTTACATGCTTCTTAACAATTTTCTGAGCATTATGATATGCATCAGTCATTGCCTTTCCGGTGAATGATGATTCTGAATGGGTGTTGCCAATGAATGGTCCAATCTCTGAAGATATCTTTTTTTCGATAGGGCTGTATAGCCTGCCGCTTGCAATCCAGTCGGCGTAGATGAGTTTTTTGTTACCATAAGGAGTCAGTATCTCCTCATCTATACCCGTTATATTTTTTCTGAAGTAGCTAAAGCGATTTTCAAGTTCAGTCATGGGGAAAAATTCTACTTAAAAATATTACATTTTTTCCGATTTTTTACGCCCCTACAGGTTTCCAAAAACGTGGGGCGTAATAATTGAAATTAGTGCATAATTTGATTCATTATTATTTGGAAAGTAAGAGGTGGTGGTTTATTTTTGCGGGCAATAAAAAAATATTTACCAAAATGGACGACGGCCCGGCGCATATATTAACATTAACTCTGATATAGGAGAAAGCCGGTCGTATTTGGCTGCTTCCTACTGTATCAGGCAGAAAGGAGGTGGCAATGACATCACTTACAACTTTTTATTTAAGCGGAATAATTGGTAAGGAAGCTTTTGGTGCTGACGGAGATGCTCTCGGTACTATAAAAGACTTGCTTGTCTATTCTGTTCCTTCAGGTTTATCTGACCCTAAGCATCAGATGGTTACCGGTGTGAAACTACGGATCGGGCATGAAAACAAGATATTCTCATTTAACGACTTCAGGGTTTCAAAAGCCAGGGAGAAACTAAATGTTACCTGTACAGGTTTGAACTTGCTTACCGATGAGGAGGTCGATAATGGGCTTCTTCTTGTTGAAAATATACTTGATAAACAAATAGTTGACCTTAATGGCAGGAAACTTGTTCGTGTTAATGATGTGCGACTTGCAACTGTTCCAACCGGTACCTATGCAGTTGCTGTTGATATAGGAATTGAAGGTCTCCTGCGAAGGATAGGTATTGCAGCGCCAATTAAGTACCTGCTTTCTCTGGTTGGTGTTATTGTTCCCTCAAAGTTTATCCTGTGGGATGATGTTCAGGCTATTGATCATGGTAATTCCCGTATCCGTCTTTCGAAGAGTTATGCAAAGCTTCATACGATCCACCCTTCCGACCTGGCTGATATTCTTGAAGATCTTGGAAAGAAATCAGGTATGTCTCTGTTTACCTCACTCGATGAGGAGAAGGCAGCCGATGTACTTGAGGAGCTTGAGACTCCGGTTCAGATACACATTATAGAGAATTTGCCTGTTAATAAGGCAGCCGATGTTCTCGAAAAAATGCCTGCTGACGAAGCTGCTGATATTATAGATGAACTTGAGGATGAGAGAGCTGAACAATTGTTAAGAGAGATGGATCTTGAAACATCACAGGAAGTAAGAGACCTTCTCGAATATCCCGATAATTCAGTAGGAAGTCTGATGACAACCGATATACTCTCATTTAAACCGGAATTGACAGTTGCGGAAGTTCTTGTAGAACTTAGGGCAAAACAACCTGAATCAGCAGAATTATATAATTTGTTCGTCACAGAGAATAATGATGAACTCATTGGTACTTTTAACCTGCGTGACCTCGTGGTATCCCCACCCGACACAAGGGTGAGCGAAATAATGAAGTCAGATCCGGTATTTCTTTATGATAATCAGAAAGTGCAGGATATTGCCGAGCTGATCTCCAAATATAACCTTCTGGCTGTGCCCGTTGTTGATCCTGAAAATCAATTGCAGGGAATGGTTGTTGTTGATGACGTTGTAGAAGATCTTATAAGCAAGAGAAGAACAAGAAAGAGATAACGCAAAAGCCGATGTTCAGGAAATTAAAAGACTCAAAGGTTATCAGGCAGATAGCAATCTTTTTTGCAATCCTTGGTCCCGGAATTATTACAGGGAGCGTTGATAACGATGCCGGTGGAATAACCACATATTCAGTTGCCGGCGCCACTTATGGCTATGGTCTTATATGGACACTAATTCCATCGTTGGTTGTTTTACTTGTGATACAGGAAATGAATGCAAGGATGGGCATTGTCACCGGAAAGGGATTATCAGATCTCATAAGGGAGAATGCCGGAATAAAAATCACCTTCTTCATTTTTATCGGGCTCCTGCTTTCGAATATTGGAAACACTACAACCGAGTTTGCAGGCGTAGCAGGTAGTATGGAAATCTTTGGAATTAGTAAGTATATATCAGTTCCTGTTGCAGCAATATTGGTTTGGATACTTGTTGTGAAAGGGACATACCAGATAGCAGAGCGTATTTTCCTGATTTTCAGTGTTTCATTATTAACTTACGTTGTATCTGCCCTTATGAGCAAACCACAATGGGGGGAGATTGGGTCTGCAATTATTCATCCAAAGATGGAATTCAGCACTGGAGGACTTGCAATGGTTATAGCTCTTGTTGGTACTACGATTGCTCCATGGATGCAATTCTATATGCAATCATCTGTTATTGAAAAAGGATTGCAGATGAAAAATTATAAGTATACAGTTATTGATATTGTTGTCGGATGTATCATAACTGTAGTTGTAGCTTTTTTTATTATGGTAGCATGTGGGTCAACACTTCATCCCGAGGGTATCCGCATTAACGAAGCAAAAGATGCAGCAATGGCACTCAGGCCGCTTGCAGGTGAAATTGCTTCGCAGGTATTTGCATTTGGATTGTTTGTTGCTTCAGTGTTTTCTGCAACTATACTTCCTCTTGCAACAGCATTTTATGTGTCTGAAGCTTTCGGTTTTGAGGCTGGCATTGATAAAAAATGGAATGAAGCCAAAGAGTTCTATTCCCTGTATACTTTTATTCTTGTACTTTCTGCTCTGATAATTCTCATCCCAGGAGCCCCGTTGATACAGATTTCAATCTGGTCACAGGTTATTAATGGGATCCTCCTCCCTGTTGTTTTAGTCAGCATGATAATCCTGATAAATAACAAGAAGATAATGGGCAATTACGTTAATAAACCCTTTCAGAATATTATCGGATGGAGCGCTGTGGTTATTCTTACAGGACTTTCTTTGATACTTGTTCTCCTTCCGCTTTTAACGAAATAAAAATGCGATTCGTCTTTTTCTTCTTGTGCAGGTATGTGGAATTTAGTATTTTTAATGTCAAGTTTTTTTTCCTTTCCTGATTCTGGAAAACTTTTTCATTTGTAAAGGATGAGA
Organism: Bacteroidales bacterium; assembly: GCA_036261255.1. Taxonomy (GTDB): domain Bacteria; phylum Bacteroidota; class Bacteroidia; order Bacteroidales; family VadinHA17; genus LD21. Next base: position 49,008 of record DATALD010000045.1, read on the forward strand.
CTTTCGAAAATTTCACTTGGGATTTTTTTAACATTAATACTGATCCTGACTTTTTTTCTTTTTTCTGATTCAAAAGTCAGGACCGAAGAACCTTTTAGAAACATAGAGGGAGCAGAGGGAACAGGTACAGCAATAATAATGACAGGAGCAGGGGCAAGAATACCCCAACAGGTAGCGCTCCTCGAGGAACTTTATGACAGAGGCTGTCTGAAAGATGTTGTATTTATATCTGGAGTTAGCGCTGGTGCTCTGAATGCTGTTGTTCTGAATGCAATACTATCGGGCAGGATGACATGGGATGAGTATAAGGAGATACTATTCAAGCTCGAGAATAAAGATATCTTTTCAATCCCTGAAGGAAAGAGGCTCCCATTAAATACCGAACCCACACGATTGCTCCTTAAGGAAGTTGTCGAAGAGAGACTTGGATATCATTCAATTGGTGACCTGCCTTTTATGACTGAAATTTCGTTTTCGAACTATCCGGGCATCAGGCAAGGGAAAAAAGTTTACAGAATGTGTAGCAGAAAAATCAATAGCGAAACAGACACAACTCTTAACCTTGTAGATATACTGATGGCTACATCGGCAGTGCCATTTGCTTTTCCTTCTGTTAAGATAAACAATGTTTCAACAATACCTGATCTGAATTTTATTGACGGAGGCTTCAGTGTTGATTATCTGCCATTTAAAGCACTGCTTGATTTCCAGGAGCAGCGTGGAGAAAGAGTAAAAACAGTTTATATAATAAGCCGCAAAGGCGGCATGTCAAATAGCATCGGCGATGAACTTGAATCACTGGGAATTGACAATAAAATCCGTCTCGATAAACTGACACCTTCCGTAGATAATCTTTTAGTGAAGGTGTTTTTCAACAGGCTTGAAGCTTTTGCCAAAGATGATCCGGAAATGATAATGCGAAGCTATGTTTGGATACCTGACTTTGAACAGAACTTCCTGATGCTTAATTTCAATAATCTGAGAGAACAGTACACAATTACAAAAGCCTGGGCAGTGAAAAATGATCCGGTATCACTTGGAGATTACCTGCTTTACAACCAGCTGAAAAACAAAAGATAATTGAGAAACTCTTTTCAGCATATCTTAAACAAAATTCTGGTTTGAACTTCAGAGACTGGTTTGTTTTTTTAATTAGATTTGTATCCCATGTTCAATCCATCTTAGTAAGATTGATTTAAGAAGAATTGTAAAGGATAGTGCTGATGATAGAAATATTTAATTCCAGGGAATATAAAACACCAGTTAAGGAAAGTAAATCTTTTAAGGATAGAATTCTTCAGAATAACCGGATCTATTTTGCCGCTAAATATTTAAATATTGTTCTCAAAACCCGGAAACAAGCTGTAAGAAAAGAATATGGTACAAACGAATGGATTGATTCATCTTTCTACATCTTTAGGTTCATTGAGAATACAGGAGGCCGATTCAATATTTCAGGAATTGATAACATAACAAAGCTACAGGGTCCTGTTCTTTTTATCAGTAATCACATGAGTACGCTCGAGACAATGATATTCCCTTGCATTATTGCATCACACAGGGAAGTAACATTTGTTGTTAAGGACAGTCTTGTAAGGCACCCGTTGTTTGGAGATGTTATGAAATCAAGGAACCCGATTGTTGTTGGCAGAACTGATCCAAGGAAAGATCTTGAGACTGTAATGGTGCAGGGACAAGAGCGGCTTTCAAATGGTGTTTCAATAATAATTTTTCCACAAAGCACAAGAAGCCTTGAATTTAAACCTGCCGAGTTTAATTCGCTCGGAGTTAAGCTTGCAAAAAAAGCGGGAGTGCCTGTTGTTCCTGTCGCTATAAAAACAGATTTTTGGGGTAATGGGCGATGGCTGAAAGAGCTCGGACCTCTTGATAGCAGAAAAACGATACATATTAAGTTCGGGGAGCCGTTTGATATCTCCGGTAATAACAGGGACGATAATCAAAGAATAATTGATTTTATTCAAGATTCACTTAGTGAATGGACGAATGATGAAATACCTGATTGAAATTAATAATGCCGCATAATTTGATTTCACAATAATTTTAATTTTCTTTAGCAAATAACATTCAAACCGACCTTAACATAACTTTAAAGAAATGAATTGGAACTCACAAGAATTTATCTGGCTTGACTGGTCTATTATGGCGGTCGGCCTTCTTGCCATTGTATGGGCTATATGGCGTTCAATAAAGAAACATAAACAGCAACTACAGGGAGCTGACAGCGAAGACTATCTCTTCGGAAAGGGTGAACCGTGGTATATAATAGGAGCTGCTATTTTTGCTGCAAACATTGGCTCGGAGCATCTTGTAGGCCTTGCAGGAACCGGTGCAAAAGCAGGTGTAGGTATGGCTCACTGGGAGATGCAGGGATGGATGATCCTCATTTTAGGATGGCTCTTCGTGCCTTTCTATCAACTGATGAACACAAAGCTGGGAAAGATAATCACAATGCCGGATTTCTTAAAGAACAGGTATACCCCCCGTACCGGTTCATGGTTATCAATAATTACACTCATAGCGTACGTGCTCACAAAAGTAAGTGTTACGGCATTTACAGGTGGTATATTTATGGAGAGTCTTCTTGGATTGCCGTTCTGGTATGGAGCAATCGGGCTAATTGTTTTAACAGGTATTTTTACAGTTCTTGGTGGAATGAAGGGGGTGATGACGCTTTCAGCAATTCAAACCCCTATACTTATTATCGGATCATTTCTTGTACTTTTCTTAGGTCTGTCGGCGCTTGGTAATGGTAGTATATCTGACGGCTGGGCTGCAATGATCGATTTTTCAAAAACATTGAATAAAGGCGCTGATGGCGTTGCTTATGGCACAAACCACATGTTCCACTTTGAAAAAGGAGATCCTATGTATAGCGAATATCCTGGTTTTTGGGTATTCATCGGGGCTTCGATAATCGGTTTCTGGTATTGGGCAACCGACCAGCACATTGTTCAACGTGTACTAGGACAAAGAAAAGGCGAACCAAGTGACCAGGTAATGAAACGTGCACGCAGAGGTACTATTGCCGCAGGTTATTTCAAACTTTTACCTGTATTTATGTTTTTAATACCAGGTATGATTGCTGCTGCCCTCTCAGCCCGCCCTGAAAGTGGCTTTACATTAGAGAATCCGGATACTGCTTTTGGTTCAATGGTTAAGTTTGTACTTCCTGCAGGTGTTAAAGGTATTGTTACTATTGGCTTCATTTCAGCGCTTGTTGCTTCGCTTGCAGCATTCTTCAATTCATGCGCAACACTTTATACAGAAGACTTCTATAAGCCAATGTTCAAAGGCAAAACTGAAGCTCAATATGTTCTTGTCGGAAGAATTGCAACTGTTACTGTTGTTATTCTTGGTATTATTTGGATACCCGTTATGATGAGTCTTGGTAGTCTTTATTCATACCTGCAGGGAATTCAATCACTTCTCGCCCCTGCAATGGTTGCCGTATTCGTATTAGGTATATTCTCAAAGAAAATTACTCCTAAAGCCGGTGAATATGGTTTAATAGTAGGTTTCTTAATTGGAATGGTACGTTTGTTAACAAACATCTTTACAAATACAGGCGCCGACGTTATGACAGGCTGGTTATGGGAGTCAACTACCTGGTTCTGGCAAACAAACTGGCTTATCTTTGAGATATGGCTGCTTGTTTTCATAATGTTGTTCATGGTAGTAATCTCGTACTTCACACCAAAGCCTTCTGCTCAACAATTGGAGTTTATCACTTTTACAGGTGACTATAAAACTCTTGTTAAGAACAGCTGGAGCAAATGGGATGTAATTGCATCGTTTGGCGTGGTACTTTTCTGTGTTTTGTTTTATATATACTTCTGGTAATTGTTAACTTATAATATTTATTTAATAATAAAGACATGATTGATTTAAGTAAATTCGAAGTCTGGTTTATAACAGGTACTCAGCACCTATACGGACCAGAAACATTAAAGCAGGTTGCTGCTGACTCAAAGGTTATTGCAGATGCACTTGATAAATCACCCAGGATTCCTGTCAAAATTGTTTTTAAACCAATCCTAACAACACCTGATTCAATAACAGAGATATGTACTGCTGCCAATAATTCGGCTCAGTGTATCGGATTAATTGCCTGGATGCACACATTCTCCCCGGCTAAAATGTGGATCAGAGGTCTGTCTATCTTAAACAAACCTTTCCTTCACTTTCATACCCAGATGAACAGGGATATCCCCTGGAATACAATAGACATGGATTTTATGAACCTCAACCAATCGGCACATGGTGACCGTGAATTTGGTTTTATAGGTTCGAGAATGAGACTTGAGAGAAAGGTTGTAGTAGGTCATTATGAAGACAAAGAATCAGTAGATCGGATTGCTGTATGGGTAAGGGCAGCAGCTGCTCTGGCCGATGCCAAACAAATGAAGGTTGCAAGGTTCGGCGACAACATGCGCGATGTCGCTGTTACGGAGGGTAACAAAGTAAGCGCTCAGATACAAATGGGCTATTCTGTTTACGGATACGGTATCGGTGACCTTGTAAAAGTAGTTGATAGCGTGTCTCCTGACGCAATAAAAAAACTTATCGCAACATACAAGTCAGAATATGAGGTTGCCAATGACGTCCTCAGTTCTGATACACTCAAAGAAGCTGCCCGCATTGAACTTGGAATGGAAGAATTCCTTGAAAAAGGTGGTTTTAAAGCGTTCACAACGACATTTGAAGACTTGTATGGTCTCAAGCAACTTCCTGGTCTCGCAGTTCAGAGACTCATGGCTAAAGGTTATGGTTTTGGCGCCGAAGGTGACTGGAAAACAGCTGCTCTTGTACGTTCAATGAAAGTGATGGCAGAGGGACTTGAGGGTGGCACCTCGTTCATGGAAGATTATACATATCATTTCGATCCAAAAGGTATGAGAGTTCTCGGAGCTCACATGCTTGAAGTATGCCCTTCAATAGCTCTTTCAAAACCAAAGCTTGAAGTTCATCCGCTTTCAATTGGTGGAAAAGAAGATCCGGCAAGACTTGTTTTCAAAACAGCTACTGGAAACGCAATTAACGTTTCTGTAATCGACCTTGGCGACAGGTTCAGGATGATCGTAAATGAGGTTGAAGTTGTTGAATGCCCAGATATGCCTAAGCTTCCTGTTGCAAGTGTTCTCTGGAACCCAATGCCTGATCTGAAGACTGGCGCTGCTGCCTGGATACTCGCAGGAGGCGCTCATCATACCGGTTTCAGTTCTGCTGTTGATGCAGAGTATATGGAAGATTTTGCAGGTATGCTTGGAATTGAGTTTGTTCATATCGGTAAAGGTTGCGATATCCAGGAGTTCAAGAAAGAACTGAGATGGAACGATCTATACTATCATATTAAAGGTTAAACAGAATTACTGTCAGAGATGCTTGAAAATCTTAAAGAGCGTGTCTTTATCGCCAATCTCGATCTGGTGAAAAACGGACTTGTAATCCACACCTGGGGAAATGTAAGCGGAAAAGATAATGAAACAGGTTATGTTGTGATCAAACCTTCAGGCGTAAGCTACTCTTCAATGAAAGCATCAGATATGGTGGTGCTTGACCAGGATGGAAAATTAGTTGAGGGCAAATACAAGCCTTCAACTGATGCTCCAACACACCTGTATCTCTATAAGATATTTAGTAATATCGGCGGTGTGGTTCATACTCATTCACGATACGCTACTTCATGGGCACAGTCGGGGAGGAGTATTCCGGCATTTGGAACAACGCATGCCGATCATTATTATGGTCCTGTTCCCTGTACCCGAAGGCTTACTGATAAGGAGATACTCATTGATTATGAGTTAAATACAGGGAAAGTTATTGTTGAAACCTTTGGATCTTCTGATCCTCTTGAGAAACCATCAGCCCTTGTACACAGCCATGGACCATTCTGCTGGGGAGAAAGCCCCGAGAAAGCCGTATACAACGCTGTGGCGCTTGAGGAAATTGCCTTAATGGCATTTAATACTGTGCTCCTGGGCAGGACAAACCAGGTTGAGGATGTCCTGCTCGACAAGCACTATAAAAGAAAGCATGGTAAGGATGCTTATTATGGTCAAAAATAAAAAATATTATGCCTGAAAAATATGTTATTGGTATCGATTATGGTACCGATTCTGTAAGGTCCGTTGTTGTTAATACAGCCAACGGCAAGATAGTTGGAAGTTCAGTATTTGAATATCCAAGGTGGAAAAAGGGTCTCTACTGCGATCCTTCTGAGAACAGGTTCCGCCAACACCCGCTTGATTATGTTGAAGGTCTTGAACAATCCGTAAAAGGAGCGCTAAAGAACCTCTCTCCCGAGATTATTAAGAATGTCGCCGGTATTACTGTCGACACTACCGGATCAACTCCGGTTGCTGTTAATAAAGAAGGTGTTCCTCTTTCATTAACTAAGGAGTTCAGCGAAGAGCCAGATGCAATGTTCGTCCTCTGGAAAGA
>DATALD010000049.1:0-21507 GCA_036261255.1 Bacteroidales bacterium
GCGAGCCGGGATGCGCTGTTCAGGCTGAACTGGAAAAAGGCTTTATTAATCCGGAACGCTACGATAGTTATTTGCACATGAAAAAAGAACTTGCCTTTTTAAACAGACAAAAACTGGGAAAAAAGAGTTATGTTAAAAGACAGTATGATAAGCTGTTCAGCAAAATGGTAAAACAAGTAAAAAATAAAAAAATTACTAAAAATTTCTTCACTCAATACTGACAAGGTCCTTTAATTTCAAGGTTTTCATCTTCTCACCAGCCACCCCAACTTCCCCCACCTATGCGGATAATATAGTAAAGACTTCAAGCCTGACTTACATTTATATCTCTGCTTCATAAAAGCAATTGTCGGGAAAAGATCGCCGATTACAAAAAGCGCTTTCCTGTGAATACCCTTAATATTCTTTATTGTCTTTTGGTAATTACCTTTTCTGTCTGCATTTAAGTGATTTCTCGGGTTCCTTAGAAAATAATAAAACCTTTCATTGGCATCGGCGGCACAATTGGCATCAACAAACTCATTCATCCAGTCTGGATAACTGACAGAGAAAATTTCTCTGATGATCTTCAGCTTTGATGCAAGCGCCTTGTTCAGGCCGGCAATGCCGGAGTATTCAATGAGCCTGTCATTAATTATCGTATCTCCATATTTTGCTATCATAACAACTAGATCGGTGTAAAGCCTTAGCTGCGAACCATCCGACTGTTCGTGCTTTTCGAGGTGCCTTACAAGGTAAAGGAAGAAGATGCAGGGTTCAGGAATAAAAAGTTTTGACCCTGCTGACCTTTCTACCGATGTTTCATAAAAAAACCTTGTGAGATCAGAAGCTGCTAAATCAAAAAGATCGTGATGAAGCTCAATAGAGAGACCGCCTTTTATTAGCGAAGGCAGATGTTTGCCAATATGATCAATAATTAGCCTGTGAAATACCGACTTAACAGGCAGCGGTTCATAGCCACTTTTTTCGAGCAGCCTGAAGCTCCTGAGGCTGTCTTCCCTTGTCATCAGTACATCAACATCGTTCATCTGCCTTAACCCGGTATTGCCATATATCATCAGCTCAAGGGCAGCTCCCTTCAACAAGACTGTTTTAACCCCTGCAATTGATATCGCTCCCTCAAGCTGGTGCATCATTGTTGCATTCCTCGCCATACTCAATATCCTTGACTTCCTCAGGAGAAACCTGTTTTTTTCAGGTACAAAGTCAAAATGGTCCTGCTTCTCAAGGTTGTTATATACAAGGGCTGAGATCCCATGAATATTAACAAGCTTTGTAAAATTATCCCAGCCGGTTATTGCAGCTGCAAGCTTTCGTATCTCCGCTTTTTCATCATCTGAAAAGGTAAGCCTGCAAAGCTTTATAATCAACAATTCTTCTTTTGTGAGAGTGGCAATCATTTTTCAAACCTGCTGCTTTGCTTGTTGTACATTGAGTAATAAAGACCTTTGCGGGCCATAAGCTCATCGTGGTCGCCCGTCTCGGCAATACGGCCATGATCCATAACAATTATCCTGTCGGCAAGGGTTACATTTGTAAACCTGTGGCTTATGAGTATAGTTGTCCTGTTTTTTACTATTTCCCTGAAATGACTGAAGATCTCATATTCGGTATCAGAGTCAAGAGCGCTTGCAGGTTCATCGAGTATGAGGATGGGAGAGTCCCTGTATAAAGCCCTTGCAAGTGCAATTTTCTGCCACTCTCCCCAGCTTAGTTCCCTGCTTTCGTCGAAAAGATTTCCTATCGATGTTTCAAAGCCACCCGGTAACTCTTCAATAAAACGCATTGCTCCCGATTTCCTGGCTGAGTCGATCATCCTGTCATTTGAATTATGATCTATCCTCCCCATTTTAATATTATCGCCAGCTGTAAGATTATAAAGCATGAAGTCCTGGAATATAATGCTGAAAAGTTTCCGGTATTCATCAGGTTCGAATCTTTTTATATCAATGCCATCGAACTTAACAGATCCCGAATCCGGATCATAGAGCCTGCTTATCAACCTTACAAGGGTACTCTTTCCGGCGCCATTATGGCCTACAATTGCAACCACTTCATCTTTATTAAGTGTAAAAGAGACATTGTCAATTATCTTTTTTTCATTCCCGGGATATGAAAATGAAAGGTTCTCAACGGTTATGCTTTCTTTTAATGTTTCGGGAAGAAGTATCTTGTCTTTTGCAACTATTGTCTCTTTGAGATCGAGGAAGGCGAAAGTATCACCAATGAAGAGGCTGTCCTCGTATAATCCGGATAATGAGCCGAAAAGCTCTTTCATATATATCATTCCCTGCCTGAAGGCAAGGAGGAACATTGCCATTGATCCAAGTGATACACTACCTTCTATTGCCTGGTCAGCAATGTAGAATATCATTATGAATATTGCTGAGGCTTTAAAAACATCAGAGAGGATCTCGATAAATGTTCTTTTCCTTATTATCTCAAGTTCTTCCTCTTTTTGTTTCAGGAACGATCTACGGAACAATTCCCTGAAGTAGTTTCCAAGGCCAAATAGTCTTATCTCCCTTGAAGGCTTATCGCCTGTCAGGAGCCAGTTGAAATAGGCAGCTTTCCTTGCTTCAGGGGTCTTTTTCCTCCTGAAATCGAATAGGATATCTGCATAATGCAACCTTAACCAGATGCCCGGGATGTTGGCAAACACGAGGAGCGCCGCCGGCAGCCAGTTAAATGAGATGATGAGCCCTGTGATAAGCAACAACGAGATAAGTGATCGAAGTATTGAAATAAGGTTGTTCAAAATATTATTTGGCCTCCAGGGTGCATCGTGAGAGGCTCTTGAAAGGTTATCATAGTATTCAGGGTTTTCGAAGTTGATGAGATCTGCCTTTACTGCTTTTTCATGTAGCAGTCCATACATGTAATCTTCAAACTTAACAGATTGCTTCTTCCTTACGTAATTGCCGGCATCAGCAAACCCCTCATCGAGAAACCAGACTATTGCAAGCAGCAAAAGGGGCATCATGATGTTGCTGACCGATCCTCCTGCTGATGCGGTTGTTGTTATTTCATCGATTACATTTTTAAGAAGAAGCAGGAGTAAAAGCGGAAGGAAGCTTCTTATAACCGAGATCAGAGAATTTGCTGTTGCCCATCCCGGTGCGCTGTCCCATACAAGTTTCAGGGATTTGATAAGAAGATTGTATCTCTGCTTCATCTTAGCCTGTTACCGATTTTTTTCCACAAGATAATCCAGATTACTCTTAACCTGTTCCGGAAATATGAAGGTTTCGTATTTGACCTGATATCAGTATTTTTCATTGATATTTCTGTACTGACAACTCGTCCGGCTATCATGCCGAGCTTAACAGGCTCATCTTCCCGCGAATTGCTGTCACCCCTTGCAACGAAATACTCAATACCGTCTTTCATAATTGTTTTTACCAGCCTGTGTACTATAAGGCCGTTCCCGCGACGTATTGCAATTATCTCCCCGGGCCGTGGTTTCCCCTTTTCTTTCAATGATTCAATAAGGATCACCGATCCTGGTTTGATGCATGGATACATGCTATAACCACTTGCTTTTATGCGTATAGTCTTTCCTTCAGCCAAAAGATTAAGGCTGACATTCTTAAGTAATTCTTTTTTTCCCTGGTTTACCATTATTTTATAATTCTTCAGGAAAATTCGTGAGGTATTCTATTACACTCATATCGGGTCTGAAGTAAAGCCTGTATACAGGAACTGTGCTGCACAGTATTGTAACAGATGTGAGGAGTGTTGCAATTGTCCTTTCACCCCAGTTATGTTGAATGCAATTTGAAATAACCGAGCTTATTGCATGGGCCCCGGTTAATCTTTCACTTCTGTTTTCTTTTCCATGCTCTATCAGGAAAAGCTTATTCAGAAGCGACTCTTTGGGTATTTCGTTATCGTAAACAGGGGTATTTTTGAATAAAAACGAATCACCTGTGTTCTTTATTACAAGTCTGTCATCGTGGATAACATCTGTTCCGTTTTGCCTCCATAATTCTGCCATTGTTGTTTTTCCTTTACCCGAGATCCCGCTGAATATGTATCCTTTTCCTCCGGCGCTTATTCCTGATGCATGGATTAGAATATCTCCCTTAATAACAGTAAGATAGTAAATTACTAATCCATCGAGTGGATATTCAAGGGGATCGATGCTTTCGCTGGTTGTCTCAACACTGAGATTCCATATTGTTTCCTCAAACGAAAAATCAAGGACAGACCTCCTTATTCCTGAAGAAGTGGGATAGACAGTGAGGATATGGTGTGATATGTCAGATTTCCATACGCTCCAGAATTGTGGGTTGACTAATCTCATAACTCCATCCTTTTCTTCAACATAAGGAGCATCGAAAATGCATGTTGCATTATCAGGGAGGAGCGCCTGTTCTTTGTTAATGATTATTTTAATATCGTAAGGTAACTGATTGTTGCTGATGAATTTTTCAAATCTTTTTCCTGGGGAAATACCAGGCGAACTCCCGGTTGTTTCGAGCCTGATCCTGTAGCCGGCAATATTTAGGTCAAGAGTATTCAAATGAAATCTACTTTGATATAGACATCAAACTATTATCAGGTATTTTTTGAGATCTTTTATGAACTCGAGAACATCAAGTTCTGCATCATTCCTGCTGATATCATAAGCTGAGACAAGCAGTTCAACCAGATCCTCAACATTTCTTTTACCATTGAGGTTCTCCCATAGAAATCCTGCTGTTTCGTTGAGAGTGAAAACGCTGTTCATATCGGCAATATTATTTGTAACAGGAACAAGTACATATTCATCTCCTGTTTTTCTTGTGATTACCGATGGCGATTGTGTCAGGACTGAGCTTAAATCTATCATCTGCTATTATTATGAACCAAATGTATTAAAATTTCAGCTCTCTTTTTTTCGTAACTTCGCAAAAACATTAACTATGAGTCATAAAGGGAAGAAGCATCGTTCTGCCGTTTCAAAGGAAAAATTATCGGGACAGGTGATGTCAATTATGTCGCAGTCATCTGAGAAGGGTTACAACTACAAGCAGATTGCGAAGCGTTTAAATTTAGTGGATGCTGCTCAACGCGAGCTTGTCTCAGTTATTATGCAGGATCTTACAAGGGAGGGTGTTCTACAGGAAGTATACCGTGGTAAATACAGGATGAAACAGGCAAGGGGCTATGTTACAGGCACTGTCGATATGACGCGGATGGGCTATGGATTTGTGCAGACTGATGAAATGGAGGAAGATGTATTTGTCACCGCCAAAAATCTTAAGACGGCTCTTCATGGTGATAAGGTAAAAGTATGGCTCTTTGCAAAGAGAAAAGGCGCTCGTCCCGAAGGCGAGGTCGTTGAGATAATAGAAAGATGGAGGACAACTTTTGTCGGTACAATAGAGGTTATGCCAAACTTTGCATTTCTCATTCCGGATAATAAGAATATGCCTTTCGACCTGTTCATACCAACGTCAAAGCTTAACGGCGCAAAACAGGGACAGAAAGCTGTTGCAAAAGTTGTTGAATGGGATTCCAAATCGAAAAATCCTGTTGCAGAAATAATTAATGTGCTTGGCTATCCTGGTCAGAATGAAACAGAGATGCATGCCATCCTTGCCGAGTTCGAACTGCCCTACAACTTTGCCAAAGAGGTTGAGGCGGAAGCAGAGGCTATCCCTTCGTCTATTTCGAATGCTGAAATAAAGGGAAGAAGAGATCTGCGGGATATCCCAACATTCACTATCGACCCCGAAGATGCTAAAGACTATGATGATGCTATTTCATTAAAGCAACTTGAGAACGGTAACTATGAAGTTGGTGTTCATATTGCGGATGTTACTCATTATGTTCGCCCGGGTTCTCTTGTTGAAGAGGAGGCAAAGCAAAGGGCTACATCAATATACCTTGTCGACAGGGTAGTGCCAATGCTCCCGGAGAAGCTTTCAAATAATGTATGCTCACTGCGGCCTCATGAGGATAAACTTACGTTCTCGGCAGTTTTTGAGCTTAATGAAAAGGCTGAAGTTATTGATGAGTGGTTCGGAAGAACTATAATCAATTCAGATAAGAGGTTTTCTTACAGCGGAGCCCAGGCTGTTATTGATAGTGGCGAGGGTGATATGAAAGAAATGGTACTTCTGCTTCATAACCTTGCACAAAACCTGCGTAAGAAAAGATTTGCAGCCGGAGCTTTTGACTTCGAAAAGATCGAGGTGAAGTTCGATCTTGATGCTAACGGGAAACCTCTTGGCATCAAGTTCCGCGACATGGGAACAGCTAACCAGCTCATCGAGGAGTTCATGCTTCTTGCAAATAAGAGGGTGGCCGAATATATAGGAAAGAAGCTTAAAGGAAAGACCTTCGTCTACAGGATCCACGATAAACCTGATCCAGAGAAGATAAGCACCTTCACTCATTTCATAAAACGTTTTGGCTACAAGCTCATCGAGGATGATAAAACATCACTTCCTAAAGCGATGAATAAACTGCTTAACAAGGTCTCGGGAAGAAAAGAACAGAACATTATTGAGACACTTGCATTAAGGTCCATGGCCAAGGCCGTGTATTCAACAGATAATATCGGGCATTATGGTTTGTCGTTCAAATACTACACACATTTCACCTCGCCGATAAGGAGGTATCCCGATATGATGGTTCACAGGCTTCTGTCAATGTATCTTGAAGATGAGAACCCCGGAACTCCTGACAAGTATAAGAAGCTCTGTGATCATTCTTCGAAGATGGAAAGGCTGGCAAACGAAGCCGAGAGAGCTTCTGTTAAGTACAAACAGGTTGAGTTCATGATGGATAAAACAGGGCAGATCTTCGCAGGAGTTATATCAGGAGTTACCGAATGGGGTATCTATGTTGAAATAATTGAGAACCAGTGTGAAGGGATGATCCCAATCCGTGAGCTCGATGATGACTTCTATGAGTATGACGAAGAGAACTACTGCATTAAAGGACGTTCAACAGGAAAGGTCTATACCCTGGGCGATAGGATAAGCATCATGGTTATAAAGGCCGACCTTCAGAAAAAGCAGCTCGATTTCAGGCTGGCAGTGGAGAAGTAATCAATTGCCCTTCAATTGCCGTTGGCTTAAGCCAACGGCAATTGATTAATAACCCTCAGTAGCTCCTCAATAGCCCTCTCCTCACTTACATTCTTAACAACCGGTTCGGCGCCTTTGTATATATGTACCTTTCCCGGGCCGGCTCCTACATAACCGTAATCAGCTCCGGCCATCTCACCCGGACCGTTAACTATACATCCCATAATGGCTATCCGCAAACCTTTAAGATGTTGTGTTGCTTCTTTTACCTTTCTTACTGTTTCAGTCAGGTTGAATTTCGTTCTCCCGCAGGTGGGACACGAAAGATAAATTGTCCTCGTAATCCTCTTTTCTGTTGACTGTAGTATCGAAAATGAAATACCTGCAAGGCGCCCCGGATTCATTTCACAGGTATTGCTTATCATTAAACCGGAGATGCTATTATCTATAATATATTTCCCAGCGAGGGCAGAGGATCTTATAACGAGGTTTTCATTCTCTCTCACAGAAAAAACAGGATTAAGAATGATCTTCAGGTTAAATCTGTAATTACTGAGAACCTCCATCAGCCTCAATGGTTCATAAGGCTGTGTTGCAGCATCAAATGTGAAGATAACGAGAGTATTTGATGGATCGGCTTTTTTGAAATGCACGGGATTGAACCCGGGACCTGTTTTGATAATATTTACAGTGTCGGAGAGGTATTCTGTTTCTGCAAATAGCTCAGGTCTGAATACAGGTACAATATTTGAAACGTTGCCTGCTCCAAGCCAGGCTTCATAAGGGACAGCAAGAAGAGTATCAGGTACTGTTATTGCCGGCAGATTATTAACAAGAATGATATCAGGCGATTGATCAGTTTTAATGAGGCCTCCGTTTTCAGCTGTCTTAAAGCCGGTGTCTTTCCAGGTTTCGGCGTTTACCTGGCACAGTCGAATATCGGCAATTACAAGGGGACCATTTATTTTACTCAGAGTTGCCGGATGAGTATTGTCAGCCAGGTATGATATTACCTGTGAGGGTTTGTTCCGGCTTATTTCCCTGCTGAAAAATGAAACGAGCTTTTGGGCAACAGGGATCTCTTTCTCAGGATCTTCAGACAGGGATACCCTTATAGTGTCACCGATACCATCCTGCAGTAAAGCTCCGATACCTGCTGCAGACCGTACCCTTCCATCTTCACCTTCGCCGGCTTCGGTAACTCCAAGGTGTAGAGGATATGCCACCCCGGTTTCCTGCATGGCTTCGACAAGCATCCTTGTTGCCTTCACCATTACAGTTGTATCGGATGATTTCATCGAAAGTACCAGCTTATCGAAATTTTCCTGCCTGAATACTTCAATGAATTCAAGGGCTGATCTGACCATTCCTTCAGGAGTATTCCCGTACCTTGTCATTATCCTGTCAGATAAAGATCCATGGTTGATTCCTATCCTGATGGCTGTACTATGCTCGCGGCAGATGTTGATTAACGGAAGTAACCTCTGATGCACTCTCTCAAGCTCTTCATTATATTGCTTATCAGATAGTTCTATTGTTTTGAAAGAAGCCCTTGGATCGTTATAGTTACCCGGGTTGATCCTTACTTTTTCAACAATTCTTGCAGCTGTTTCTGCTGCTGAAGGGTTGAAGTGAATATCAGCAATCAAAGGTGTCATGAAACCGGCTTTCCTTAACTCCTCTTTAATCACAGCAAGGTTTTCAGCTTCCCTAACGCCCTGTGCTGTAAGGCGAACAAAGTCCGCCCCTGCTTCAATTATCCTGATGCATTGTTCAACTGAAGCACGTGTGTTAATAGTGTCGGTGTTAGTCATCGACTGAATACGTATTGGGTTACTTCCCCCCAGTGGAACGCCGCCAATGTTTACGACAGATGATATGTAAGGCTTTATAAATCTCATAATTGATTCCGCAAAGGTAGGTAAAAGTCATTCCAAAAAAACATTACTTTTATACCCAAATACCAACAATTGAAAATTACTGTTGTAAAAAAAGCTGCCCTGTTTGAATTCCTGCAGGAGCAATATCCCGATTCTCCACGGACACGGGTCAAGAAACTCTTGCAAAGCGGAACTGTGCTTGTTAATAATATCCCGGTATCATTACATTCATACAAATTGAATACTGGGGATATTGTTGAGATTGTTAAATCAGGAATAAAGACCTCAAAAGCATCGTCCCCTTTCCCGGTGTTATATGAAGACAAAGAAGTAATAGTTATCGATAAGCCGGCAGGTATCTCAACATCGAGCGTTGATGGCAGTCGTAACGTACGCGATGAGCTATCGTCGTTCCTGAGAGACAACACAAAAGGAACCGAACGTGCATGGGTTGTTCATCGCCTCGACAAAGAAGTATCAGGAGTATTATTATATGCAAAGAGCCTTGAGCTTGCAGAAACGATCAAAGAGCGATGGGAAGAGACAGAAAAGCAATACTATGCGCTTGTTGAGGGATTGCCGGTTGAACCTGAAGGAACAATAAAGAGTTATCTTAAAGAGGACAGGCAACAAAAGGTATTCTCATCAAAGGATCAGGAAAAGGGCAAGCTTGCAATAACTGATTACAAGGTACTCAGACAGGTAAAGGAATTCACTCTTCTTAATATAAAAACACACACAGGCCGGAAAAACCAGATAAGGGTGCACATGGCCGACCTGGGCTGCCCGATTGTTGGCGACAGGAAATATGGTGCATCAGCAAAATATATAAGGCGTGTAAGATTACATGCCTATTCCTTGTCATTCCCCCATCCTGTATCGGGCAATATCATTTCAGTAAATTCAAGGATGCCTGAAAAATTCCTTGTTGTTAAAGAGGGAGATGAAAAGTATAAATGATTCTTAATTGAGAAGTAGATGATATTTATCATCCTGAAAAATTCTTCTCTTTGTTGCTTTTTAAAAATTCATCAATATCTTTGCTTTATCAAATCAAATATTCCTTCCTTAAAAAGGTTGTTTGATTTTTATTAAGAAGGGTGGAGAGATCAGGCTCTGCGAAACCCTGGCAACCAACACCTGTTAATCAGGAGGAACGGTGCCAAAACCTGATCCCGGAAATAACCCGGGAGATGATAAAAACTAAACACAGGAAAATGAGACCTATATATCTTCTGCAAAACAACTTCATCATGCCGCTGATGCCTATGTGCATGCGCCGCAGATAGTTTTTTTTACCCCAAACAATTTTATTTTTTAACGCACGGAGCCAGTAAGGTATGCTATAACTGTATCCGGCATCAGCTAATAATATTATGAAACCCACATGATTTGACCATAATCACAAACACAAAGAAATATTATCTACAATCATGTGCGGTTCCATCATACCTTTAAAATTATTAATTATATTATGATGAAAAACAGAAAAACACACTTCGAAACCCTGCAGGTTCATGCAGGCCATACTCCCGACAAAGACACTTTATCAAGGGCTGTACCATTATACCAGACTTCTTCTTACTTATTTAAAGACTCAAAACATGCTTCAAACCTGTTTGATCTTGCCGAAACCGGTAACATCTATACAAGGATAATGAATCCTACCCAGGATGTCTTTGAGAAAAGGGTTGCCGCTCTTGAAGGCGGTGTTGCTGCACTTGCAGTATCATCAGGTCACGCAGCACAGTTCATTGCCCTGACAACAATAATAAGGAAAGGAGAGAACTTTATCTCTTCTCCATATCTATATGGTGGTACTTATAACCAGTTCAAAGTAACACTTTCGAACTTTGGAATAGAAGCAAAATTTACACCTGACCTTAAGCCGGAGTCTTTTGAGAAACTAATCGACAAGAAGACAAAAGCTCTTTATGTTGAGACACTTGGTAACCCGGGATTTGACATTCCGGATTTTGAAAAGATCTCTGCGATAGCCTCTAAAAATGGCATCCCTCTGATAGTTGACAATACATTCGGAGCATGTGGTTATCTCTGTAAACCAATTGATTATGGCGCCAACATTATTACCGAATCTGCAACAAAGTGGATTGGAGGACATGGCACAAGCATAGGAGGAGTCATCGTAGATGCCGGCAACTTTAACTGGAATAACGGGAACTTTCCCGTGTTCACTGAACCATCACCGGGATATCACGGAAAAGTGTTTGGAGACATCTTTTCTCAGACCTCACCCGCTGGTAATATTGCCTTTATAGTAAGAGCAAGGGTTGAAGGATTAAGAGATATTGGTCCATGCATCAGTCCTTTCAATTCTTTCTTACTGCTCCAGGGGCTTGAGACACTTTCGCTTAGAATGGAACGGATTATTCAGAATACAAAAGCTCTTGCAGAGTGGCTTCAGTCAAACCCTGCTGTGGAGAAAGTAATTTATCCGGGGCTGAAAGGAAATCCTTACCACGATCTTGCGGAAAAATACCTGCCGAATGGCGCTGGTGGAGTGCTTAGCTTTGTGCTGAAAACCGACTATTCGAAAGCTGTACGGCTTGTTGAGCATTTTGAGATAGTTAGTCATCTTGCCAATGTTGGTGATGCCAAGACTCTCATAATACAACCTGCCGCTACAACTCATTCCCAGCTAAGTGCAGAGGAACAACTTTCTGCAGGCATTGAACCGGGTTTATTCAGAGTCTCATTGGGTATTGAACATATTGAAGATATTATCTTCGATTTTAAACAGGCTTTCGAGAAGATAAATATTTAAACTTCATTTGCCGTTGGCTTAAGCCAACGGAGTGTGGTTTAAGCAAATATTAGATGTTATATTTGCAGAAATGATTCTTTAAATAAACTCTAAGTGAAAAAAGATTTATTCAATATAATTGATAACAAGATCCTTGTGCTCGATGGTGCAATGGGTACGATGATCCAGAAACACAAGCTTCAGGAAAGCGACTTTTGTGGTGAGAAGTACAAAAATCACCAGAAGCCGTTAAAAGGCAACAATGATATTCTTTCGATAACAAATCCTGAAATAATAAAAGGAATTCATGCGAAGTATGTTGCTGCCGGAGCTGATATAATTACAACAAACACCTTCAATGCCAACAGGATATCACAGGCTGATTATAATACTGAGAAGGATGTTTATGCAATGAACCTGGCTTCAGCCAAAATTGCAAAGGAAGTAGCATCATCATCGTCCAGAACAGTTTTTGTTGCAGGAACACTCGGACCAACAAACCGCACTGCTTCAATGTCGAGCGATGTTAATGATCCGGGCGCTCGTCTTGTGACTTTTGATCAGCTTGCAGAAGCCTATGCCGAGCAGGCAAACGGACTGATCGATGGAGGTGTTGATGTTCTTCTTGTTGAGACTGTTTTTGATGTTCTTAACTGTAAAGCCGCATTGTTTGCTATCGATAACCTCTTTAAAGGGCGGGGAATTGATCTTCCGGTGATGGTTTCAGTAACAATTACAGATGCCAGTGGGAGAACATTGACAGGTCAGACACTCGAAGCATTCCTTATTTCAGTGTCGCATTTCCCTTTGCTTAGCATTGGTCTCAATTGTGCACTGGGAGCCGAACAGCTACGTCCTTTTGTTGAGGAGCTGTCGTTAAAAACAGGTTTCTACGTGTCAGCCCATCCAAATGCCGGTCTGCCAAACCAGTTTGGCGGTTACGATCAGTCACCTGCACAAATGTCTTCCATTGTTGAAGATTTCCTTGCAAGAGGCTGGGTGAACATAATTGGTGGCTGTTGTGGCACAACTCCTGATCATATAGCAGAAATAGCAAAAATAGCCGGGAAATACAGTCCCCGGAAAAAACATGAGATCCGCAAGACTACTTCATTAAGTGGTCTTGAGCCTCTCAGGATAACTCCCGAAACTAATTTTGTAAATATCGGTGAGAGGACAAATGTCTCAGGATCAATTAAGTTTGCACGCCTTATCAGGGAAGAGAAATATGACGAAGCTCTTGCAATAGCCCGCAACCAGGTTGAAGGAGGCGCCCAGGTTATAGATATCTGCATGGATGAGGCGATGCTCGACTCAGAGAAGGCAATGGTGAAGTTCGTCAACCTTGTGATGGCTGAACCCGATATCGCCAGGCTTCCTCTGATGATCGATTCATCGCGATGGGATACTATTGAAGCTGCTCTTAAATGTATACAGGGTAAGTCAGTTGTTAACTCGATAAGTCTTAAAGAAGGCGAGGAGATCTTTCTTTCGCATGCCTCAACTATAAGAAAATATGGCGCGGCAGCTGTTGTAATGCTTTTTGATGATAAAGGCCAGGCCGATACATATGAAAGGAAGATTGAGGTAGCGGAAAGATCTTACAGGTTACTTGTTGATAAGATACAGTTCCCTCCCGAGGATATTATTTTCGACCCGAACGTGCTTGCTGTTGCAACTGGTATTGAAGAACATAACAATTATGCTCTCAATTTCATCAATGCTACAAAATGGATTAAGCAGAACCTTACTTATGCAAAGGTGAGCGGTGGTATTAGCAACCTTTCTTTTTCATTCCGTGGCATTGACAAGGTAAGGGAAGCGATGCACTCTGTATTCCTCTACCACGCTATTAAAGCCGGCCTTGACATGGGAATTGTCAATCCCGGAATGCTTCAGGTATACTCCGAAATACCGGCAGACCTTCTGAAGCTTACAGAAGATGTTGTGCTTAACAGGCGGAAAGATGCCACAGAAAGGCTTGTAAAGTTTGCCGAGGGATTAAGGAATGAGGGAAAGAAAGTTGAGAAAGAGGATGCATGGCGTCAACTCCCTGTAGTAGATCGCATCAAATATTCGCTTATCCGTGGCTTTGACGAGTTTATTGAGAACGATGTTGAAGAAGCGCGACATCTCTATACAAGGTCGATCGAGCTTATTGAAGGGCCGTTGATGGGAGGGATGAATGAAGTTGGTGACCTGTTCGGATCAGGGAGGATGTTCCTTCCACAGGTTGTTAAGAGTGCCAGGGTGATGAAGAAAGCTGTATCGAAACTTGCCCCGTATATTGAGCTTGAGAACACCGGGAAAGTAAAGAAAACTGCCGGGAAGGTACTTCTTGCAACGGTGAAAGGTGATGTTCATGATATAGGTAAGAATATTGTCGCGGTAGTTCTCTCATGCAACAATTATGAGATAGTCGACCTGGGAGTGATGGTTCCTGCCGAGAAGATCCTTGATGCTGCGGTTGCAGAAAAAGCAGATATAATCGGATTGAGTGGTCTTATTACTCCTTCGCTTGAGGAAATGGTTCATGTGGCTTCCGAGATGGAACGAAGGAAGCTTTCACAACCATTGCTTGTTGGAGGAGCAACAACTTCAGAGATACACGCAGCTGTAAAGATTTCACCTGCATATTCAGGCTCTGTAGTGCATGTGAAAGATGCATCGAAAGCTGCCGGGGTGGCATCTTCATTGCTTAAAAATGACGATTCATTTATTACTTCTGTAAAAAACAAGTATAGCAAGCTTAAGAAAGATCATTCATCAAAACAGAACGAATCAGAGCTTATTTCACTTGCAGTGGCAAGAGCAAATAAGCTTTCTTCAGACTGGAAGAATGTGTTAAGAGCTGAACCCAAAAAGCCTGGTGTTCATATATTCGATGTGATCAGCCTTGATGAGCTCGCCACATTCATCGATTGGACGTATTTCTTCTTTGCGTGGAAGGTTTCGGGGAAGTACCCTTCAATCTTTGATGATCCTGTTAAAGGAGAAGAGGCAATGAAGCTTTTCGATGAAGCACAGGTCTGGTTGAAAAAGATAATCGACGAAAAGATAATCGCATGCAAAGGTATACTGGGACTTCACCCTGCTGTCTCAAGAGGTGACGATGTTGTTATACTAAATGACAGGAAGGGGAGGAAGGAAAAAACAATTTTCAGGTTTCTTAGAAACCAGGAGAAGAAAGCTGAGAATACCCCAAACCTGTCGCTTTCTGATTTTATCGTGCCTGAAGAAACTGGTCTGACAGATACACTTGGGACATTCGTTGTTTCTGCAATAATTAATGAACAGGCTATAGCAAAATACAAGGATGATGATTATGGAATTATAATGATCAGAATTCTTAGTGACAGGCTCGCAGAAGCAGCGGCAGAATGGATCCACGCCAAAGCACGCAGGGAGCATTGGGGCTATACTGCTGATGAGAAACTGACAGTTGACGAAATGCTGAAGCTGAAATATGCAGGTATAAGGCCGGCTCCCGGGTACCCTGCTTGTCCTGACCATACTGAAAAAAGAGTTTTGTTCGATCTTTTGAATGTTGAACAGAATATCGGTACGAAATTAACGGAAAATTTCGCGATGACACCACCTGCTTCGGTAAGTGGTTATATATTTGCGCATCCATCGTCGGCATATTTCAATATCGGAAAGATTGGAAAGGATCAGCTGAATGAATATGCATCACGGAAAGAGATGAGTGTTGAAGAGGCTGCCAAATGGCTTGCCCCTAATTTATAGGATTTATTATGAGCGTTATTGAAAAGATCAGGACATCAAAACGTCCGTTGTTTACTTTTGAACTTCTTCCCCCGCTTAAGGGTCATAGTATTGACAGGATCTATACTGCAATTGACAGGTTGATTGAGTTTGAACCGGCGTATATAAACTTCACCTCACACAGGAATGAAACAGTTTTCAGGGAAAGACCGGGTGGTATTATTGAAAAGAGGGTTGTAAGGCTAAGGCCAGGAACAATAGCTCTTGCAGCTGCTGTGAAGTATAAATACAATATTGCTGTTGTGCCTCATATACTCTGCGGAGGTTTCACAAAGGAAGAAACTGAAAATGTTCTTATCGAAATGAAGTTTCTTGGCATCGACGATATACTTGCACTTCGTGGCGATCCACAGAAAGGGAGTAGAAGCTTTATCCCCGAGAATAATGGCCATTCGTTTACCTATGAGCTTGTTCAGCAGATATCGAACATGAACAAGGGAATCTATCTTGAGGATTCTCTTGCTTCGGCTGAGCCGGCCAACTTCTGTATCGGAGTTGCAGGATATCCAGAAAAGCATTTCGAGGCCGCCAATTCGCAGATCGATATGGAGAACCTTAAAAAGAAAGTAGATGCTGGAGCTTCATACATTGTTACCCAGATGTTCTTCGACAACGCAAAGTTCTTTAAATTCAGGGAAGATTGTCTTAAAGCAGGAATTGATGTGCCAATCATTCCAGGAATTAAACCGATTTCTGCTCTTAACGACGTTAAACTCCTGCCGCAGACATTTCATATCGATCTTCCAACCGAACTCTATAAAGAAGCCGGCAAATGCAAAGATGATGCTGAAGCCAGGGAAGTTGGCATCGAATGGGCTACAATGCAGTCGAAAGAGCTGTTAAACAACAATGTCCCGGGAATACATTATTATACCCTCGGCAGGTCCGATAATGTCGCCCGTATTGTGAAAGCTTCGTATTGAAAATTTATCTTAAAATTACCATTCGGAGGGCGAGGGATATAATCTTGCGCCCTTTATATTTCCCTGAAATTCAAGGATTTTTAAGATCATATAAGGAATAATTACCCTACTTTTTTGTAACTTTGAGATACAATACTCCTACTCATAACCCTTTCTTTAACCAACCTTTCTTATCTCATGATAACTTGATTATCACGACGAAAGTTTATTAATATAAAACTGAGAAAGAATGGAATCTAATGCTGAAGAAAAG
Organism: Bacteroidales bacterium; assembly: GCA_036261255.1. Classification (GTDB taxonomy): domain Bacteria; phylum Bacteroidota; class Bacteroidia; order Bacteroidales; family VadinHA17; genus LD21. The sequence continues at coordinate 16,629 of DATALD010000049.1, forward strand.
AAAACTGGGAATGGTAATGAAGAGTTTCTTACAACCAACCAGGGTGTAAGGGTGGATCATACTGATGATTCTCTTAAAGCGGGTACAAGTGGACCTGTTGCGATGGAAGATTTTCACTTTCGTGAAAAGCTTATGCATTTCGATCACGAAAGAATACCGGAGAGGGTAGTTCATGCCCGTGGATCGGGCGCCTATGGTCATTTCAGGGTTTTTGACAATTCTATGGTACGTTACACAAAAGCTAAGTTTCTGACAGATCCTTCACTGAGCACCGATGTTTTTGTCAGGTTCTCAACTGTTGTGGGATTCAGAGGCTCAGCTGATACTGTAAGGGATGTCAGGGGATTTGCAACAAAGTTTTATACTGTTGATGGCAACTTTGACCTCGTTGGCAATAACATGCCAGTTTTCTTTATCCAGGACGCCATTAAGTTCCCCGACCTTGTGCATGCCATTAAACCTGAACCTGCTCATGAGATGCCACAGGCATCTGCTGCTCATGATAATTTCTGGGATTTTATATCGATGATGCCTGAATCGATGCACATGATTATGTGGGTATTGTCTGATCGCGCCCTCCCAAGGAGCTATGCTATGATGGAAGGTTTCGGTGTACATACTTTCAGGTTGATCAACGACGAAGGGAAAGCTACATTTGTTAAGTTCCACTGGAAGCCTATACTTGGCATGCATTCGCTTGTTTGGGATGAAGTGCAGAAGATTGCCGGGTTTGATCCTGATTTTAACAGGCGCGACTTGTGGGAAAGAATCGAGGAAGGTAATCCAGTGGAGTTCGACCTGGGCGTACAGCTTGTCGATGAAGACCAGGAACACGCCTTCACCTTTGATCTTCTCGATGCCACTAAGATCATCCCTGAAGAGCTTGTTCCTGTAAAAATAATCGGACGTATGACACTTGACAGGAATCCTGAAAATTTTTTTGCTGAAACTGAACAGGCTGCTTTCCATCCAGGGCATATTGTTCCTGGTATTGATTTTACAAACGATCCACTTCTCCAGGGAAGGTTATTCTCCTATCTCGATACCCAAATTAACAGGTTTGGCAGCGCTAATTTTTCTGAGGTACCTGTTAATCGTCCCAGAGCAGTTGTTGCAAACAACCAGAGAGACGGCTTCATGAGACAAACAGTTAACAAGGGGAACATCAACTATTTTCCCAATACACTTGGCGGAGGAAACCCTCATCCCGCATCGTTCAGCGATGGAGGCTTTATTCATCATCGCGACAGGGTGGAAGGCGTTGTAAGCCGCTCACGGACACCAGGCTTTAAAGACTTTTTTACACAGGCCGCGCTGTTCTATAATTCCCTTGCCCCTGTTGAGAAAAAACATCTCCTTGCTGCATTTCACTTTGAACTCGGCAAAGTAAATTCTATGGAAGTCAGACAAAATATGGTTGCCATGATCACAAATGTCGACCTCGATCTCGCAAAACAGGTAGCAAAAGGAATTGGAATTGGAGAACCGGATGGCATGATCAAAGTAAAAGGAGTGGATTACGAAGCCATTGAGCAGCTTAGTGTCGAATGGAAAGACAGGAAAAAAGTAACACAATCTCCTGCTCTTAGCATGGAGAATACAATAAAAGATAATATCAGGACAAGAAAAGTTGCAATCCTCGTGGAAGACGGTTACAACCAGACAGAACTCCTTGAGATGATTGACTTTTTGAAACAGGAAGGTGCCAAACCTGTAATCATTTCAAAAATTCATGGAATGAGGAAGAGCTCGGATAATAATGAGATTAAAACAGATAAAACTTATATCACAACAGCTTCGGTCGTATACGATGCCTTATACATCCCGGGAGGATCTCATATCGAAAAACTTATACAGCACGGTAATGCTATACATTTTATAAATGAAACATTCAGGCATTGTAAAGCTATCGGAGCAACAAGTGAAGGAGTGAACCTGCTCAGGTCATCGCAGATTAAAGGTATAAATCTGGATGAATCGGGAAATATTACAAACAGCGAAGGAGTTGTAACAATCTCAGAAACTTCAGGATTGGAGAAATTCAAGGAAGAATTCAAGACCGCTATAGCTATGCATCGCCATTGGGTGAGAGAAGAAAAGGAGAATGTTCCTGCCTGATAAAAAAATACCCCGGAGTAGGCATCGTACTGAAAAATCCCATCAAAATAGAAGAGACGCAAAATTTTACGTCTCTTCGTCTTTATGGATAATTACAATTTAAAAGCCTCCTTTATCCTATCAACATAGTCGAGTTTTTCCCAGGCGAAAAATTCTACCTTCTTCTGGTAAGCTTTCTTGCCATTTCCATTGAGAGCCCTTGGTTTGCTTCCCCGAACTTCATAGTAAACATCTACACTTTCAGTAAAAGGATTACGTCCGAAATGACCATACGATGCTGTCTTAAGGAAAACAGGATTTTTCAGTCCGAATCTTTCAACTATAGCATAAGGTCGAAGATCAAATATTTTCTCAACAGCTTTGGCAATTTCACCATCTGCAAGAATGCTGCCTTTTCCATTCTTAACCTTTGCAGTGCCATAAGTATTAACGTAAACGCCAACAGGTTTTGCAACACCAATAGCATAAGCGACCTGTATGAGAGCCTGGTCGCAAACACCTGCAGCTACCAGGTTCTTTGCAATATGCCTTGCAGCATAAGCAGCAGATCTGTCAACTTTTGATGAATCTTTACCTGAGAATGCGCCACCACCATGTGCTCCGTGACCACCATAAGTGTCGACGATTATCTTACGACCTGTTAGACCTGTATCGCCATGAGGTCCACCGATAACGAATTTGCCAGTAGGGTTAACAAGTAACCTGTAATCGTTTTTAAATAATTTCTGAACTCTTGCAGGAAGAGTCTTTAGAAGTCTTGGGATAAGATATTTCTCAAGATCTTCCTTAATTTTCTGCTGCATTGCTTTTTCAGCAACAGATTCAGCCTTTTGTGACTTCCCTTCAGGAAGTATAAATTCATCGTGTTGGGTACTGATAACTATTGTATCAATACGAAGAGGCTGGTTGTTATCATCATATTCAATTGTAACCTGCGATTTGCTATCGGGACGCAGGTATTTCATGTGAACTTCTTCCCTCCGTATTGCAGCAAGCTCTTCAAGAAGCCTGTGAGAGAGTTCAATTGTGAGGGGCATGTAATTATCCATTTCTCGACATGCATAACCGAACATCATACCCTGGTCGCCTGCTCCCTGTTCTTCAGGTTTTTCGCGGACAACACCCTGCCTGATATCACTCGATTGCTCATGTATTGTTGAGATCACACCACATGAATCGCAATCGAAACGATATTCTGCTTTTGTATAGCCGATCTTTCTTACGACGTTTCTTGCAGTTTCCTGAACATCAACCCATCCGTCTGTGCGAACTTCACCGCCACAAACAACAAGACCTGTAGTAACAAATGTCTCGCAGGCTACCTTTGATTCCGGGTCCCAGCGAAGAAATTCATCGAGTAAAGCATCTGAAATCTGATCGGCAACCTTATCTGGATGCCCTTCTGATACTGATTCGGAAGTAAATAAAAATCCCATTTAAGTTAAATTTTAAGTTAAACATAAACAGATGGGAAGTTTGTTAGATTGAAAGAGGATACTGAATGGTTTTTTAGCATTTTTTCCTGTGGTTGCAATCATCACAAATTTGTCCACCAAAATATAATGATGCAAATCAAATGAAAAAAAATAGTATAAACAAGAAAAATCAGGTTGTAAAATGACGGAAGACTTCCTCAAGGTTGCTTTCAACCTTCTGCATTGAGAGTACAGTAAGGTTATTTGAAACCGAAAACTGGAATAGTAAAGGCCTTATGTCGGTTTCTTCTTCGGTTTCAAACTGGTAAATGTTGTTCTTTATCTTCTTGCCTGTTATTCTCTGATTCTTAAGATCATCCAGCCCTTTTTCCTCAACAGTTTTGTCAAATTCAACTGTAACAATCTGTTTTTTGCGGTTTATTATCGAGTATATTCTGCTTTTCTCTTCGTTAGCAACGATAATCCCTTTATCGATAATAATCACCCTGTCGCAAATTGCTTCAACTTCCTGCATAATATGTGTCGATAGCATCACCGTCTTGGCCTTGCCGGCTTCCCTTATCAGATTTCTGATCTCTAATATCTGATTTGGATCCAACCCGGTTGTCGGTTCGTCGAGTATAAGTATGGAAGGATTATGTATAAGGGCTTGGGCAAGTCCGACCCTTTGTTTATAACCTTTTGAAAGGGAACCTATCTTCTTCTTTTTCTCTGGAAGTAATCCCGTGACATCCATTATATCCTCAACAAGCTTCGCTGATACCTTGCCATAAAATGAGGAAACGAATTGTAAATACTCCCTGATAAACATTTCAGGGTATAAAGGATTATTTTCCGGAAGGTAACCTATCTGTCTTCTTATTTCAATGTTCTCTTCACCAACCTCCTTCCCGTTAATCTTTACAGTTCCATTCGATGCAGGAATGTAACCGGTAATGATCTTCATCATTGTTGATTTCCCCGCACCATTAGGACCAAGGAAACCAACAATCTCACCTGTTTTTATTTCAAATGAAACATTGTTGAGAGCTTTCTGCTCTCCATAAAACTTGGTTACGTTTTCAACAACTATCGACATCTCGTTAACCTGGGTTCTGGGTTCTGGGTTCTGGGTGCTAGGTTCTGGGTACTAGGTTCTGGGTACTGGGTACTGGGTACTGAGTACTGGGTACTGAGTACTAGTGAGTCAATGCCTAATTAACGTTGACTCTTTTTGTTGCTTTCTATTATTACTTAATTTATATTCTTTTAAGGTTGGGAACGGAAGATAACTCGTAGAGTTATTGACGTTCCCAACCTTTTGGCGGAACTCGACGGGGGTCATC
>DATALD010000056.1:0-11135 GCA_036261255.1 Bacteroidales bacterium
CCTTTCAATGTGCCTCAAAAACCTTGTACCCAGCCCTTTGCCTTCATGTGCTCCTTCGATTATCCCGGGGATATCGGCCATTACAAATGATTTGTCATCGCGGTAGCTTACTATACCAAGGTTTGGTACAAGTGTTGTAAAAGCATAATCGGCAATTTTAGGTTTTGCGGCTGAAACAACCGAGAGGAGTGTTGATTTTCCTGCATTAGGAAAACCAACAAGTCCTACATCGGCAAGTATTTTAAGCTCAAGTATAAACTCTTCTTCAACACCTTGTTCGCCCGGCTGAGCAAATCGTGGTGTCTGGAATGTAGCTGATTTGAAATGCACATTACCCTGTCCGCCGCGACCTCCTTTTGCAAGTATCTTCTCTTCACCATGTTGTGTGATCTCAAAGAGAGGTTCATCAGTATCAGCTCTTTTTGCCAGGGTACCTAGTGGTACTTCAATTGTAATATCCTTCCCATCGGCGCCTGTTGATTGCTGTCTTCCTCCTGACCCACCATTTTCTGCAAAGATATGGCGTTGGTATTTCAGATGCAGTAGTGTCCACATCTGGTCATTACCTCTTAGAATGATGTGGCCGCCACGACCTCCATCACCACCATCAGGGCCTCCTTTAGGCTCAAACTTCTCGCGACGAAAATGAGCCGATCCGGCGCCTCCGTTACCGGAACGGCAATATATCTTTACGTAGTCTACGAAGTTTGATGAAGGCATTTTCTATATTTAAGTCTAATCCGGAAGCTAAACGAACTTCTTCATGTAATCAGAGAGCCTTGCAAAAATATCATCGATAGTACCCATACCTTTAACAGGCTGGTATATACCTCTTTCGCTGCAATATTTGATAATGGGCTCGGTCTTCTCCTTGTAAACATCAATCCTGTTCTCGATAACAGCAGGATCTTTGTCGTCGGGTCTTCCTGAAACTTCAGCCCTTGCAATAAGTCTTTTCACAAGCTCATCATGATCGACATCGAGTACAAGCATTTGATCGATTTTCATGCCCCTGTCGTTGAGCATTTTCTCAAGTGATTTTGTCTGGGCAACTGTCCTTGGGAAACCATCGAAAAGAAAGCCTTTATGTCCTTTACTGCTATCGATCTTGTTAGCTATCATTTCAATAACAACTTCGTCAGGAACCAGTTCGCCTTTCGACATTATCTGGCTCATTTTCTTACCTAACTCCGTACCGGCTGCAATTTCTGCCCTTAGCATATCACCTGTTGAAAGATGAACAAGATGAAATTTTTCAGCAAGTCTTACAGACTGGGTGCCTTTACCTGACCCCGGAGGGCCGAAAATCAAAAAATTGACCATGATCTTAAAATGTTATTTAATTAATGAATATACAGACTGAAGGTTGCGGCCAAAACCGTTATAATCAAGCCCATAGCCAACAACAAAATTATCGGGTATCTCTAAACCCACATAATCGAGATGTATTTTCTTGTTATAAACACCAGGTTTCAGGAACATTGTTGCTATCCTTATCTCTGCAGCTTTTCTTATTGTAAGTTCTCCCATTATCCTTTCAAGAGTATGACCTGTATCGACAATATCTTCAATAACAATCACACTTTTATTCCTGATATCTTCATTCCAGCCAATCAACTCCTTTATTGAACCAGTCGAACTTGTATCCTGGTATGATGCCAGCTTTACAAAGGAAATTCTTGCTTCTATCTCAATCCTACGGAACAGGTCTGCGGCAAAAAGGAATGCACCGTTGAGTATCCCGAGAAATACAACATCTTTACCAGTCATATCCTTGTTTATCTGAGCAGCAAGCTCTTCAACTCTCGACAATATTTTTTCACGGGGAATAAACTCACCGAAGGTCTTGTCAAGTATCCTGATCTCTTTCATTATGTTAACCTAATTAATACTCATTGTTCGGTTTAAAAAATTTTTCCTATTCATCTATGGACAGAAAATCAATTTATTTACCCCAGCCCCAAGGGGCGTAAATTGATTTTCATAGAACCTGAATAAGATAGACTGTTGCCGGAACATAGAGATTACAAATTTGTTATTCTTAGCGAGTGCGAAATTATGAAATTAATAGCTTATTTTTGTCCTTTACAAAGTGTTAAATGAAATTTTGTTGAATGGAACCTATAGTCAGCATAATAATGGGAAGTACATCCGACCTGCCTGTGATGGAGAAGGCAGCAGAGATACTTAATAGCTTCAGCATTCCTTTTGAGATGAATGCTTTATCAGCTCACCGCACACCTGAAGAGGTTGAGATCTTTGCAAAAAACGCTGAGAAAAGGGGAATAAAAGTCATCATCGCTGCCGCCGGAATGGCGGCTCATCTTCCGGGGGTCATTGCAGCAATGACTCCAGTGCCTGTTATTGGTGTTCCCATTAAAGCTTCACTCGAAGGACTTGACTCAATTTTCGCTATTCTACAGATGCCTCCGGGAATACCTGTTGCCACCGTTGCAGTCAACGGCGCCCAGAATGCAGGTATACTTGCTGCTCAGATAATTGCAACAGGCAATCCTGAGACGATGAAGGAAATCATCAAATACAAGGAATCTCTCAAGAAGAAGATAGTTCAGGCCAATGAGGAGCTGAAGGCGGTGAAGTATCAGTTTAAGACTAACTGAATTTGTGATCTGAGAATACTTCCATAACATTTCCCCTCCTTTTGAAGGATGGGAAAGTTACACAACCAAATTCTACTAAACTTAGGGAACAACGGCTTTTATAGCCTTACAACTTTACAACCTTTACAACCTTTACAACCTTAAAACTACCTCAGAATACCATCTTCACCTGTACCCTCAAATCCTGATCATTGTTGACTTCACCTTCCGCCAGTTTCAACATTGTCCCATACTTCAGCCTGATCTCACAGTTCCGTGCTTTGTATTTAAGCATAATGCTGCTTCGGCTTCCATTGCCGTATAATGCTGGAACGTTGTAGCTGTAAAGAAGATCATTCTCGTATGCATATATTCTTGTCTCCCATTCTGCCGCCGAGAACAGACTTAGGCGGTACCATATTGTAAGGGGTATTTTCCTGAATGTGCCTGATATATCCTGGATAAAGGCAAAGCCCTCTTTTCTGCCAGGAGAGGACCTTTTGTAGTCTATCCTTGTTGTTGTATAAAAAAACTCTGAGGGTGAATACCTGAAAGAACCCCTGAAATGCGATGATCTTAATTCAATTAATGATGGTATTCTGTTTTCTTCATTTCCATCTTCATTGCTTCTCCTGAAGCTATATGTTCCTTCAAATGCAAGTTGATCAGAAGGAAGATATTTAATGTTAACCTCCTGTTTAACAGCTTCCGATGGTGATGAGCAATTGTATTTCAACCAGGGATATTTAACAAACAGGCAACCACCATTGATAAACAGATTCTTTGAAGCTTCAAATGAAAAATTTCCATATAGGCTTTTTTCGTTCCATCCTGAAGAACCTGTTACAGGCGACCTGCCATGCAGGCTTGAATAACCAGGAGTTATGCTTCCTGATATAAGGTTTATAATTAACCTGCCTGATATTCTCATTGACAAACCGTTTGTCATGGCTACATTCAACTCCCTGTTGACTGTTGACTCCCCAAAAAAAAGAATCTTTTTCAAAGAAGCTTTATAATAGAATGATAACAATGAATTTTCAGATCCCTTAAAACTGTAAAGTTTTTCAACTTCATCACTCCTTCTTACCGGAAGTGATAACTTATCTTCAGTAAAAAGGATCCCCATTCTTATTTTTTCAAGATTAATTGCGAGATCAGCGCCAGTTGTTGTGATTTTAACAGCATCTTTTTTCAATAAAAATGTAGGTGTGTTATGTGTTCCTCCTGTATAAAAAGAGGTAATGCTGTCAAGGTTTTCTGTCAGCGTTGCATCAACTCTGTTTTCTGAATAAAACATTGATAATGAAAATCTTCTTAGGCCAAAGGTTCCTGCAAAACCCCGGCAGAAACTGTTCTCATCAGCCGAATTATAGCCTCGAAATCCTGAAGTTCCTGAAACAAGAGATGGTGATGTAAGCGAAAGTCCATTCCTTGAAGTTGTATTGAGGTTTGAGCCCATACCAAAACGTGAAGAGAAATCACCGATGACAATATTCCTTACAAGTCCATTACCGGTATAGGACATATATCCCGAAATAAAATCTGGATATGAATGTTTACCGGGGAAAAACATCTCTCCATTATCCTTTTCCATTGTCAGTCCACCTTTAATATTACCTGCAGAAACCTTCAGTTTACCAAGGTACTTTATTGGAGTGCCTTCACTAACTGTATCTGCCTCTCCCGGCTTGAGAATAATACTAGATAAGAATGTACAGGAAGGTCTTCTCTTAACTTTAATCACAGATTCGGGTACCAGAATTATAAAGGGAATGAGAGTTTCTGCAGTCTCACGATCAAACCCGGGTATATTAGCAATTTCAAAGACCGAGAAAATCTTTCCTGTAGTCTTTATATAATCAACAAGGGCTTTTACCTGGAACTCTGTCAGGAAGAACAGTCTTGATATTTCATTCTCATCTGCAAAATTCAGGTTTACCGGATCATCGATAAGCTCCGAGATTCTTTCTGTCAACTGCTGGATATTTTCTTCACCAGCCTCGTCGGCTGCCAGTTCTTCGATAAGCGTTGATGTTGATACGGATAATCTTGATTCCTGAGAATAGCCGAGAGTTGGTATAAAAAGAGCAATACTGATTAAGACAAGTTTGTCTGAGATTTTTTTCCCAGGAGCAGTTATTCTACTTCTATGGCCTTCATTGATTGTCATTTTATAATGAAGATCAATGAAGCAGACGATGTTATGCCAAGTCTCTCGTGTGTTGAAAAAGCAAGGTCGATTTTCATGAAATCAAGTGCATATCCGGTGCCGAAGCTGAATGAAGTATTTTCAGTACAAAAGCCACATCGCAGAAAGAGCTTTTTTAAAGCCTCGTATTCAATGCCTGTCCTGAGTAAAGGTCTTGATCCTGTATGCATTTCGATTTCAGCGCCTGCAAATACATTTTCATCAAGAATGATACCTGACCCTGCTCTTAAAGCCGAAGGCATGAATGATTTTCTTAGAGACTGAGGAACAGGATTATAAGCATGGATCGCGATAATTACATTTTTATTAAGGTGGGCAGTCAACCCGGTTTCAAAAGTAATCTGTTGTGTATCTTCATATTCACCCCAGGTTTTTTCAGAATAGTAATCGATCTGCACACCGGCCAATATGTTCTCCGATAATGGCAGGCCGCATGATATGGCTGCCATCTGCCTGCTGTAATCAGTATACCCGAAATGACTGTAAATAGCGCCTAGAGAAGTTTTTCCAAATGGTACAGCAATAGCTGCTGTTTTTGTTCCGAGTTCATTAATCCGGTACCTGTCATCGTAATTGATACCAGCAGTGATCTTTCTTATACCAGCCAGGTTCGCAGGATTATGGAATGAAGCCCAGAATGAGCTTTTCATAATGCAAGCATATCCCATCCCTGCTTCGCCGGCGCCTGCAAATTGCCTGAAAGGCTGACCATAGGCCGAAACAAAACAGGAAAAAGAAAACATCAACGAAACAGATAAGAGACGCAGCGAGTTCAAACTGTTTCAGGGTTAAAAGACTAAGTTATACAAAGAAGGCGGAAAAGTCAAGGGAAGTGGAAGAAAATCGGAGGAATTTTCAGCGGATTGTCTTCAGCCAGCCTGGCATCTCTTTAATTCAGCCCCACTGGTGTCTTAATATCCCTGATATTGAGTTGCAGGTTCCTGTTGCCCCTGAACTCATTCATGTCTATTGAGTAGCAGATATCAATGGGATTGCCGGTGCGGATATATTCAAAATGGTTGGCCTGGCAGAAGGCTATTGCGGGCAATATCTTCCCTGCTTTTTCCTGGCAAAGGTTAAGTTTAAGATGTTCACCACTCGAACCAACCATTCTGCCCATACCGGTATCATAAACATTTCTTGAAACAAAAATTGGCGACATATTTTCCGGACCAAACGGTTGAAAACGACTTAATAGATTGAAGAAATCCTCATTGATCTCTGAGAACGAAAGTTCAGCGTCAATAAAGATCCTTGGGACAAGCTGTTCTTCAGTTATTGTCTTATAGACATAACTCTCAAATTTTTCCATGAAAGGAATAATATTTTCCTTTTTCAAGGTGAGACCAGCTGCAAACATGTGGCCGCCGAAACTTTCAAGCAGCTCGCTGCATGCTTCAATTGCCTGATAAAGGTCGTAACCCTGTACTGACCTTGCAGAACCGGTTGCAAACCCATTAGATTCGGTAAGGATGATTGTTGGCCTGTAATAAGTCTCTATCAACCTTGAAGCAACAATTCCGATAACACCTTTCTTCCAGGTCGGGTTATACAGGACCGTGGTCCTTGAATTTGTCTTCCTCAGATCTTCAGATATCATCCGCATTGCCTCTGTTGTTATTGTGCGGTCAACACTGCGGCGCTCATTATTAAAGCTGTTTATCTCTTTACTTATTCCAATAGCAAGCTGGGGATTGTCTGATATCAGCAGCTCAACAGCTTTGCTGCCTGTTTCCATTCTGCCGGCAGCGTTGATCCTCGGGCCTATTTTAAAGACAACATCTTCAATAGTAAGGCAATGTGATACTTCAGATTCTTTTATAAGCTCACGAAGACCGGTACGGGGATTTTCATTTAGTTTCTTTAAACCATAATAGGCAAGTATTCTGTTCTCACCGGTTATCGGGACAATATCTGAAGCTATACTAACAGAAACAAGATCAAGATAATGGGCTACTTTTTCAAAAGAGATGCCATGAATCCTTGAATATGCATGAACAAGCTTAAATCCCACCCCGCAACCCGATAGCTCTTTATAAGGGTACATGCACCCGGGCTGTTTTGGATCAAGAACTGCAACAGCCGATGGTATAATTTCTCCCGGGTAATGATGGTCACAGATTATAATATCAAGACCTTTGTTCCTTGCATATTTAACCTTCTCAACAGCTTTTATTCCACAGTCAAGTGTAATAACAAGCTTGCAGTTCTTCTGACTTGCAAAATCAAGTCCTTCGTAAGAAACACCATAGCCTTCCTTGTACCTGTCAGGAATATAGTATTCTACATTTGAAGTCTGCTCCTTCAGAAATGAGTACATCAGCGCAACAGCAGTAGTGCCGTCTACATCATAATCACCATATACAAGGATCTTTTCATTCTTCGTAATTGCTGTTGAGAGCCTGTCGACAGCAATATTCATGTCTTTCATAAGAAAAGGATCATGCAAGAGATCGAGAGAAGGTTCAAAGAAAGCTTTTGCTTCGGCGGATGTGCAGATATTTCGCTGCACCATCAGGTTAGCAATTGAATCTGATACTTTCAAAGCGGATGAGAGCTGCTTTATAGTTGCAACATCTCCTTTTTCCTTAACAATCCATTTCTTCTCCATCCTCTTAGCTAAATCCAGACAAGATCAAATACTTTTTGCAGGTTCTCTTTAACCCTGACTTTCACAAAACCGAAATCCTGCTTCGTTCCAAGCTCTTTTTCAAGAGACGTAACACCTTTGTCGACAAAACCACACGGATTAATGCTGCTGAAATAGCTTAAATCCGTATTTACATTAAAAGCAAAACCGTGCATTGTAACAAATCTGCTTGCTTTCACTCCTATTGCACATATCTTCCGTGCCTTTGATGACACATCGGGATCGAGCCAAACTCCCGTACCACCGTTAAGTCGTGAACCATCAATACCAAATTCTGCGACGGTTCTGATAATTGCCTCTTCGAGCCTGTAAATATATTCTTTTAATGCGATATTAATAATTTCAAGATCAAAAACAGGATACCCTACAATCTGACCAGGGCCATGATAAGTTATATCCCCTCCCCTGTCAATCCTGTAGTATGTTGCATTTCTTTTCTTTAGCTGTTCGGGGTCAAGAAGAAGATTATCTTCGGAACCACTCTTGCCAAGGGTATAAACATGAGGATGCTCGGTGAAGATAAGCATCCCGGGTAACTGAGGTCGTGACTGTACCTCCGTCTTTTTGTTTTCAACAAGCCGATTAAATATACCGGACTGGAAATCCCAGGCTTCCTTATAGTCCTTTAGGCCAATGTCGTTAAATTCAACCTTGTAGCTCAAGTTGTTCCAGAGTTAGGATGTCTAAAGATAGTTAATTTTTAGCCATATTCCTATTTCACATGCTTTTCAGCATGAAATGAAGAACGCACAAGAGGATTACTTTCAACAAATTTTAAACCTTTGTTCAGGGCAATTTCCTTATATTTATCAAAAACTTCAGGAGTTATGTAATCAACTGCTTCCATGTAGTTAAAACCTGGTTGCAGGTACTGACCTATTGTAAGAATACTACATCCCGATTCATAAATATCACTGATGGTCTCGATTACTTCATCCTTTGTTTCTCCCAAACCCAGCATAAATCCTGATTTAGCTGTTATTCCTTTAGAAGAAATATACTTAAGTACAGAAAGGCTTCTTTCATATTTTGCTTTTGTCCTGATAAGTGGAGTAAGCCTTCTGACGGTTTCGACATTGTGAGAAATAACATCGGGTTCCGCATTAATAACTTTTTCCATGAACTCCGGCTTTCCATCGAAATCAGGAATAAGAGTCTCAATTGTAATTAAGGGGTTTATTTCTTTGATCTTTCTTATAGTTTCTGCCCAGAATGAGGCTCCTCCATCTTTCAGATCATCGCGGTCAACAGATGTTATGACGCAGTGCCTGAGTCTCATCTTGCTGATAGATTCTCCAAGCCTTGTCGGCTCATCAGGATCCGGAGGCAAGGGTTTGCCTGTCTTAGTGGCACAGAACCGGCAGGCCCTTGTACAGATTTCACCAAGGATCATGAAGGTGGCAGTGCCTGCATTCCAGCACTCCCCAATGTTGGGACAGTTGCCACTTGTGCAGATAGTATGCAGTTTGTTATCTTCAACAATATGTTTTACGAAAGAATAATTCTCACCACTTGCCCTCTGCATCTTCATCCATGCAGGAAGTCGCTTCCGGGGGTCATTCATGTGCAGGATTTTTATAAGATGCAAATATACTGAATTCAGAAGACTTTTCCCCAAAGCATATTGCGCTGGGGCATGGGCGCAGGGTTGATATTGCTCTGAGTCCTGAGCGCCGGATTTTGCCCTTAGGCCTGAGCCCTGAACCTTGGTTTTGCCCTGAGCCCTGAGCTCTGAGCCCTGCGCCTTTTACAGCTTTTTTAATATCTTTGTCCAAAATTTTAGACCCACATGAGTAACATCAACTTAAGCGAACAGGAACAGATCCGCAGGAATTCTCTTGATGAACTGAAGAAGCTTGGAATTAACCCTTATCCGGCTGCTGAATATAAGACAAATGCATTTGCAGATGATATCCTTGCAAAATTCAAGCCCGAAAGCGGTGAATTTCAGGATGTATGCCTCGCCGGCAGGATAATGAGCAGACGGATCATGGGGAATGCTTCTTTTGCCGAGATAATGGATTCAACAGGCAGGATACAGATATATGTTCGTCGCGATGATATTTGCCCGGGTGAAGACAAAACGCAGTATAACACAGTATTCAAACGACTTCTTGACATTGGAGACTTCATCGGCGTTAAAGGCTTTGTCTTTGTAACACAGATGGGCGAGATAACTGTTCATGTGAAAGAATTTACTGTTTTGAGCAAGTCGATACGTCCGCTTCCTGTTGTTAAAGAAAAAGACGGTGTTCAATTCGATGCCGTAACAGATCCCGAGCTCCGCTACCGCCAGAGATATGTCGACCTTATTATCAATCCGCATGTAAAAGATGTCTTCAGGAAAAGAACACAGGTAATCCAGTCGATGCGCGAGTTCTTCAACTCAAACGGTTATCTTGAAGTTGAGACACCAATACTCCAGGCAATTCCGGGAGGCGCAACGGCAAGACCATTCATAACACACCATAATGCACTTGATATTCCACTTTATCTCAGGATAGCAAATGAGTTATACCTTAAAAGACTGATAGTCGGAGGATTTGAAGGAGTTTATGAGTTTGCCAAAGACTTCCGCAATGAAGGGATGGACAGAACTCACAACCCTGAGTTCACCGTAATGGAGATATACATATCATACAGGGATTACAACTGGATGATGTCTTTCACTGAGCAGATAATAAAAAAGGTAGCTCTTGATCTTCATGGAAAGACAGAGATTGTTTATGGAGACAAGGTTATCAACCTTGAGCCTCCCTATAAGAGGATATCGATGCTCGACTCAATTAAAGAAAACACCGGCATTGACATTACAGGCGTGGACGAAGAGGAGCTTATTAAGGTATGCGACAAGCTGAATGTACCTCATGACAAAACTATGGGCAAAGGCAAACTCATTGATGCAATTTTCGGCGAGAAATGCGAACATAGCCTTGTCCAGCCAACATTTATTATTGATTATCCTTCAGAAATGTCTCCTCTTACAAAGATGCATCGCAGTAAACCCGGGCTTACCGAAAGATTTGAGCTTTTCATCAACTCAAAGGAGATCGCTAATGCATATTCAGAGCTAAACGATCCGATTGACCAGCTTGAGCGTTTTCAGGATCAGCTGAGGTTATCGGAGAAAGGAGATGATGAAGCAATGTTCATCGATATGGATTTCGTAAGAGCGCTTGAATATGGTATGCCACCAACATCAGGAATGGGTATGGGTATCGACAGGCTGACAATGCTTATGACAAACCAACCATCTATCCAGGATGTACTTTTCTTCCCGCAGATGAAGCCCGAAGTACAGAAGTCAAAAGCTGAAAGCCCTGCAGAAGATTACCTGACACTTGGCATTCCTGGAGAATGGATAGATCCATTGAAGAAAATGGGCTTCACAACTATTGAGAAACTGAAAGAAGTCGAGAAACCAGGAAAACTGGCTAACGATCTTAACGGCTTCAACAAGAAGAATAAGCTCGGTCTTGCGGGACTCAGCCCGGAAGCGGTTGCGGGGTGGGTTAAATAGTCGTGCAGGTCATGCAGGTCCTTTAGATTAGCATCTTTAAGTTTAATATTAAATAATGATGTTGAAAAGGGGGTTTTAGGGGGAGTTGATAACTTTGAAAGATGTTAATAAAAACCGGAGGAAACTGAAGTGAACTATATGCAGGTCTGATTT
>DATALD010000026.1:0-46580 GCA_036261255.1 Bacteroidales bacterium
TTTTTGGTATAAGCCTATCATATGGGCAAATTGAAACTAAATATTACCCTGATAAAAATGCATTGGAACAGGTTAAAACTATCAGGAATCATGTTAAAGCAAATAGGATAAAAACTTTCCCTCCTTTTGACATTAAAAAACTAATTAATGAAGATAAATTAAATCAAGGTTTGGATATCCCTTTCCGTTTTGGAAAAGGTTTTGATACCAAAATAACTCTGGAAGAAGGAGGATGGACTGATATTGAGGGTGGTCGGCTTTGGTCAATGGAATTTAAATCTAAAGGAGCTTACTCCATCAACTTCGTCTTTAATAAATTATATCTACCTGAAGGTTCAGAATTGTACATTTCAAATGCATTAAAGACAGTGTTATATGGGCCAGTTACATCGAGACAAAATACGAAAAACGGTTATTTTCTTACTGATCTCATTCAGGGTGATGATGTAACCCTATATCTGTTTGAACCAAAAGAGTCATATGGAAAATCACAAATGATTATTGCAAAGGTAGTGCATGCATATAAGGATTTATTTCCTATGTTGTATGGAAATTTAGGTGGTTCTGAAGCTTGTAACAATGATATTGCCTGCTTCCCTGCTTGGGAAGAAGAATCGAACGCAGTTGCTCTTGTTCTTCTTTCAAATGGTACCGAGTTGTGTAGCGGATCATTGCTGATGACAACAGGTCAGACATTTGAACCATATTTTTTATCTGCATTTCATTGTATTGATGCCAATCATAATTCAAGTTTATCATCAACTGAAATATCAAATGCAGAGAATTGGATGTTCAAATTCCAATACAAAATGACAACATGTGGTGGTAATACAGCGACCACTGGGATTACATTTAATGGTGCTCAATTTAGATCAGCTTGGAGTGCATCAGACTTTGCTCTTATGGAGATGAATGATTCTCCACTCGGGGACTATCGATTTTCTTGGTTGGGATGGGATAGAAGTGGCAATACACCAACATCTGGAACAGGAATCCATCATCCTGCAGGTGATGTGATGAAAATATCTTTTGAGAATGATCAATTTCAAACATCTAGTTGGGGTGGAACAAATAACCATTGGTTATTATCATTTGATGATGGTGTTGTCCAACATGGTTCCTCGGTTCACCGATTCTGAATCAAGATGATAGAGTAGTTGGACAATTGCATGGTAATCAAAATTACAATACGTATTTATCATATTGCAGTCAACCCAGGGCTGAATATGGTAGATTTAATTTCTCCTGGACAGGAGGAGGGACAAATTCAACCCGCTTAAGCAACTGGCTGGACCCATGCGGATCTGGAGCGGTTACCATCAACTCAGCAATGAGTCCATATATATCTGGCGCTTCCACAATTTGTACATCCGGCACTACATTTACTGTCAATAACCTTCCTCCAGGTGTCACTATAGAATGGACTACAGGTCCTTACCTTACACGTAGTTCTCCTCAGGGATCTAATCCCTGTACATTTGTTTCTACTGGATCTGGCAGTAGTTGGGTTAGAGTAAATTTGGTTTCAAGTTGCGACAATATTGTTTTACCACAAAAAAATGTTTGGAGCGGGCTGCCTGATATAACTGTTTATAGTGAAGGAGGAGATGGAGGCTATGTTGGCAATTCATTTCTTTTTTACACATTCCCTAATGAAGGAGACGTAATAGAATGGAGTGTTTACCCTGGGGGATACGTAACACAGCAGTATGGTCAATATAATGAATATGCATTAATCTATTTCGATACCCCTGGGTATCATTCAATTATGGCAGATGTTACAAATTCATGTGGAACAGCAATGGCTTATCACGATTTTCAAGTTTATGGAGATTATTTACTTAGCCCTAACCCGGCATCAACAGTGGTAACAATAACTGTAAATAAAGACAAAACTGTTAATGTTGCTTCTGACAGAGTTTATGATGTAAGTATTCTTGACATGCATGGAAGTTTAAAGACCCAAGATATCTACTCGGGAGATAAGTTTGAAATACCAATTCAAAATTTGAAAGATGGTTTTTACTTCATCAAAATTAATAATGGTAAAACGACTGTTACTAAACAATTAGTCATTAAGCGTTAGTATTTGTTTAGCTTTGGATAAAACAATGCCATGCTTAGTCTTTAAGGGTGGCATTGTTATTTTAGTCCCAAATAAATAGGCTCTTTGATGTGCCATGGAACAGACTAGCCTACTTAAGGCAAAATAGGCACTTAAGACAAAGTAGGCACCTTCTCTCAAAATATAGTACTTCTTGTTTAGTCTTAATGCTGTTATTGTCCCAAATTTAATCAGACCTAGTTTGTTTTCAAAATTAGGGCCAGCTTTTTTTGAGGGGTAGGACATCCGCCCTTTTTAGTCACCTGAACTTGAAATACACAATCAACCTTCCATTTGTAAATTCAAGGTTGAAGCTCTCGCCTACTGCTTCGTTTAATGTTGCCTGCCACCAGTTGCTGATCCTAAATTTCTTTAAAGGGTATTTCAAACCTGATGATGTTATTTCAGTATTTATATCAATAGAAAATAGCGATATCTGCTGGCCCGGGAAAGATTGAAGAGTGATGCTTCTATCAACGGGAACGAAATAGCCTGTATCTGTTACCATCATTACCCTTGCAATCCTTATGTACTCGGCAAGTAGTGAGATATTTCCAATTGTATGGTCTTCTCTTTTGCCTGTAGCTCCAAGTATAACTAAATCATTGTACCCCTTATTTATGCACCAGGTTACAGTTTTTGTAAGATCATTTGTTTCCTGTTCCTCAATCCTGTAGATCCTGTCTGCAAACCTTGCAGCAAGTTCGTGGCTTAAGGAATCCATATCACCTACAATTGCATCTGGAATAAACCCTGTTTTCAGAAGCGTTTCTGTGCTGCCATCACAACAGATTATCCGCTTCGCATTCTGTATATACGAAAGGGGAATGTTGTGTACCGGAAAAGTACCATCAGCTACAATCACTGTCCTGTTCCTGGGATTGTTCATGATGTAAAAATAGGAAGTTTCTCACAAATTCAAGCCTCATCCTATGTTCTGATTGTCTTTTTCCATTCCCTCATACCAACAAGCGACATTACTCCGTAAACAAAATACAGTATCATAGTCGGGTATAACTCCCTGGTAAAGAAGATAAGCGCCGATGCACTATTTACAACAATCCACAGGTACCAGTGTTCATAGATCTTTCGTGCCAGCATCCAGGTTGCTACAATAGATAATGAGGTAATGAAGGAATCCCATTCAGGCACAGGAGAATCAGTGAATCTCTGCAATACGAACCATATCAGGAAATAAAGCAAAATGAATACTGAAAACACAAGAATCCCTGTTCTTAATTTTATTCTGCTGACGTAAAGACTCCTTTGATCTTCATCAGCATCTTTCATGCTCTTCCTCGTCCACCAGTACCACCCGAGTACACTTATTATAAGGTAATAACACTGGAGGCTCATATCGGCATAAAACTTATTAACGAAGAATACCCATATATAAACTGCCGAAGTAATAATACCCAGCGGCCAGAGCCATATATTCTGCCTTATTTCAAGCAAGACATAAACTATACCTGTTACTGCCCCAAATACTTCGATATAATTGCTCATTAGCCACCGGGATATCTCCATTTCCTAGAATTTTATTCCAACTTTCATTAAATAGTTTATTCCTGCCTGAGGGAAAAAATACGCCCACGTTTTTTCAATCCCGTCTTCATACCAGTTACCGCCATAAGCATTGCTTTCGTACTGATGATTAAAAATATTATTTACAGCCAGTTGTATATTCAATCCCCTTAAACCTTTAATCACAGGGTTTACATCAACTCTAACATTATTCACGAAATACGGGTCTATTGAACGCGCCTCAGACATTGTATTATCAAAATATTGTTTCCCAACATACTTACTTACAAGATGAATTCCAAAAATACTCTTTTCAAAAGCAAAATCGCTTGTAAAAATCTGGGAAGGCGAATATGCAATATCAACAAGGCCGTGTTCTTTGCTAAGGTATTGTGACGACCAGTCTGTTGTATTGTAATCTGTATAGTATTCTGTGAAGTTCTCTATCTTATTCCTGCTAAGAGTCATGTTTGTATTCCAGGTAAGGAAACTGGTTACCCGTAATGCTGCAGACATCTCTATACCAAGCCTGTAACTTTTATCAACATTTGTCATTATTGAATATCCCACGTCACTAAGTTGGCCTGTCGGCACCAACTGGTCCTTGTAGAACATGCCGTAAAGGTTCACAGACAATGTTCCACGTTGCCCCCTGAGCTTATATCCTGCTTCTGCATCATAAAGTGTTTCTGGTTTTGGAAGAGCTTCAGGATCACCGGCAGCTTCCTTAAAATCGGAACGCGATGGTTCCCTGTTGGCAACTGAAAAAGATACCCAGGCATCGTTGCTTGAATTAATTTCATAGAACAGCCCTGCCTTAGGATTAAAAAAGTTGAATTTGTTATTCTGTGTAAGGTCTTTAAAATCATCATCAGGTCCATTCATATCGTAATTTATATACCGGTATTGGAGATCAGCATAAACCTTCAACTTATCTGAAAGATCGTGATTTACTTTTCCAAAAACATTGAAATCAGATTTCTCAGATTTATTAAAATACCACTGATGGTCTTTTTCTGTTGTACCGGCGTCTCTCATCCATATCAATGTTCCGTAATGATCGCCAAGGAACTGGTTCATACCTAGTCCTCCTACAAATTCAGTACGGTCTTTTGTGAGATTCAATGAATATATCATTCCATAGAAATGATTATCATTCCATTTTCTCCTTATCAGATCAGTTGAAGTTATTGTTTCTGATCCAATGCTCACAGCATTCAATCCATAGTCCTCATATTCCCGGTCTTCCTTGTATTCTTCATAATATCCTTTACCACGTGTATAAAACAAAGCAGCATTCATACTCAGGTTTGCCCCGGAAGAGAAGCTGTATAAAAGCTGATAATGATCCTGGTTAAAGTTATCGCTCTCATTATCGTAATATTTCAGGCTTCCTGCGTCATCTGTGTACTCACCCGCCGGGTTATATGTACGGTTAGTCTTCAGTGAATCTAAAGGTACTCCTGACCATCCTATTCCGGTATGCTCTTCTCCGAGGATCAAATTTGCCTTGAGCCGCGATCTTCCTGTTTTGTACATTCCAGTCATAAAAGCTGACCTGTGATCTGAGCCTGTCCTGTCGATGTAGCCATCGCTCTTAACATCGGAGTACCGCATATTAAAGGCAAACTTATCATTAATAAGGCCGGTACTTGCGGAAATCACATTTTTTAAGGTATTAAAAGACCCATAAGATGTATTAAAATCAACTGTTGGTTCATTTTCAGGATTAATTGTCTGAATGCTCACTGTGGCTCCGAATGCACCTGCCCCATGTGTTGATGCACCAACACCTCTCTGTATCTGGATATTATCAGTTGATGAAGCAAGGTCAGGCAGGTCGACCCAGTATACTGTTTGCGATTCGGCATCATTTAAAGGGATGCCGTCAATTGTAACGTTTATCCTGTTCGCGTCAGTACCACGCACACGCAAACTTGTATATCCTACGCCATTACCTGCTTCAGATGTTTCAACTATTGAAGGGGTAAGGCTTAACAGGAAAGGAATATCCTGTACAGTATTTGTCTTTCTTAATACTTCTCTGTCAATAACTGAATATGCAAGAGGTGAATGCTCGTCTGCCCTTGTTGCCTGCACAAGAACTTCGCCAATATTTATTACTGATGAAGGCAGCACTATACTAATTTCAGTATCGCCATTCAGGTCGACAGTTTCCCGTTGAGTCTCATAGCCGATAAATGATGCGATAACTGTATACCTCCCATCCTTCAAAGATTTAAACTCAAACCTGCCTTCATCATCAGCGCTTATTCCCAGGTAAGTACCATCAATTGCGACTCCTGCCCCCGCAAGAGGCATCCCTTTTTCATCAGTGATGATACCTTTTAGAATTGAATTGCTTCCCTGGCCCGAGATAAAAGCCATAAGGTTAATAAAAACGAATAATAAAAAATTTCTTTTCATGGCATACCATATTAATCAAACATACTTCAGAGGTGGTCTTATGTTAGCAGGTGATTGAATATGATACTCTCTTCTTCCCTCCGCCGGCATTACCCGGATCAGGTTTTAAGGGTATGATCTCAGCCCGTTGTTATAAGGCACCCCAATTATTAGAAAGGACAAAGGTATAACCTTTTAGCAGAAATTGCAATTTTTTGTCTATTTTCGCATACAAATTGAGCGTGGATGACTGATCTTCTTAAAAAACTTAATTACAAAGGACAGGAAAGAATTGCAGTAATCAACGCTGATGATAACTTTACTGCGACACTATCAAAACTTCTTCCCAACGTCCGCATTGATACAACAATCGACCCCCGGTTTCCATATAGTTTTATGATCCTCTTCGTGAAAAAAGTCAGAGAAATTGACAAAATAACACCTCTTGCTCTTCATAATCTTGTTGCCGACGGGATACTCTGGTTTTGTTACCCGAAAAAAACTTCAAAAAATATCAAATCGGATATTAGTCGCGATTCAGGATGGAAAATTTTGAATGATGCAGGTTTCTTTGGAATAAGGACTGTTTCTGTCGATGATGACTGGTCAGCATTCAGGTTCAGGAACGTTAAGTATATTAAATCAACTTCCGGCAGGTTTCCTGTTTAATATCATTCCCTTGACATTATAGCAATGTTTATCAAAAGATAAAAGAATCAAAACCAGATATAAACTCTTTACTATGAAAAAGATAAACAGTACTTACATCCTCATTTTAGCAGCGCTTGTATTAATATTTTCAGGATGTGCAAACAGGGAAGATGTTGAGACCTGCCTGAGCGGTCATACTTATGGCTTTTTCGGAGGATTATGGCATGGGTTCATAGCTCCTTTCGACTTCATCGGAATGTTGTTCAATGATGAGATAACAATGTACGCTCAGAACAATAATGGAGGTCTTTATGCTCTCGGTTTTCTGGTAGGTGGTGGCGGATGGGGCTTCTTTGGTGGCCGAGGTGCCAATAAAGTCTACAGAAAAAAAGTAGTCTATACCGATTCAAACAGGTTCGACAAGGCTGAGATAGTTGACTAATAATATCCTGAACAGAATGGCTGTCATCAGGTAACAGGTATATTTTATATAATGCAGGATAAGACAATAGATATCGGACAGGCGATAAGGAAAAGTAAATCGCCTTTTGTAAGGAATCTCCCCAGGTTTATGATCAGGATGATCGAGAGAATTATATACCAGGATGAGATGAATGCAACGATAGCCAGAAGCGCTGAAAAAAGCGGGATCTATTTTGTAAACTCTATTCTCAATGACTGGAATGTAAAAGTTACAGTAAGAGACAGTGAGAACCTTCCTTCGTCAGGAAATTTTGTTTTTGTCGCAAACCATCCTGTGGGAGCAATGGATTCCCTGGCTTTTTTAGTCATGATTGATCGTTATTATAAAAATGTAATATCGCCGTCAAACGAGTTATTCAACTATATACCACAATTACGACCTTTAATCCTGGGAGTTAATGTTTTCGGCCGGAATACACGCGAAACAGCAGATAAGCTGAACCAGTTATTCAGTTCTGAATCTCAGATAATGATATTCCCATCTGGAGAAGTCTCAAGAAGAACTAAAGGCAACATTGAGGATCCGGATTGGCAAAAAACGTTTGTTACGAAATCAATAGCGTATAAACGCGACATCATACCGGTGTTTATCTCAGGAAGAAACTCAAACTTTTTCTATTTTGTAGCTAACCTGCGAAAAATGCTTGGAATAAAACTCTACATCGAAACTGTACTGTTGCCCCGTGAAATGATGAAACAAAGAAATTCAGAGGTTGTGCTCACAGTCGGAAAACCAATTCCCTGGCTATCTTTAAACAACGGAAAAAACCATAGTGAACTGGCCCGGGAAATTAAAACAATTGTTTACGATATTCCAAAGCAAACAGCACGAACTTAAGAAGATAAATTTTGTTATAGTGGTGAATCGCTCACCATAATGATCTTCCGATTATATAAACCCGAAGTCTTCCAGGGAAATCTTAAAAGAAATAATTATTTCGAAGGATGGTATTATAAACATGTTTCAGCCGATCTGCAACATGTAATATCATTTATTCCTGGTATCTCTCTGAACAAAAATGATTCGCATGCATTTATACAGGTCCTGGATGGAATTACTGGCACTTCTGAATATTATTACTATCCCTTATCAGAGTTCTCGTGGGATAATAACCGGTTATTCTTAAAGATTGGCAATTCAATATTTACAGCCAATTACATCTGCCTTGACATAAGACAACATAAAAGGACAATAATAGGAAGGTTAAACTATATCAATATAATCAGGTATCCAAAAACATTATTATCACCAGGGATAATGGGCTGGTACTCCTTTATCCCGACAATGGAGTGCAAACATGGAATCGTATCTGTAAACCACGACCTTTCGGGAATGCTGTATTTAGATGATTTACAGTATGATTTTGATAATGGCAAAGGTTATATTGAAAAGGATTGGGGCACATCGTTCCCCGAGAGCTGGTTATGGATTCAGGCAAATAACTTCAATAACAGAAGCACTTCATTCAATTTTTCCCTGGCTAAAATACCATGGAGAAAAAAATTCTTTATTGGTCTTATCTGTTTCATGTACTACAATAATAAGTTCTATAAATTCAATACTTACAACAAGGCTTCTATTAGTGAATTAAGACACTCTGATAATTTGATATTCATCACAATACGCAATAGAGAACATATACTCAGGATTAGTTGTTTAAACAGAAAGTCAGGTGAGCTGAAAGCTCCTGTTTACGGTCAGATGACAAGGGGTATAAAGGAAGGCAACGATGCAGACGTCAGAGTTGCCCTGTATGACAATGAAAACAAAGTGCTCTATACCGATTCGAGTAAAAGAGCAGGTTTGGAAATAATTGAAGAGATATTTGAATATTTTGAAAACAACAAAGATGGAGAAAGGAAACAGGAACATCAGGAAAATAATATCTCCGCAACCGCCACACATGGTTGGGGACGGGTTCAGGGTTCATAATTTTTTTCCTTCAGATACTGATATAGGCATCACGGGAATGAGCCCCTTTTTTCTCCTCGACTATGCCTCCAAATACTATTTCCCACCCTCTGACAAACAGAGGGGAGTGGATGTTCATCCCCACAGGGGTTTCGAGGCTGTAACAATATCTTTTCATGGAAGTATAGCACATCACGACAACGCCGGCAACAGTGGTGTAATAAGAGATGGTGATGTTCAGTGGATGACTGCTGCTTCAGGTGTTCTTCACAAGGAATATCATGAGGAGGAATTTTCAAAAAAAGGTGGTATTTTCCAGATGGCTCAGATCTGGGTCAACCTGCCTTCAAGGTTCAAGATGATACCGCCAAGATACCAGGCAATTACTAAAGATGAGATCGTGAGACATCTGCTCGATGATAAGGTAAGTACTGTCAGCGTAATTGCAGGTGAGTACAGGTCAACAACAGGCCCCGCCTCAACATTCACACCTATAAGTCTCTTTACAGTTGATCTGAAAGCTGGAGGCAATGCTGCATTCCGGTTTCCCGAGACCTATAATGCAGGTATTCTCGTTGTAGAAGGCGAAGTTTCAATAAACAACAAAGCTGTTCCTGAGAACCATTTTGCCTGGTTTGATCACAATGGAACGGATTTCGAAATTAAGGGTATAAAGGACAGTGTTGTTCTGATACTTGCCGGTGAACCAATAGACGAACCGGTTGCATCACGTGGACCTTTTGTTATGAACACAATGGAAGAGATAAACAAGGCTTATGATGATCTTCGTTCAGGAAAATTCGGTACTTTAGTATCCTAAACTATCTCAAATGGCAACACTTTTAAATGGCCCGACAATTATTAAGGCAGCGGGTACAGTTGATAAGATAATAAGTGAATTCTTCGGTAAGGTTAACAGCAAAACCAATGAAGTAAGTATCGCACACATGATCAGCCCTGCAGGTTGGTATGAACCTGGTCAGCGTCCCGATTTCAATGAATATACGGTTGTATTGAAGGGTAAACTGAAGGTTGAAACACTAAAGGAAGAATTCGAGGTTGTGGCTGGTCAGGCTATACTGGCGCCGAAAAACGAATGGGTAAGATACAGTAGCCCTGAAGGCGCTGAATATATTGCTGTTTGTGTTCCGGCATTTTCGCCGGGTACCGTTAACAGGGATAAGGAATAGGGTCTGAAATAGAAGGAATTCTATATTCCGCCAGGTTCTAATCCCGAGTTTTTTTCTTCCTGTTGTTTCTTGCTTTTACAACAAGGTAAAGAACGAAGATAGCGCCAAGTGCAATCATGAAATGCCCGAGATATGGAAATATCTGTTCTCTTATCTCATAAAGGAAATAACCGATTATTGCAAGAATAATGTTCCAGATACCTGCGCCGACAAATGTAAAAAGCATGAAATCTTTTAGATTCATTCTTGCAAGTCCTGCTGGTATTGATATCAGATGTCTTACCCCGGGGATAAGCCTGCCTATGAAAGTAGAAGTTTTACCATTTCTTATAAAATAATCTTCGGCATGCTGAACCTTTTCTCTCGATAACAAGAAGAATCCACCAATCTTTGATTCAGCAAATTTGTAAACAATGGGACGACCAAGGTAATAAGCAAGTGAATAATTAATAAGAGAACCAATAAGGGCGCCTATTGTTCCGAATATTACAACAAGGAATATGTTAAGATCACCCTGTGCAGCCTTGTATGAAGCAAATGGAATTACAATTTCTGAAGGTAACGGCATGAATGTACTCTCAATAGCCATTAACAGCGCAACAGTAAAATAATTGAGATTGGCCATGTACCAATCGAACAAAGTCTGAAAAAATTCCATCATCAGATACAAGATTTGAGTTGCAAATGTAAGTATTTACAGTGAATGTTCTGAAGACTCAAAGAATATAATCAAACGCATCCTTTAGGTCTGATTATCAGTCTTGTTGATTGATCGTATGTAAGGTAATTCCACGCCCAGTTGATAAAAATTGTCAACCTGTTTTTTACTCCCACAATGCTCATAAGATGCACAAACATCCATACATACCATGCAAATACACCCTGGAATTTAAAATATGGTAATTCCACAACCGCAAGATTTCTGCCAATTGTCGCCATGGAGCCTTTATCTTTATATGTAAATTCCTTTGGTGAAGAACCTTTTAATAAACGTTTAAGATGATCAGCAACGAAGACTCCCTGTTGGATTGCTGCCGGTGCGACCTGGGGATGTCCTTTAGGATACTTCTCTTCTGTCATAATTGCAATATCACCTATTGCAAAGATATTCTCATACCCATTAACCCGGCAATACCTGTCAACAATGAGCCGAGATTGTTTATTGTAATATTCATGCCTGATGCCCTGCATAAAATTGCCTTTTATACCGGCAGTCCAGATTATCATCCCTGCTGAAATTTTTTCGCCATTGTTCAGGAAAACTTCTTTCTCAGTGCACCCTGTAGCCAGGATACCTGTAAGAACTTTAACATCATTCTTTTCAAGGAACTCCCTTGCTTTAGCAGATGATTTTTCTGACATTGCATTAAGAAGCCTGTCTGTTCCTTCGAGAAGATACAATTTTGCCCTTAAGTCTTTAAGATCAGGATAGTCTTTTGGAAGGACATATTTGTTCATTTCAGCAAGGGCTCCTGCTATCTCCACGCCCGATGGTCCTCCACCGATAATAACAATACTCAACAAGGTTTCCTTTTCCTCCTTGGTTTGCGTAGTAAGAGCCTTCTCAAAGTTCATCAACAGGCTGTTCCTAAGATCCAATACTTCAGCAATCGACTTCATAGGCATCGAGTTTTCCTGCATCTCCTTTGAGCCAAAAAATGAATTTGTTGCACCATGGGCAAGCACAAGATAATCATAATGCAGATCCCCTTCTGATGTTTGTAGAGTGCTGTCATCAGGATTAACTGAAGTAATCTCTGCCTTTCTTATATGATAATCCTTGTAATTCTGAAATATTTTTCGAAGAGGAAACAGTATAGCAGATTCTTCGAGCCCGGCTGAAGCCACCTGGTAGAACAGAGGTGGAAACTGGTGATAGTTGTGCTTATCAATAATAACAACCTGGTAACCCGAATTCTTCAATTTTTTAGCTGCGGATAATCCGCCAAATCCGCATCCTGCAATTACAACCCTTTTCTTTGGACTATCTGGAATATTTAACATATTAATGCATTACTATTTCACAAACATAACTATAACGTTTTGGTTGGCCTGAGAATCGAATATATGAATTATAGTTTGGTAAATCTCATGGTTTTTATCCAGCCAGGCACCGCATTAAAGAATATCAGCAAGACACAAATCATTATACATACAGTCAGAACAAGATTTATTAGACCAGGTCCCATTGTTTCATGGTTTAGTGCCTGCGGAAAGTATATATTTTTAATATTCATGTAAGCTGCTGTCATCGTAGTTATACCAATGAAAATCATTGGAACCATTGTCACCCAGGCATAGCGGGCTCTGCCCCTGTTTATAATAAAGGATGTACCAATCACAAGGGCAATTGTTGCAAGCAGTTGGTTAGCTGTTCCAAACATTGGCCAGATAGTTGATATTGAACCCGTATAGATGAAATAGCCCCAGGCAAATACTACAATACCGCTTGTCAACAGGTTTCCCGGCAGCCAGTTAGTCCTCTGAAAAGGCTTATATACTTTACCAAATGCTTCCTGGAGGATAAACCTCCCTATTCTCGTGCCGGCATCAATTGTAGTCAGAATAAAAAGAGCCTCGAACATTATTGCAAAATGATACCAGTAGGACATCAGGTGTTTCATACCCGGTATAGAGGAAAAGATATGAGCCATTCCCACACCAAGCGAAACAGCTCCTCCTGTCCTGCCCTGGATATTTTCTCCGACACTTGCAGAAAGATCTGCCAGGTTCGATTCGGTGAATCCCATTGCTGTCAGCTTATCAATTAATGGGGCGAGCTTTTCAGCGGGTACGTTGATCATAAAATAATCAAGAGGGAGGAGGCTTGTTGCAGCTATTAAAGCCATAATGCTGATTGCACCTTCAGTCAGCATTGAACCTGCAGCTATCAACCTTATATCTTTCTCCTTCATTATCATCTTGGGTGTTGTACCAGAGCTAACAAGGGAATGGAATCCTGAAATAGCTCCGCATGCAATTGTAATGAACAGATATGGAAAGAGCTTGCCCGGAATTATTGGCCCTCCTCCTTTTGTAAAGTCTGTAAATGCAGGCATCTTTATTTCGGGTGCAACAATAATCAGGCCTACTGCAAGAAGTGCAATGACGGATATCTTCATTATAGAACTAAGGTAATCGCGTGGTGAAAGGAGCAACCATACAGGCAACACTGAGGCAAGGAAACCATATACTGCAATAAGTATTGTCAGGGTTTTATTGTCGTAGGTAAACCATCCTGCTATTGATGAACCAGGGATATACCTGCCTGCAATTACAACTGCAATCAGAAGGATCACCCCAAAAACTGTGGATTCAAGTGTCTTTCCCTTCCTTATCCTGAACATCCATATTCCCATTGCTATTGCAATCGGGATAGTTGATGCTATTGTGAAAGCACCCCAGGGACTTTCTGAGAGAGCATTAACAACGACTATCCCAAGACCTGCAAGCGCAAGGATAACTATCAGGATTATGGCAAACGAAGTTGTAAGCCCACTGAATTTATTGATCTCTGCCTTAGCAATTTCAGCAAGTGATTTCCCATCATGCTGAACAGATGCTGTTAATATAACAAAATCGTGAACAGCCCCGGCCATTACAGCCCCGATTAGCATCCATAAGAACCCGGGCATAAAGCCAAACTGTGCAGCAAGAACAGGTCCTACAAGAGGCCCTGCCCCTGCAATAGCCGCAAAATGATGGCCAAACAAAACCCATTTATTCATGGGATAATAGTTCTGACCATCATACAATCTGTGGGCAGGAGTTACTGCAAGATCATTCCTGACAGCTACCTTTGCAGCAATAAAACTAAAATAGAACCTGTATGCAAGTGCAAAAACCACAATCGATCCTATTACAAAAGGCATTGCATTCATAGGTCAGAGTTAATCAGGTATGAACTCTGAAAAATAATTAATCTGAATAGAATTAACAAGTGCCCAGAGTGAACTGGAGTGCCTAAAGTATTTAGAGTTATTTTAGAATAGGAATATACATTATAAAGAATACTAATTATCTAATATTCAGAATGTTTTCCCATTGCTCTTCTTCAGGAAAGGTCTTTACAAACCTTCTTAATCCTATTTTCTATTGGCTGATCAATCTGTATTGGGATCTGCTCTGTTATTGTATTCGCTGAATCGAGCTGCAATGCCTTTTCATCCGAAATACTTATTATCCTTACAAAATCACGTATTGTCAGGATGAAATTCTCAATGTTTGACAACTTAAAATCAGGCAGCATCACGCGTTCAAGGATAACAAACTTAAAATCAGCGGGTAATCCATGCTTCTTAAGTGATTCAAAGCCACTATCCAGTTCAATCTCACCTGATCGTACAAGATCGGCAACAACCTGTCTGAAATGAAGATTTATCTGTGGATCTACCTTAAAACCAACATGAAAATCTATCCTTATAAGTATGCCGGGGATAATATGTTTTACCTTGTATTCACACCTGTAGGGTTCGTCAACCATGTCAACATGCAGAAACCAGTAATGGTCAGCACGTTTTGGCTGTTTGTTGAATATTGAATAGATAACCTTCGATTCAACCTGGTCAGGATTATTCGCTTTAATTATGTATACAAGATTTGTTGCAATCTTTGGAATTGACTTATCTTCCTTCAGGTCTTTGAACGTTTCAAAAAAAGTATCAGGCTTTACAAAAGATATCCTCCTGTTTTTGATCTTTCTGCCAAAATACCATCCGAACATAACTA
The DNA here is from genome assembly GCA_036261255.1 of Bacteroidales bacterium. Lineage (GTDB taxonomy): Bacteria > Bacteroidota > Bacteroidia > Bacteroidales > VadinHA17 > LD21. The sequence goes on from DATALD010000026.1 coordinate 14,999, forward strand.
AAAAATACAATGATGCAAGTGCAATTGTGAACCATCCTCCCTGTAAAAACTTGTGAAGGTTTGAAAGAAGAAATATACTCTCTATAACAAGGAAAAAGAAGAGAAAAGATGTTGCCAATGGAGAATTCAGGCCCCTGCTTTTATTGTAGCTCATTAAAAGAAGAGTCGTCATCATCATTGTGATTGCAATTGCAAGACCGTACGCAACTTCCATGTTACGTGATTCCCTGAATATAACAACCGATAAAATACAGAGGACTAGCAATGTCCAGTTAATAAAAGGAAGGTAAACCTGTCCCCTGACCTCTGTGGGGTTTACTATTTTTATCTTTGGCCAGAAGTTAAGAGAGACAGCCTCAACTACCAGAGTAAAAGTCCCCCTGATCAGGGCCTGACTGGCTATCATTGTAGCAATAAATGAAATAACAAGACCTGGTACCAGGAACCAATCGGGCATCATATTAAAGAAGGGCATCGAGGCATTACTGTCGTGATGTTGTAACATCCATGCACCTTGACCAAAATAGTTAAGAAGGAGAGAGATCTTCACAAACGACCATGATATTCTTATATTTTTCCTTCCACAATGTCCAAGATCAGAATAAACTGCTTCAGCACCGGTAATACAGAGAAAAACAAAACCAAGCAGGGCAAATCCTCCGGGGTATTGCATTATAAACTGCCATGCATAAACAGGGTTTAACGCTTTTACGACTTCAGGGGTAGATATAATCTGAAAGCTTCCAATTATTGCAAGCATAAGGAACCAAAGAAGCATAATGGGTCCGAAGGCTGTCCATGAATAAAAATTTATGCCAAACTGCTGGATAAAGAAGATTATAATAAAGACAAATAATACAATAGGCACAACAGACAAATCAGGATTAAACAGCTTGAATCCTTCAACTGATGATGTTAATGAAATTGCCGGGGTTAGAATCCCATCAGCAAGAAGCGCTGACCCTCCGATCATTGTCAGGACAGCCGCCCATGTAGTTTTCTTTCTGATAAGTGCAAACAGAGCAAAAATGCCTCCTTCTCCCCTGTTATCTGCCTGGAGTGTAATTGTTATGTACTTGACAGACGAAAGAATTGTTAATGTCCAGAAGATGCATGAAAGAGAACCATAAACAAGCAGATCATTATAAACTTCAGCATTATTGAATATTGCTTTCATCGTGTACAGGGGACTAGTACCGATATTTCCAAATACGAGTCCCACAGTTATTAAGAGGCTTGATGCGGAAACCCTGGCCGGATCAAAATTCCTTGAAATCCATTTCATTTTAAATCATAATTAATGAAAGTTAATCCAAATTCAGGGAAAACAAAAAGAAAAACATGTTTTTCAGTTGATACGTTTTATCCTTACTGTTACAGGTTGATCAATAGTTATCGGAACTTGTTCTTCGATTGTATTCGAAGCATCAAGCTGTAAAGCCTTTATATCTGAAATACCTACCATTCTCGAAATATTATGAAGGGCCAGTGTCATATTCTCGACTGCAGATAATTTATAGTCACGTGGCATTAACCTGTCAATAAGTATATACTTGAAGTCGGCAGGCAATAAATGTTTACGAAGAGAAGGAAATTTGCTTTCGAGATGAATTTTCCCTGATGCTGTAAGATCCTCAAGAACCTCCCTGAAATAAAGATTGATCTTTGGCTCTATCTTGAAACCAATATGAAAATCAACTCTGAAGAGAATGCCGGGTATTAATTCATGTACTTCATATTCAAACCTGTTAGGCTCATCAACGTTATCTATATGGAGAAACCAATATGTATCGGCACGTTTTGGTTGTTTCTGAAAAATAGAATAAATAACTTTTGACTCTACTTGGTCGCGCCTGTTTGCTCTAATTATATAAACAAGGTTTGTTGCCGCTTTGGGGACAGATTCATCTTTTGAAAGATCTTTGAAAAGATCATGGAATCTTTCGAGGTTTGTGAATGTAACATATCTATTCTTAAGTTTCCTTCCAAAATACCAGCCATACATTATTACAAAGAATATTGAAGCTGCAAGAAGAGTAAACCATCCTCCATCCTTGAATTTATGCAGATTGGCAATAAGGAAGCTGCTTTCCACTGTCAGGTAGACAAGTAGCATTATAAGAACTAACCTGTGATTTACTCCTTTCAGGTAAAGATAGTATGTTAATAACAGGGTCGTCATAAGTTCAGTTACAGTAATTGCAAGACCATAAGCGGCTTCCATATTAGCAGACTCCCTGAAGAATATAACAACAATGCTACAGGCTATCCATAAATAACCGTTTACGAAAGGAATAAAAACCTGGCCTTTATTAAGCGTAGGATTGAGTACTCTTACCTTTGGCCAGAAGTTTAATGAAACTGCTTCTTTTATAATTGTAAATGAGCCGCTTATAATTGCCTGGCTAGCAATAATTGACGCTGCTGTAGCTAGAAAAATTCCGGGAAGGAGGAACCATTTAGGCATTATTGCAAAAAAAGGATTCACATCGCCGGGATAGCCTCCTGACATAAGCCAGGCACCCTGTCCAAAGTAGTTAAGGATGAGGGCTGTTTTTACAAATAGCCATGAAACCCTGATATTTTTTTTTCCACAATGGCCAAGATCGGCATAAAGAGCTTCAGCCCCAGTGGTACAGAGAAAAACAGCGCCCAGAAGAACAAATCCTCCCGGGTATTCCTTGAGCAATTTGTAGGCATATTCTGGATTTAAGGCTTTAAAAATTCCGGGATGTTCCAAAATATGAGGTATCCCCAAAATTGCAAGCATTGAAAACCAGATAAGCATTATTGGTCCATAAGAACTACCGACGACATGTGTTCCAAATTGCTGAATGAAAAACAGGACTACAAAAATCAGGAGCACTATAAGAACAACTGGAATATCAGGATTAAATAATTTAAGTCCTTCAACAGATGTGGTGACTGTGATGGCAGGAGTAATGACACCATCGGCAAGAAGCGCCGAACCACCAACCATACAAAGAATTGCAGCCCATGTTGTTTTCCTTTTCATAAGGGCAAAAAGCGCCATTATTCCTCCCTCACCCTTGTTATCGGCATTTAATGCAATTAGTATATACTTTGTTGTTGTCTGTAAAGTGAGAGTCCAGAAAATACATGAAAGGGAACCATAAATCAGGAGCTCATTGAATTCACTTCCTCCCCTGACTATAGCTTTCATTACATATAGAGGACTGGTGCCAAGATCCCCGAATACAATACCGAGAGTGACGATCAAACCAGCGAAAGAGAGTCGTTTGATATCTAGCTGTTTACCTGTCTCTTTCATATAACAATTATTACACCTTGCAGTTACCCTGCTTAAATTAAAAAACCGCCAAAGTTAATAAAATGTTATTACCCTTGCACAAAGGAAGTAAATATATCAATTTATCTCTGCAAATATTTCAGTTTCATCAGGTTGGAACATTCCATGATTCTTATACCAGTTCATTACAAGGGAAACGACCTGGTTGTAGTTCTCAATCCCCTTTTCAATATTCTGCGATTTAAGATATGCATTATTTGCAGCCTCCTGGATTCCTTCAAAGGTCCTGTTCCTGAGATTATCATAATAGCTTTTTCGATGACGCAAATCACTGAGAACTCGAGTATCTATCTTCTTTAAATACGATTTATAATCGCTCATCTGCCGACAATCATTAAGGAAATAAAGAAGAACATGTACATAACCTGAATAACGAAGTCTGTTATCTGTGGAGCTTGTGCAAACAACAAATGCTGCCAGATTGGCTTCAGCCTCATTAGGTAATCCTAACTGGTGAGCTTTCTCATGAGCAAGAGTAAATGCGTAATCGCCTGGAAGCTGGTAATGATTTATGTGTACCTCATTAAACAGAGGACCAAAATACCCGCTTACACCCGATTTTGCAAACAATGAACTTATCAGGATTGTTTTTGGATTCCGGGTACCACAGGGCCATGTTATGCCTAACTGAGAACTAAGGTTTTTATACGAGTCTTCAAGGTGTGCTTCAATTTCTTTATACTCAGAATAATCTACCTCAGTATAAGTCCGGTTTACATTGCATATTAGTGTATCAAGCAGGGCCCTGAAATCATTTTCTTTTCTGTCAGTTATTTGCCAGCCAAGACGGGCTTCGATACCGGGTCTGAAATAATTGAATCCCCATGAAAGATAAAAGAGTGAGTATATAAGTGTAATCATCTGTATGAAACGCAGGAGAAAAATTTTAAGCTTTAAACGCTTCAGAAACACAAGGACTATTCCTGAAATAACAAGTAATGAAATTACAATCCAGAAAATATCCCATAAGGAATAATGTGTAAGATTGCTTATCGCAGATATTCCTGAGGCTAAAGAGGGGTATAATCCAAGGGAGTAATACTTCTCGACAAACCCGGGGTGATGAATGCTATATCTAGTGCAAATGAATACAAGTATTGCCAGCAGAAAAGGAAAGTAATTTAATACCTTCCTTAGAAAGGAGAACTTTTTATCAGTCCATTTGAGGTTTCTTTCTGTCATAGGTACAGATGTAACGCAAAATCAGCTATATTGGTATGTTTCATTTATGAGCAAACAAGATTTTTACAATATTATGTAATTCAAAACGTTTATAAAAGGATGACTGATCTACTCAAACTACGTCCGACTTATGTGCTCCTGGTTTTTGTTCTGTGTACTCTCTCTACATTGAATGGTCAGGAACCTGGTAATATTGATCAGGAGAGCAGGATCTCCATTCTCTTTATTGGTGACATAATGGGACATGATACGCAAATAGCCTCAGCAGAAAACAGGGAAACACATACTTATGATTACAATGATGTTTTCAAATACATCAAACCCGTTTTGTCAGATGCAGATGTTGCAATTGCCAACCTTGAAGTAACCCTGGCCGGTCCTCCTTACAAAGGATATCCGCAGTTCAGTTCGCCGGCAGCACTTGCAGTTGCTTGCTCCAATGCAGGTATAGATTATTTTGCATTGGCAAACAATCACTCAGCCGACAGGGGAAGAGCTGGAATAATAAGCACAATTAACAAACTCGACAGCCTCCAGATCCCTCACACAGGAAGTTATCTTAACAAGGCATCACGCGATAGCCTTTCACCTCTTATTATCAAGGCTAAAGGCTTTTCACTTGCACTGCTTAATTATACTTACGGAACAAACGGAATAAGAGTTCCAAAACCTGTTATAGTTGACAGCCTCGATAAGGAGCAGGTTAAGAAAGATATTCTGAAAGCAAAAAAAATGAATCCCGATGCGGTAATCCTGTTTCTTCACTGGGGGACAGAATATGACACTGTCCCCGCCATAAACCAGACTGCCCTCGCTGAAGAACTTATTACAGCAGGCGCAGATCTCATCATCGGTTCACATCCTCATGTCATTCAGAAAATGGTCTGGGAGAAAAATCCGGCCGGCAAAGACAGCTTTACAGTATATTCACTTGGCAACTTCATTTCTAACCAGCGTAAACCCAAAACAGATGGAGGCTCGCTTGTAAGGATAGAACTCGTAAAAAAAGATGGACAGGTAAAGATCGACAATGCCGGCTATTTCCTCACATGGGTTTATACTCCGATTGAAGACCTTCGGACTAGGTTTTACATCCTGCCATGTAGTGAGTTTGAGAATAAACCTTCATTCTTTGAAAAGGAATCGGATTATGATATGATGATGAAGTTTATTAAAGAATCAAGAAACCTTCTGAATTCACAAAATGTCAATATTGAAGAATTTGAAAATTCGAGAATGCAGTTGTTCGATATTTAACATTATTAAGCATTAAAACAGATAGGATTTAAAGTTATTTTAGATATTATTGTGCCAGGTTTATCCTGTTTACTTATTTAATTAACATGAACACATCCCTGACTCTTCTTTCCGTAACTGCAGTATCTCTTGGCTTTATACATACAATACTCGGGCCTGATCATTATCTCCCCTTCATTGTTCTTAGCCAGGCGAAGAAATGGTCGCTTCGGAAAACAATGATTATTACATTTCTGTGCGGTTTAGGTCATGTTGCAAGCTCTATTGTTCTTGGATTAATCGGAATCGCTGTTGGAATTTCCATTTCAAAGCTTGTTTCTGTTGAATCGTTCAGGGGTAATATAGCCGGCTGGCTCTTTATTGCATTCGGACTTGTATACATGATAATCAGTATCAGGAAAATTATAAAAAAAAGAAAACATACTCACTCCCATTTCCATCTTGGTGGAGAGAAACATTTTCATGAACACGATCATTCTAATGAACACTCTCATGTGCACCAGGAAGAAAGAGTTAATACCACACCCTGGATCCTTTTCATTATATTTGTCTTCGGCCCATGCGAACCTCTTATTCCCTTGTTGATGTACCCTGCTGCTGAAAACAACATCACCGGGGCAGTATTCGTCTCAATCCTGTTCGCTACCGTTACAATATTGACAATGATGGCTGTTGTTCTAGTTTTTCAACTGGGATTGAACAAGATCAACCTTAAACCATTGGAGAAATATAGCCATCTGATTGCAGGTGCAATGATTTTCTTCTCAGGAATCGCTATACAGTTTCTTGGTCTCTGATAAGAGTTTAAAATAAGAGGATTTTCCTTTATTTGGCTTATATTTATTAGCTTTGCAGAAAATACAGCCTGATGAATTACGATTATAATACTCAACGAAAAAGGATGGCTTTACCCGAATACGGACGTAATGTCCAGAAAATGGTTGATCATATTAAAACCATTGAGGACAGGGACGAACGAAACAGGGCAGCCAAAACAATCATTTCGATAATGGGTAATCTTAATCCACAGATCAGGGATGTAGGCGATTTCAGGCATAAACTATGGGACCATCTTGCGTTAATAGCAGGGTTTGAGCTTGACATAGACTCCCCTTATCCTATTCCTGAACCTGAAAAATTTGTTGAGAAACCAAAGACTGTCCCATACCAGCAGGGTAATATAAAATTCCTGCATTACGGTAGAATCATTGAGCTCATGATCAACTCAGCCTCTGAAATGGAAGACGGTGAGGAGAAAGAATACCTTACAAACCTTATCGTCAACCAGATGAAAAAAGCGTATATAACATGGAACAGAAGCCAGGTAGCTGATGAGGTAATAATTGAGAATCTGAAATATCTTTCAAAAGGAAGGCTTAAAATGACTGAAGGTGTCCGTATCCTTGAAGTCAGGGAACTGATACCACCGGTCAAGAAAAAACCTGCAGGCAAATCACACAAACAACCGAACAAGCAGTTCAATAAGAAAAAAGGATATATTAGACATTAATGGGTACCTTTGTCATCCGTGGAGGAAAAAGACTCAGCGGAGAGATCATCCCGCAAGGAGCAAAGAACGAGGCTCTGCAGGTAATATGTGCAGCCCTTTTGACTTCTCATAAGGTTACAATCAGGAATATTCCGAACATCAGCGACGTAAACAAGCTCATTGAACTAATAAGGAAAATGGGTGTGAAGGTCGTAAGAGAATCAGAGTCTGTTGTTTCATTTGAAGCTGAAAGCATCGATTTTGAATACCTTCAAACAAATGACTTCCGTGTTCAAAGCGCCAGCCTGAGAGGTTCTATTATGATTGTAGGCCCACTACTCGCAAGATTCGGCAAGGCATTCATCCCAAAACCTGGAGGAGACAGGATTGGCCGGCGAAGAGTAGATACCCATTTTATCGGGTTCCAAAAACTGGGGGCAAAATTCCAGTTCGATTCAGATGATCCGTTTTTTAAAGTAGAAGCCGACTCATTAACCGGAGCCTATATGCTTCTCGATGAAGCATCTGTTACAGGAACTGCCAATATCATTATGGCCGCTGTTCTGGCGCATGGTAAAACAACGATTTACAACGCCGCCTGCGAGCCCTATATTCAGCAACTTTGCAAGATGCTTACCCTCATGGGAGCAAAAATTGAGGGTATAGGTTCAAATCTTCTTTACATTGAAGGCGTTACGAACCTGAAAGGTTGCGAACATACAATACTCCCAGACATGATCGAAATTGGTTCTTTCATCGGCATGGCAGCTATGACAGGATCAGAAATTATTATAAAGAATACTTCATACGATAATCTTGGTATCATTCCTGATTCATTCCGCCGCCTGGGAATAGCGGTTGAAAGGATTGATGATGATATTCATATCCCCCGCCAGGAACATTATGAGATAGAGACATTCATTGATGGCTCAATAATGACAATTGCCGATGCCATCTGGCCCGGTCTTACCCCTGACCTGTTAAGTGTTTTCCTTGTTGTTGCAACTCAGGCAAAAGGATCGGTTCTCATTCATCAGAAAATGTTTGAGAGTAGATTGTTCTTCGTCGACAAATTAATCGATATGGGGGCCCAGATAATACTATGCGACCCTCACAGGGCAACTGTTATCGGCCAGGATAAAATGATAAAGCTTAAAGGCACCGTCATGTCTTCACCCGATATACGTGCCGGTGTTGCACTCCTCATTGCCGCATTATCAGCTGATGGAAAGAGTGTTATCCACAATATAGAACAAATCGATCGAGGCTACCAGGACATTGATAAAAGATTAAAGCTGCTCGGTGCGGACATAGAACGAAGTGCCTAGAGTGAGCCAGAGTGACTAGAGGATTTAGTGTTACAGCCCTTACAGCATCTAAAGCATCTACAGCTTCTACCCCGACTGCCATTTTGGCAAACAGATTTCTTTGGCAGAAATTTTGATGAAATAAGTTAAATCTAAAAAAATGCTTTTGACATGAAGAAGAAAGACCACGAGAAAGATGAGAGCATTCTTAATACTGAAGAAGCGCCAGAGCTAATGAATGAGGATACTGTATCACAGGAAGATTCATCAGAAAAGAGCAATGGCATAAAAGAGGATGAAGCCCCAACGGCAAGTAAAGTTGAAGAGGCTGCTGACAAAGTAGTGGCAGATGTAAGGGCACTAGAGGAAAAACTGGCAGAGATGCAGGATAAATACATCAGGTTGTCAGCTGAGTTTGATAATTACAGGAAGAGAACATTAAAGGAAAAAATGGAGCTTTCGAAATATGCTGAAGAAAATATACTATCAAAGGTAATCCCGTTTATGGACGATTTCGACAGAGCCATGCAGCATCTCGAAACATCAGACAGCGATTCCATGAAAAATGGAATTAACCTTATCTATATGAAGTTTAGTGAGTTTCTTAAGCAAAACGGTGTTAAAGAAATTGAAGCAACAGGGACCGATTTTAATGTTGATCTTCATGAAGCTGTTGCAAAAGTTCAGGCAGAGAATGAGAAAAAAGGAAAAGTTATTGACGTCGTTTTGAAAGGGTATTATCTCAGAGATAAAGTCCTGCGTTTTTCGAAAGTTGTTGTTGGTGAATAAGCATAATTGCACAAAGGATATAAAATGGGCAAAAGAGATTACTACGAAGTACTTGGAGTTTCCAAAGGAGCAACAAAGGACGAGATAAAAAAAGCTTACAGGAAACAGGCTTTAAAGTATCATCCCGATAAAAACCCGGGTGATAAAAAAGCTGAGGAAAACTTCAAGGAAGCAGCGGAAGCTTATGAGATTCTAAGCAATGATGATAAAAGAGCACGATATGATCGTTATGGCCATGCCGGTGTAGGAAGCTCAGCTGCCAGTGGCGGCGGCTTTAGCGGCGGGGGAATGACAATGGAAGATATCTTTTCATCATTTGGTGATATTTTCGGAGATGCCTTTGGTGGTTTCGGTGGATTTAGTAGCGGCAGAAGAGGCGGACAAAGAATAAATAAGGGTAGTAATCTGCGGGTCAAGGTCAAGCTTAATCTACAGGAAATAGCAAATGGTACAGAAAAGAAAATAAAAGTCAATAAATATAACACATGTGACACATGCGGTGGAACAGGAGCTGCTTCACCATCTGATGTAACAACCTGTAGCACATGTCATGGAAGCGGGCATGTAACAAGAATTACAAATACAATGCTCGGACAAATGCAGACCTCTTCTGTTTGTCCTACCTGTGGTGGCGACGGGAAAACTATAACTAAGAAATGTCCGACTTGTTATGGCGAAGGTATTGTACAGAGAGAAGAAATAATCAAGATAAACATTCCAGCTGGTGTTGGCAAAGGAATGCAGATGACAGTTAGTGGGAAGGGAAACGCTCCAAGGAGAGGTGGGGTAAACGGCGATCTCCTTGTAGTGATTGATGAAGATGAACATTCAGACCTTATCAGAGAAGGCAATGACCTTATTTACAACCTTTTCATAAGCATCCCTGATGCCATTCTCGGGACTCACGTCGAAATACCAACAGTTGACTCGAACGTTAAAATAAAAATAGACCCGGGTACACAGCCAGGTAAAATCCTCAGGCTTCGTGGAAAAGGATTACCCGAGGTAAATGGCTATGGCAAAGGTGATCTGCTCGTTAACGTAAACGTCTGGATCCCTAAGAACATGACAAAGGAAGAAGCAAAACAATTTGAGAAATTCCGTGAATCATCAAGTTTTACACCAAACCCTGACAAGAATGACAAGGGATTCTTCGAAAGAATGAAAGGTTACTTTGAGGGTTGAGGATGAATGGTGAGATCAGACATTAACGCTTCATTTACTTTTTCCTTTGAGCTTATTCTTATATATTTACACCTGTAAAATAAGTAACCAAGTTTCATTATGTCACTTTTTGAAGTAAAAAATGTCTCCAAGCAATATGCTAACACACTTGCTCTGGATGATGTAAGTATTTCCGTTCCGGAAAAATGTATATACGGACTGCTTGGGCCAAATGGCGCCGGAAAAACAACACTGATAAGGATAATAAACCAGATAACCGGTCCTGATTCAGGGGAGCTACTGCTAAATGGTAAAAAACTTACACCAGAAGATGTTTATGCCATAGGTTATCTCCCTGAAGAAAGAGGTCTATATAAAAAGATGAAAGTAGGAGAACAAGCTCTCTACTTCGCCCAGCTAAAAGGTCTGTCCAAACAAGAGGCAATGCGCAGATTGAAATACTGGTTTAAGAAACTTGAAATTACAGACTGGTGGGGAAAAAAGGTCGAGGAATTATCGAAAGGAATGCAGCAGAAGGTTCAGTTCATCACAACAATTCTTCACGAACCGAAATTACTGATATTCGATGAGCCATTTACCGGGTTCGATCCTGTAAATGCCAACCTTATTAAAAATGAGATCCTTTATCTCCGCGAAAAAGGGGCTACAATAATTTTCTCAACCCATAATATGTCATCAGTTGAAGAGCTTTGTGATAATATAACATTGATTAACAAAGGCAAAACAATTCTTGAGGGAAGTGTAAATGATATCCGTACAAAATGGGCTGCTAATGAGTATGACCTTACTTTCGAAGGAGATGTAAAAATGAACGGGAATGGAATGTATACTGTTCTTAACCAGAAAAATGATAATACCAGGAGTACTATTCGCTTAAAGACAAATGGGCAGATTAACAACAATGAACTTCTTAGTTCATTGATGCATTCAGGTAACATTGTTTCTTTCAACCCTGCATTGCCATCGATGAATGAAATATTTATCAGAGTTATTGAATCAAAAAATTAATAAGTGCAGGAAATGAATAAGATATCAGTAATTATAAAAAGAGAATATCTCACAAGGGTAAGTAAGAAGTCATTTATAATTATGACAATTCTCGCCCCTGTTCTCATGGCGGCTTTGATAATCGTTCCTGTGCTGATCATGTCAACACAGGATGGTGATTTTAAAAAGATTGCCGTTATTGAAGATAAATCAGACATGTTCAAGAATGTACTTAAAGACAGAGATGATATTGACTTTGAATATATTGAAAATAAATCTCTTGATGAATTAAAAGCCTCTTTCGAAAGTTCCGGATATTACGGGGTTCTGTGGATTTCTCCACTGGTAATAAATACTCCTAACGCGGTTCAGCTTATTTCAAAGAAACAACCTCCAATCGGATTATTGGAATATATTGAAGGTTCACTTGAGAAAGAAATTGAAAGACAGAAACTTAAAGCTTTCAATATCGACAACCTCGACGATATTATGAAGAACGTTGAAACCAAGGTAAGTGTGCAGACTATCAACAGAGATTCTTCAGGTGCGGAAAAGAAGACAAGCACAGGAATATCAATGGCGTTGACTTATGGCCTGGGATTCCTGATGTATATGCTAATTTTCATTTTTGGCTCCCTTGTAATGCGGGGTGTCATTGAAGAGAAAACAAGCCGCGTTGTTGAAGTTATTATATCATCTGTAAAACCATTCCAGTTGCTTATGGGCAAAATCATCGGGATAGGTCTTGTTGGTCTCACTCAATTTCTAATTTGGATTTTACTTACTCTGTCAATAATAACAGCCTTCAAAGGAACAATCTTAAAGGATAAGAATGTAACAGAAATTACCCAGTCAATTCCTCAGAATGTTATGGCTGATGCTAAGCTTGCCGGCACTGCAGCCCCGGCTGCGCCATCTGAACTCCCTGAGATTGCAAAAATGATGGAGAGCGCAATGAACCAACCATGGGGACTAATTATATGCAGTTTCATCTTTTATTTTATTACCGGATATTTCCTCTATTCTTCAATTTTTGCAGCCATTGGGTCAGCAGTCGATAACGAAACAGAGACTCAACAGTTCATGTTGCCAGTTACAATTCCAATAATACTTGCATTGATGGTGGCAATGGGTACTATGCAGAACCCTGAGAGCTCGCTTGCTTTCTGGTTCTCAATTATACCACTCACTTCTCCCATTGTTATGATGGCAAGAATACCTTTTGGTGTCCCTTACTGGCAACTTGGTCTTTCAATGGCATTAATGCTTGTTACCTTTGTAGCTTTTGTATGGATGGCAGCAAAGATTTACAGGATAGGAATTCTCATGTATGGTAAAAAAGCTTCCTGGAATGAAATGTGGAAATGGCTGAAATACAACGGTTAAGAAGCACTTGAGGCGTATCTATTATTTTAGTTGTTATGTCAAAAATCCTTGTAATTGACGATGAACGTGCTATCAGGAACACACTGAAAGATGTTCTTGAATATGAAAAATATGAGGTCGACCTTGCAGAAGATGGTGCAAAAGGGTTGGAGATGCAATCTGCCAATTCCTACGACATAATCCTCTGCGACATTAAGATGGCAAAGATGGATGGCCTTGAGGTGCTTGCAAAAATCACTGAAAACTCAAGAGATATACCTGTAATTATGATCTCAGGCCATGGAAATATAGATACTGCGGTTGAATCAATCAAGAAAGGCGCTTATGACTTTCTTGAAAAACCTCTTGATCTAAACAGGCTCCTTATTACTATCAGGAATGCCATGGATAAATCAAAACTCATCACTCAGACACAGGTACTTAGGAACAAGGTAAGTAAGATGTATGAGATAGTAGGTGAGTCAGAACCAATCCTCCAGGTAAAACAGATGATAGACAGGGTTGCTCCTACCGAAGCAAGAGTTCTGATAACAGGGGCAAATGGAACCGGGAAAGAACTTGTTGCTCACCAGATTTATGAAAAAAGCAACAGGTCAAAAGCTCCCTTTGTTGAAGTAAACTGCGCAGCTATTCCTTCTGAATTAATTGAAAGTGAACTTTTTGGTCACGAAAAAGGTTCCTTTACGTCTGCAATAAAACAACGTATCGGGAAATTTGAGCAGGCCAACGGAGGAACATTATTCCTTGATGAGATCGGCGATATGAGCCTTTCGGCACAGGCAAAAGTATTAAGAGCTCTCCAGGAAAATAAAATTACAAGGGTAGGCTCCGACAAAGATATTCATGTTAATGTTAGAGTAATCACTGCCACAAACAAGAACATTAAAAAGGAAATTGAGAACAATAATTTCAGAGAAGACCTTTATCACAGGCTTAGTGTTATTTTAATTCATGTACCTTCATTAAATGAAAGGAATGAAGATATCCCACTGCTGGCAGAGCATTTCAATAACCTGATCTGCGGTGAGTATGGTATGAGTAAGAAGAATATCACAAAGGATGCAATAAAGGAGCTACAGAAGATACAGTGGACTGGTAATATAAGAGAGTTCAGGAATGTCCTTGAAAGACTCATCATATTATGTCCTAATGAGATAACAGGCAAAGATGTTCTTGCTTACGCCGGGCCGGTTTCCGGGTCAAATACCTGATTACAATGTCAAGGATCGAAAAAGACAGTCTTGGTGAAAAGGAAATTCCATCAGGAGCTCTCTATGGGATCCATGCTGCCAGAGCTTCAGAAAATTTTCCGGCCAATATGCAGTTCCCTGTGGAATGGTATGAGGCTGTCGGCATTGTTAAAAGTGCATGTTACAAGACTTACCAGAAATTCCGCAAAGCAGCAGAAGCAAAACTGGGTCCCGAATTGCCTTTCAGACATATCGGGGACAGTATAATTAATGCCCTGATTTCGTCCTCATCTGAAGTATCGGAGGGTAGGTACTATGACCAATTCATTGTTCCTGCCATACAGGGAGGCGCAGGTACAAGCATAAACATGAATATAAACGAGATCATTGCGAATGTTGCGCTTCTCAAGACAGGGAAACAGCCAGGCGATTATGATTATATTGATCCAACCGAACATGCAAATATCTACCAATCAACAAATGATGTTATCCCAACAGCGCTTACTATTTCTGTCCTGAAGCTGTTGCAGGAGCTCGAGGAAGAGATTAACAAAGCCAGGCAGATAACAGAAAACCTTGAGAAAAAATTCCGCTATGACCTTCGTCCCGGGTATACACAAATGCAGGAAGCTGTTCCCTCATCATTCGGAATACTCTTCAGTACATACAATGATGCTCTTTCGCGTGACTGGTGGAGAATATCGCGAATTTCTGAAAGAGTCAAACAGGTAAATCTTGGAGGAGGAGCTACCGGAACAGGATTATCACAGCCACGTTTCTTTATATTGGAAGTGATCCCGGAACTTCGTTCACTGACAGGATTGGCATTGGCACATGGTGAAAACCTCCCTGACACTACAGCAAACCTTGATAAATGGGTTGAACTTCATGCGATTCTAAAAACAAGCGCTGTAAATTTTGAGAAGATCACAGGTGATCTAAGGTTACTTGCCTCTGACCTGGCAGGTCGTAAAACTATAATGATTCCTGAAAAGCAGGTTGGGAGTTCAATAATGCCAGGCAAAATTAACCCGGTTATTCCTGAATTCATAATCTCTGCTGCACACAGGATATATTCAAATGATATGCTGATTAGCTCATTAAGCGGACAGGGGGTGCTCGATCTTAATGCATACCTTCCTGTTATTGGTTATTCACTGATAGAAAGCATTAAACTCCTGATATCAATCTGTATTACTTTCAACAGGAATCTTGTCACCGGTCTTGTTGTGAACACAAAAAGCGCATTTGAGATGCTCCTTAACAGCCCATCGGTCACAACTGCCCTTGTTCCTTATATCGGATATCACAAATCTGCTCTACTTGCAAACCTGATGAAAGAAAGGAATATAAATATTCTCGAAGCAAACAGATCATTGAACCTGGTTGATTACGACAGGCTTGAAAAAATACTTACCCCGTCGAATCTTCTGAAAACAGGTTTCTCACTTGATGACCTTGCATAATATAACCTTTCACAATTATTTATTACCTATTTTTGCATTAAAAAACAATGGCAAGAGGAAAAGAACTCAAACCTCATATTGGCATTTATGGCCGCCGGAACAATGGAAAAAGCAGCCTGATCAACTGCCTTGCAGGTCAGGATATTGCAATCGTTTCAGAAACAGCCGGCACCACAACCGATCCGGTAAAAAAAACTTTTGAGATCACAGGATTCGGTCCCGTCGTACTTGTTGATACAGCCGGGATAGATGATAAGGGTGACATTGGTATAAAAAGAGTCGAAAGAACAATCCGAACACTTGAGACTGTTGATCTTTCTCTCCTGGTTGTAGTTGATAATGTATGGGGAGAATATGAATTGGACCTTGTAAAAGAGTTTAAGAAAAGAGATATCCCATTTTTAGTGGTTCATAATAAATCAGATATTGCGGCGCTTCAGTCTGGTTTCATTCAAAAAGTCATCTCTGAAACAGGAATAGCCCCATTGGAATTCTCATGTAAAGACAGGCGTAACTACGAAACCCTTATATCGCAAATTCAATCGGCTATTCCTGAAAGATCATGGAAGGCTCCCCAATTGCTTGGAGATCTGATTAAATACGGCGATATTGTACTACTGATAACACCAATAGATGTTGAAGCACCGGCAGGCAGGTTGATTTTACCACAGGTACAGGCCATACGCGATATCCTCGACAATGATGCAATTGCTATTGTTATTAAAGAACGTGAGGTTGACGCATTCCTGAAAAAAACAGGCATTAAACCTGCCCTGGCAATTACAGATTCACAGGTATTCAGAAAAGCAGATGCCTCAATACCACAGGATATTCCTCTTACCAGTTTCAGCATAATGCTGGCAAGGTTCAAGGGTGACTTTCCGAGGTACCTTGAAGGAACTCCGAAAATTTCTGAGCTGAAAGATGGTGACCGTATCCTTCTCCTTGAATCGTGTACACACCATGTTTCGTGTGATGATATTGGCCGTACCAAGATTCCAAGATGGATTTCTAACTTTACAGGAAAGAATCTTTCATTTGATGTCGTAGCCGGCCTCGATGTACTTCCACATCCAATTACTGAGTATTCACTTGTAATACAGTGCGGAGGCTGTATGATTACAGCCAAACAACTTCAGAACAGGCTCAGGCCTGCAAATGAAGCTGGAATACCTGTAACTAATTACGGGATGGCTATCGCATGGGTCCAGGGAATCTATAAGAGGGCTATTGCTCCATTCATAAAGACCAGCGAAAACACAGAGGTGTATCTTTAATAATTATTGATCAGAATCGGAAATAAATAAAAGGTACGCTGTCTACTGATCTCATTGAATAAAGCATTACTGCGACAATCATTATAACAGCCAGTTTTACAGGCAATGGTATCCTGATAAAATAACCTCTTATTGATTCTTTTTTATTTTCAGGAATAACATGAATAATATACCCCAATACGATTAGTAAAAAGACAAACCTGTAAGCTACTAAAACAGCAGTCCAGTTACCAGGTGAGAAATTGGAAACTATTTGGGAGAACATCACTCTTATGCTCTCAATATCAGGAGCCCTGAAGAATATCCAGCAGAAATTCACAAAGTTGAATGTTATAAAAACAGCAAGTAGCCTGGTGGCGTAACTGCCTATAAAAAACTTACCAGTCAGACGTTTAATTAGTTTTTCAATTACAAGTCCTAGACCATGAAGGAACCCCCAGGTTACAAACCTTAGGTCAGCGCCGTGCCATAACCCCCCAAGTACCATTGTTATCATCAGGTTCAGGTTTGTCCTGAAGCGACCTTTCCTGTTCCCGCCAAGCGGTATATAAAGGTAATCCTTCAGCCATCTTGAAAGTGATATATGCCAACGCTTCCAGAAATCCTGCAAACCGGCAGCTTTGTACGGAGAATTAAAATTGACAGGTAACCTGAAACCAAGTATAAGGCCTATTCCGATCGCAATATCAGTATAACCCGAAAAATCGCAGTATATCTGTAAACCATAACCATATATTGCCATCAGGTTTTCAAATCCCGAATACATAAAAGGGGCCTCAAAAACCCTGTCAATGAAATTAATCGCAATAAAATCAGAAATGATGATCTTCTTTATTAAACCCTTTGATATAAGGAAAAGTGCATGCCCAAATTCCCGCTTGTCGAGGTGATACCTCGCGTATATCTGTGGAATGAACTCCGATGCCCTTACGATAGGACCTGCCACAAGCTGAGGAAAGAATGAAACATAGAATCCGAAATCAAGAATGTTCTTAACTGGTCTTATTTTTCGCCGGTAAACATCAATAGTATAACTCAGTGACTGGAATGTAAAAAAAGAAATTCCAACCGGCAGAACGATATTGCTGATATCGAAATGAGTCCCAAACCTGATATTTGATAATTCTGCAAGAAAATCCTTTGTTATAAAAGTTGTTCCAAAAACTGAATTAATGCTCTCGGTTATGAACCCGGTGTATTTGAAATAGCCAAGTAAAACCAGGTTTGATAATATACTGAAAGCTATAAATAGTTTCCGGACAAATCTCTTACGCGAAGTACCAATAATTAGCCCGCAGCTATAATCGACAATTATTACCAGAAACAATAAACTGACAAACAGTCCTCCCGATTTATAATAGAAGAAAAGGCTGAAAACAAGCAGATAAAAATTCCTCAGAAAAAGCTTCCTGTAAACAAGGCTGTAACCGGCAAGCACAACCAGCAGGAACAGCCAGAAGACCGATGAGGAAAAAATCATCGGGTTATCAGGATCATATTTTAATATCTTCAACAAGATCGTGTCATGGTGCTTATTGTCTGGAGCAGTTGTGGTATTAACAAGGCTTGTAACAATTGATTCAGCCGGTTTAGCTGAAGTATCATAAAACAATGAATCGATAAGTATTCGCGACAAGGTATCAGCGCCAGTGTAGGTTAGGTGAACATAATCTGACTGGGCAAGAGGAGGGTTTTGGGAAGCCCATTTAATTATTGAAGATTTACCTCCCATGGCCGTCCAGGCATCAAGGAAAATAACATCCTGTGACAGAGCAGCTTTCCTCTGTGCATCAATTATTGCCGGGATATTCCTGAACGATCTTATACTGTCACCTTCCTTTGATGCCATATCTGTCAGGCCAATTACAACAACAGGTGTTGCCGGGCTAATCTCTTTCAAAAAAGCAATCTGCCGTGCAAGGCCTTTACAATAATATGAATAATCTGTTCTTATGTTCCTGACAATGTTAAGTCCATAGTGGAGCACAAAAAGATCAGGCTTAATGAGCCGGTAAGACTCCGCAAGGTTTTTTCGATCTGTCATTGTAAACTCAAGACCGGCGCTTCCACGCTGTGGAATGTTATCAACGATCAGGCCTTCCTCACTCTCTATGCTTATGCCAAAAATATCGGGACTAACCTTGCCGGAAAAAATTACCTGAATGTCTTTTGCCTTCTTAAGATCACAACTTAGTTCATTAATTGCCACTCCCCTTTTTAATGAATCACTTAATAATTGAACATTATCGGCAATGACACGAATATCCACATGACCCTCATTGCTGGAATAAAATATTCTGAGCTTATCATATACCGACGACAAGCTGTCGGCCATCCTCGATGGTTTTATCCTTACAGTAGCTTCAACATCAGATGCTGAACTTACTTTTTCAGGAAGATACCTGCAAAGAGCCATAAAAGGGCCCAAACGCCTGTGTGATAGTTCCCCCTGGTGATATGAAAGATAATTATACTTTTTCCAGTTAGGAGAAGATATCACCCATACAGTTTTTGTATACATAACAGGCATTACAGGAAGCAACAGCCCCGGTCCTGTTCCACCGGAAATAGTTCTTAGATCTTGACGCAGGTACGATGTTATCCTGTCGCCCTCTATTTGTGAGTCGCCGTAGTAAATAATCCTTGTCTGATTTGAAGAAAGCTTTAACGAGTCAATTACCTGATGCAGAGGTTTATAAATTATTGCTGAATCCGGTATACTTAAAGTATCAGATGAAATGAGAAGAGAATCTGATATTGTTTGTTCCCTTGATAATCCATCGTAAGAATCCTTTTGAATGCCGTGAGGAACGAATTCATTTAATGAAGGAAAATACTGTTTTAGGGGAAGAAAATAGTGCAACCCTGTAAAGCAAGCCAGGAAGATCAATAAAAGCAGGAATGACCTTGCAGGACGCATATTTTAAATGGATCAGATCTTCTTCCTGATCTTCAGCTTCTGACCCTCCTTTATCTTCTCAGGATCGGAGATGTCATTAAGGTTAAGAACATCCGTAGTTGTCACGTTATCATACATCTTCACGATATCCCATATTGTATCTCCTTTACGGACAGTATAAACTTCATAATCGCCATCGACAATTGAGGGTGATTGCATAGCCGTTCTCTGTGTATTGGCAGGAACAGACTTGCCGCTCATGGCCTGCTTTTCAGAGAATGTCATGCTGTTAACCTTTGAAAAGTATTCGGTTTTGGAAGGATCAACATAAACAACAAGCTTTTGTCCTACTTTAATTGTGTTCTTATAGATATTATTCCAATAGCGTAAATCAGATAATCCTACCCTGTACCATTCTGATATAAAGCCAAGGTTATCGCCGGATTTAACTGTATAAGTGAGTTTTGTTTTTCCGGAAACAACCGGCACATACGTGCTCTTTCCAGGGGTCTCAATACTTGTTGTCTTTGTAAGGTATGTTTCAGGCTTAAAGTTTACGATTGTATCACTAAGATCAATAAAGTCGCCCAGATGATTAAGAGGTAATGTCAAGGCTTGCGGTTTCGATGAACCAGGTACCAACCCTGTCTTATATTGGGGATTGAGGGCGCGTAATTCTCCAAGTGGGATATTCATAACCTCTGATATCTGGTTAAGATGTAAATCCTTGTGAACGATTATTGTGTCGGTAGCCAGGGGAATATTCAGAGGCAAAGGTTTTATTCCGTGTTCAGGAAAATAGGTTACACCATAGGCAGCTGCCACATATTGCGGAAGATAGCCTCTCGTCTCCCTCGGAAGCCTGTAATAAATATCCCAATAATCTTTTTTATTACCTGATCTTCTGATTGCTTTATTAACATTTCCGGGTCCGCAGTTGTAGGCTGCAATAACAAGAGTCCAATCGTCAAATATCTTATAGAGATCCTTAAGGTATTTAGCAGCAGCATGTGTAGCTTTCACCGGATCGCGACGTTCGTCAACAACAGAGTTTACCTGTAAACCGTACATCCTTCCTGTACTTAACATGAATTGCCAGAGGCCTGTTGCCCCAACTCTCGAAACAGCATTCGGGTTAAGAGCTGATTCTATGACGGCCATATATTTGAGCTCAGAAGGAAGTCCATAAGAATCGAATATATCTTCGATCATTGGGAAGTAATAGTCAGCCAACCCAAGAACTGCACTGAATTTCTCTCTCTGCTTAATTGTATAAACATGAATATGATTCCTGATAATGTTATTATATGGCAGCTTGATAACTGAATTAATTCTGCTTAGCCGGTTATAATAAACTGAATCATTATACTCAATACCAATGCTATCGTTACTGAATGAAAAATCCTTTGATGCAAGCCTCACATACCACGAACTTGACAGGCTGTCAAGGTCGCGGTTTATTCTTTCGATATTGTCATCATTTGATATTATAATAGTATCGGGTGTTTCAGCTGCAAATGAAACTATTGTGCTTAGAAAGAAGGTTATCAGAATGATTGCTTTTTTCATAGGTAGTTTACAATTTAAAAATTTATTCTAACATTCACATTTATACCTGCGCCAAGGTATCCTCCCGGAAGTTGAACCTGTGCTGGCATTACTGCAATATCAAGGTTGTCGCTTACATCATAATTAAAAAGACTGGCATCAACATTGGCATCAAGGATTGTTAAGAGGTACCAGGCGCCGATGCCAATATACGAAAGATCACGATATCTCTTATAAGTATCAACACCCCTAATTAAATAACCTTCATAATGTACGTAACCTTCATAATTTTTTTGTTTGTCATAATATTCAGCAGGTTTATCCTTGAAAAAAGCAATTTCTTTGAAACTGTTTGTTTCTGGGATGTCATCGCTGAAATCCTGCAGTCCTTTAAGGAATTTAATATACTGTGATGAGTTATAATTGATAAAATAACCTAGTACACCAAAACCTGCGTAAACAACCGGTACTTTCCAATATTTTCTATTGTAAATTTGTCCGGATCCAGGGAGTGCAACTGCTAACATCGTTGCTTTCATCGGATCAGAAACAAACCTTTTTTTTACAACAGAAGAATGGGCAATAGTGTCTTGTGCGATCATATCTGTCTGAATACAAATTAATTGCACAGTTACAATGAACAATATTTTGATGATATTCTTCAATTTATTCCCGTTCCGGAGAGTTCTTCGGTTATTAATAACGGGGGGTAAAGATAATTATTTTAGGAAGTTAGCTTGTCAAAAACTCCTAAAATGCGCTCCATTTCATCAGTATTTTCAAAGGGTATCACTATTTTTCCTTTGCCACTTTCGTTTATTCTGAACGCAACTTTAGCAGAAAATATCCGGTTAAGATGGTCAGTAAGACTTGCAAAATCATTGTTGAGTTTTTGCTTCCTTTCAGTTTTATCAGGGTTCCTGGCATTCTCCGGCTGCTGATGACGGGCAAGTTCTTCAGCTTGTCTGACTGACAAACCTTCATCAATTATTTTATAATATACCCCGATTTGCTTTTTATGATCGTCAATATTTACAAGGGCTCTTGCATGACCCATTGTAAGTTGCTTATTCCTGATACCTAATTGAATCTCTGCAGGCAACTTCAACAGGCGAAGGTAATTGGCGACTGTTGACCTCTGCTTGCCTACCCTGTCACTTAGCTGTTCCTGTGTAAGCCGGCATTCCTCAATTAAGCGTTGGAAGCTTATTGCAACTTCAACTGCATCGAGGTCTTCTCGTTGTATATTTTCAACAAGAGCAAGCTCAAGCATTGCCTGGTCGTCGGCTGTTCTTACATAAGCCGGGACTTGTGTCAGTCCGGCAAGTTTTGCAGCACGTAATCTTCTCTCACCAGCAATAAGTTGGTATCTTCCGGGTGATACCTCTCTGACTGTAAGAGGTTGAACAATGCCCAGTTTCTTTATTGATATTGACAGATCCTCAAGTGCCTGTCCATCGAAATTCGTCCTCGGCTGGAAAGGGTTTGCCTCAATAGAGTCAACAGAAATATTAAGATTTGCCTCTACTTTCTTCTCAAGAACTTCCTTTTCAACACCTTCAATCAATGCACCAAGACCTCTTCCCAGGGCGTTTTTCTTTGTCATGTTCATCGCGTAGTTTGTTGAATATTTTTAGTTTTTTGAGGGAACTGCCGCCTGCTTTTCAATTAATTCTTTGGCAAGGCTAAGATAATTCACAGTGCCTCTTGATTCTGCATCATACAGAATTGCAGGCTGCCCATAACTTGGAGCTTCAGACAACTTAATGTTCCTCTGGATGATTGTCTTAAATACCATCTGTTGGAAGTGCTTATTAACCTCATCGGCAACCTGGTTCGAAAGCCTCAGACGGGCATCGTACATCGTAAGTAAAAAGCCTTCTATTTCAAGAGCCTTATTAAGATTATTCTGAATGATCTTAATAGTATTCAGAAGTTTTCCTAGTCCTTCCAATGCAAAATACTCACACTGAACAGGTATTATAACTGAATCGGATGCGGTTAGCGCATTAACTGTAAGCAGCCCAAGTGAAGGTGAACAATCAATAAGGATATAATCATAGGTATCTTCCAGTTTTTCTATAACTCCTTTTAGTATCTTCTCTCTTTCAGGCCTGTCGAGCATTTCAATTTCTGCACCGACAAGATCAATGTTTGAAGGCATTATAAAAAGATTCTTGATACCGCACGGTATAAGAGCTTCAGAAGGATTTTTTCCATCTATAAGGCAGTCATACAAAGTACATTTTATATTCCGTGTATCAATTCCAATACCCGATGTTGCATTAGCTTGTGGATCGCCATCTATTATCAGAACCTTTTTCTCTAGTGCGGCAAGACTTGCTGCCAGGTTAATGGCTGTAGTGGTCTTCCCAACTCCACCTTTCTGATTTGCGATCGATATGATCCTTCCCATCTTTCCTGTATATTTTTAGATAATTTATGAATTCCAAATTTAATACTTCTGCTTTACGGTCCCGGTTGACCAATAGTGTAATTGTAAACATTCTTTTTGGGGTTTTCAACAAGTTATTAACAGAGTGGTTCTGATTCTGGATATGCAAATATTTGATAACCTTAAAGCAGGGTAACGCCCCGCGATGCCTCGAAATTAATTATATTAGCCCCACAAAGGTACCATAAGTAATTACCATTATTATGACAACCGGTTGGCTCGTTATTATCAATCCCAACGCCGGAAAAGGCAAAGGGAAGAAAGATAGCTCAAGAATATTATCTCTCCTTAAAAAAGCCGGCTTTACTTTCACACCTAAATTTACAGAAAGAAGAGGTCATGCAATTGTCCATACAAAACAAGGAATAGAAGAAGGATTCAGAATGATAATAATAGTCGGTGGCGATGGTACTCTTAATGAAGTTGTCAATGGTATAATGACAAATGGAGCCTGCCCTTCTGAAGATATTACAATCGGCCTTATACCTGTTGGCACCGGTAACGACTGGGGAAGAATGTTCGGGATCCCGATGAATTATGACAGCGCTATCTCAATCATTACTAAAAACAAGACAATGCTTCATGATATTGGGCATGTCAGATATTTTGAAGAGACCAGGGAAAAAGAGAGGTATTTCATAAATATGGCAGGTCTTGGTTTCCAGTCAGCTGTTGTAAAAAGATCTAATCACCAGAAAGAAAAAGGACGCGGTGGCAAATTGATCTATCTGTACAGCCTTCTGAAAACTCTTATTACTTACAGAAACGTAAAATCTTTTATCAAAATTGATAACGAGGAAATTGAAGCCGATATCTTTTCAGTAAGCATTGGCAATGGGAGATATTCAGGGAGCGGCATGAGACAGAACCCCGAGGCAATACCTGACGATGGTCTTTTTGACATATCAGTTATCAACAATATGGGTAAAGTAGAGGTTGTCAGAAGCATCGGGCTTCTCTATGATGGAACGATACTTAGCCACCCAAAAATAGATGGTTACAGGGGCAAGACAATTGAGATCAGTTCAGAAACTCCGGTGAATGTTGATGCTGATGGTGAAACATTAGGTCATACACCTGCATGTTTCAATATCATACCACGAGGAATAAACATCATATATCACACAAGGGTTACTTGCTGATACTTATCTCGAAAAGCTTTGGCCATAGCTTACCCGTGACAAAAATCCTTCCACCCTCTTTATCCCAGGCTATGCCATTCAGAACATCTGTTTCAGGTGTTTTGTCTTTTGCTTTAAGTAGTCCGCTTAGGTCAACAACACTATTCACTTTGCCGGTTTTCGGGTCAATTCGTACGATAATATCTTTCATCCAGACATTTGCCCATATCTCACCATTTATGTACTCAAGCTCATTAAGCATGTCAATAGCACCTTTATCATCATAAACTTCCAGTCTACTGATAACTGTGAACATTTCAGGTTCAAAGAAGTAAAGAATATTTGAACCATCACTCAGTACTATCCTGTCGTCAACTGTTGTTAATCCCCATCCTTGCATGGGGTAAGAAATTGTATTGTGTACTTCAAACGATTTAATATCGTAAACAAAACCTACTTTGTTTTCCCACGTCACCTGGAATATTTTATCCTTGTAAAGCGTAATTCCTTCACCAAACAATGACGCATCAAGATCACGCTGTCTAATAACCCTTGAAGTTTCCAGTTCAACTTCCCGCAGGCTTGAACCTGACATCTGTCCTGTACCTTCATATAATAAACCGTTATGATAAAAAAGTCCCTGTGTGAAAGCCTCCTTATCGTGGGGATATGTATGAACAATCCGGTAGCCATATTTTTCAGGCGCTTTATCAGACAGAACTCTAATAAATCTTACAAAAGAACCTGATTTGTTTTCATGATATGTAGTTGCTTTTAATGCCTTCTTTCCTGTTACTGTTAGATAACCTTCGGGAATTGTATATTCCCATGGCCCGGAGGTTAGTGCAGCCAAGCGACGGCTATCATAAAAAATTACAATCGAATCAGTGCTCTGTGCATCGGTCTCAAGAATTATCCTGACAGGTTCGTTAAGCTTAAAACCTTCATCGTCTGCAGGCGCAATAATGTCAAGAGAAATGCGCGTTTCAGCTACAGTATTTTCATTTGCCTTGTCGGTCTTTTTTTCTTCTTTATTCCCTGGTTTCCCTGAGCAGGAGAACATCCAGGTCAGGGCAAGTATTAATGTAATTGAAATAAAAAAACGTGGATAATCAGTTCTCATCTTCTTGAGTTTTCTTTTTAAACAACCCGAATAACTTTTTTTTCGCGGCCGAGTCAATCTTTTTTCTTGCTTCAAGTTCCTGAAGCTCATAGGGATTTAACATCTGCCAGATGGCGCTCCATCCAGGAAAACCTCCTACATTCCTGTCATCAATATAAATATCAGCATTAATCTTCCTGCTGATCTTTGATTCATCAAATATTTCTTCCGGATAGTTCCTGTTAATAGCATAAAACTCAATACCATTTGTTTTACAGAAGCTTATAGCTTCCTCCAGTTCCTTTCCTATTCTGAACGTCCACAATATTAGGAGAGCGCCATTTTTTTCGAGCTCTTTTAATGTCTGAAAAGCAAACAGTTTCTCCTTTCCTATTGCAGGATATTCATGTTCGACTATTGTTCCGTCAAAATCAACAGCTATTTTTATGCCTTTATAATCGATCACTACAGGTGTTATATTATTACAAATCTACTAATAAAAGCAAGAAGATTTTTATATTTTTACACTCCCTTCTGTTCACATTTACTTTATCAAAATGAAGCATATTCCAAACCTGATAACATCTCTTAACCTGGTTTCAGGATTTATTGCTGTTATTTTTGCTGCCCGCGGCGACATAATCAGCGCCTCCTGGCTTATTGTTGCAGCCATGATATTTGACTTTCTCGATGGCTTTTCAGCAAGGCTCCTCAAAGCATATTCCGATATCGGGAAAGAACTTGATAGTCTCGCTGATGTAGTCAGTTTCGGCGTTGCTCCTGCAATTATTGTTTTTCATTTACTCAGCAATACACTTGCTCCAGAATCGTTGTTGATGAAAGAAGGCATAGGAGTATCATTTCTACTTCTGATTCCTGCAATCATGCCAGTCTGCGCTGCACTCCGTCTTGCCAAATTCAATCTCGATTCCTCGCAGTCGGTTATTTTCAAAGGTCTGCCAACTCCTGCAAATGCAATTGCAATAATATCTCTTATTCTTGCAATGAACTTCTCATCTTCTAAGATACTTGATCTTATTGTTAACTCTCCCCTTATATTGCTTACCTATACTATCATCCTGTCACTATTGATGGTTAGTAAGATCAAACTTTTTTCTCTTAAAATTAAAAGCTTGGAATTCAGAGGTAATGAAGGAAGATACCTGCTAAGCTGTCTGATTGTACTTGCTTTCATTACTTCAGGGCCAGCTTCATTGTTATTGATAATTCCATTGTATATCATTTCATCGTTAATTCATTTCTCGATGAAAAACAATTTGGGTTAAACACTCTGAAATACAATTTTGCCGGGTTATTTCTCGCCCGGAAATTTTTTTTCATACTGGTCAAGTGCAAACCTAACTGCATACCAGCTTATAAATATAAATGCCGGCCAGACCAGATACATAAGAATTCCTGTTATATACATTTTTCTTTTTAATTCGGTTTAATACTTATGTCCTTCACCCTGCATTTCTTCAATTGTGATCTTCCTGCTTGTCAGTGCCTTCCAGGTATACCATATATATGCAATAATAAAAGGCACTGTAAATGAAAAGAACATCATTGTTTTAAGTGTAAAAAGACTTGAAGATGCATTTACTATTGTAAGAGAAGCTTCAGGGTCAGCAACTGAAGGATAGAAAGCTGTGTTATTAAATCCTGCTATCAGAAACAATCCCATAACAGCGGTCACTGTGCCAGACCCGGTAAACCAAATTGCATTATTGCTCTTTCCTGCAATTGCTTTGAAAATACCATAGACTACGGCAAGCACTCCTGCGAGAAAGATTATCATTACAAAGGGCATCTCAATAAAATTATGCAGATACTTATGCTCTTCAATTTCTATGGCTCCGGTATTCGTATAAAAATAACCATCAGAAACGAGTAACTTGAACATGAAATAAAGGAAGAACACCAGGAAAAAAAGAGAATTCATTATTATCCTCCCTGCAGCCCTTGCTCTGATAGAATCGTTATCTATTGTGTTTAAGAGAAACAGCAATCCATTTAGCCTTACAAGAAAAAGAACTGCAAGTCCCAATGCAATATTTCTTATGTTTCCAAGAGCTTCAAGTCCACGCCAGTCATTATTCCACGAAACCTGGTTCATCTCATTTAATGTAAATCCGACCCCTGTAAAAAAAGTACCTACAGCTACGCCGATAAGAAATGGACCCAATGAGCCATTTGTAAAAAGAAAGATGTCAAATGTCTTTTGTCCGATGATATTTCCTGCTTTAGACCTGAATTCGTAAGATACAGCCTGAATTATGAAGCTGAAAAGAATAACAGTCCATAACCAGTAGGCGCCACCGAAACTTGTTGCATAAAACAGCGGGAAAGATGCAAAGAAGGTTCCTCCATAGGTTACTAAGGTTGTAAATGTGAATTCCCATTTCCTCCCGAGCGAGTTTATAATGAGTGTCCTTTCGGAATTATCTGAAGGTAATGTAAACAGCATAGACTGTCCGCCCTGGACAAACATAAGGAACACAAGAACACTTCCCATAAGGGAAATGATTATCCACCAGTATTGCTGGAGAAAGATATGTGATATAACAGGTATCATATTTTTGCCTCCTCTTCTTTAGGGCCTTTCCTGATGGCCTTTAGCATTATTGATATTTCCGCGATCAGCATAATAGTGAAAAATACAGTGAACATTACAAAAGTTGTAATTACTGTGCCAGTTTTTACCTGTGAAACACCCGATGTTACTGACATCAGATCCTGTATTATCCAGGGTTGCCTTCCCATTTCTGTAACAACCCATCCGAGTTCGCTCGCAATATAGGGCAACGGTATTGAAAGAAGGCATATCCAAAGAAACCATTTATTTTTTTCAAGAGTCCCCTGGAATAAAAGTATCAGGCCGATTACAAAGAGCAG
Source organism: Bacteroidales bacterium (assembly GCA_036261255.1). GTDB lineage: Bacteria > Bacteroidota > Bacteroidia > Bacteroidales > VadinHA17 > LD21. The sequence goes on from DATALD010000026.1 coordinate 43,865, forward strand.
AATAAAGTAAAAACCGAGAACAACCATCAGGTGAAATGCATAGAACGTAGCTGCTACATCCGGGACTGAATCTTCAGGTTTTGCCAACGATGAGTAACCAAAATATCTGAAATTCTCTTTCATGAAACCTTCATCCATTTCAGATTGTACCTGTTGAAGCGCAGATGAATCACCTGCTTTTTTTGAATAATGATACTTTTCAAGCATCAGCCTGGCAGTATTTCCTTTTTTCATCTTCTCTTCAACAGATTGAATTCCTCTTTCAGCATCGCCATAGATAAGCTCTTTAATGCCGGGGATGTATGTGTCCCTGCTGCCCCCTGTCATAATTGAAAGAAGGCCGGGAATTTCAATATCAACTATAAACTCCTTTGTTTCGAGATCACTGATTTTCTTCTCAGACTTCTTTAATATTCCAAATGCTTTTAATCCTGCATCACTCTTACCTTCATACAGAGCTTCCATTGATGCAAATTTAACAGGTTGCAATCGGGCGATAGTACGAGCCGACTCATCTCCTGTATAAGCCGTAATTAAAGAAGACAAAAGGCCAAAAACACATGCCACAAGGATGCTTTTCTTTGCAAGGGCTAGTTCTCTTCCTCTTACCAGGAACCAGCAGCTGACACAAAGCACGAACATCGACGAAAGAAGAAAACCTGATGAAGTCGCATGAAGGAAACTATCTATTGCAATCCTGTTTAATACAACATCTGCAAAATTAACCATCTCATGTCTTGCTGTATCGGGATTGAATAACATACCAACAGGGTTTTGCATCCAGGCATTTGCAACAAGTATCCATATTGCAGATATGCTTGCTCCTATTGCAACAAGCCATGTTGAGAACAGGTGAAACCTGCGGTTTACTTTATCCCAGCCAAAGAACATTACGGCTGCAAACGTGGCTTCAAGAAAAAAAGCAAGTATACCTTCAATGGCAAGTGGAGCTCCGAATATATCACCTACAAACCACGAATAATTTGACCAGTTCGTCCCAAACTCAAATTCAAGGATTATTCCTGTTGCTATTGCAATTGCAAAATTGATTCCAAAAAGGGTCATCCAGAATTTGGTAATTCGTTTCCATTCTTCACTGCCGTTACGGTAAAAGATAGATTCCATAATTGCTAGAATAAATGAAAGCCCAATAACAAGAGGGACAAACAACCAGTGATATGCTGCTGTAAGGGCAAACTGAGCCCTCGACCAGCCTACAAGTGAGGGGTCAACATTCTCAATCATTTTTTTGAGGAGGATTAATTAATTGTTCCATTACATATTGCCCTTTTTCCGTTTCTGTCTCAAACCTGCTACCCAGAAAATCGTGGAAAAAGAATACCTTTAATATAGCAAAAATTATGAACAATTTTATAATAATAATTAGCCACATTTGCTTTCCCCACCAGGAAAGATTTCTGAATCCTTCATAATAAAAAAGCCAGATACGGTGAAAAATTGATCTCATTCAGTTTAACTAATCATTTTTTCGGTTCTTCTTTTTCAGGGTTCTCATGCTTGATAGTGATGTACTTTACACCGAGATCTTCAGCAGAAAGACTTGAAGTAACCCTCTGTACTACCTTAAAATTATAAAAGAATTCCCGGGCAAACACTCTCAAAACTGTGTAAGCTGGTATGCCAAGTATCATTCCCGGTACACCGGCAGCAAACCCAGCAGCAAGAACAACAATGAATATCTCAAGAGGATGAGCTTTTACACTGTTTGAAAAAATGACAGGCTGAAAAACAATATTGTCTATAAGATGTGTTATTGCCTCAACAATTATCATATTGATGACAAGAGGAATAACAACTTCATCAAAGTCAAGGTGAATATGTGATGCAACCCCCATTATTATTGCAACAAATAATCCAAGCCATGGCCCCACATACGGTATAACATTCAATATTCCAAGAATCAGTCCCATCACTATTGCCTGTTGGAATTCTATGCCGACAATAGTCATTCCTATTGTTATCAGGATCATAATGCAGGTGCTTTGGATCATTATCCCGATAAAATACCTTGTCAGAAGGCTTTTAATTGAATTAAGCGCCCTTACTGCATTATCAGTATATTTCTCGGGAACCCACATCAATATTGACTCAAAAAAAAGTTTGTGATCCTTAAGAAAAAAGAAAGAGATAAAAGTTATTGAAAAAGCTGCAACAATAAGATTACCAATTATGTTCACAGCCGAACCGATGTACTTCTGTACAACGTTAATACTTAAAATCCCTGCCACTTTCTCCATAACATATTCCTTTAGCGAAAGATCTGCAGTCATATCACGGTTAAGGGATCTGAACAGGTTTTCAACTTTGTTTATTGGGTTTTCAATAAGCGCTACAAGCTTCTCGCTTTCAATTGAGGAGAAATATGAAATCTGCTGACTTATAAGGGGTATGAAAGTTTTGAAGAATAAAAAAATGAGACTCCAGATTACAACTATTGTCAACAATGCACATATAGCTCTTGGAATATGCCATCTACTGAATCTTATCCGGCCTAAAAGGTCAACAAGAGGCCTTCCCATCACTGATAAAACCCCGGCAATCAGAACATATACAACAATACTCCTGAAAAACCAGAAGATTGCAAGTATCAGAATGATTCCAGATGCAATGAGAATGTTTCTTAAGGTTGGATTCATTTATCCCCAGGGTTATAAAACAAAAATACTTCATTTTTTGGTTATTTGCAATGAGGACT
>DATALD010000027.1:0-6719 GCA_036261255.1 Bacteroidales bacterium
CTGGTCGCTCATTGGATTTTTGTTTTTGAGCAGTCCTGCGCTCAGGCAGAGCCTGGCTTGGACTGCTCAAAAACAAAAATTCCGCAGCAGAGCTGCGGAAGCAATTGGAGTTGCGGAGAGAGGGGGATTCGAACCCCCGGTACAGTTACCCATACGGCAGTTTAGCAAACTGCTGGTTTAAGCCACTCACCCATCTCTCCCTTTGTCCTCCGTAGCTTTAGCGAAGGAGGACACATATCTTTAAGAGAAATGAACTTTCTTAAATTTCTTTTCAGCGGCGACAAAAATAGGAAAACAGGAGATAAGTTCAAAGGAAATTGCTTAAATATTTGACTTTTCAACACATCATAGAGCATCCCACTTTGACGCCCCGATAGCGGTGAAAAATATCTGAGCACAAAATTATTCAATGAGGATTAGTATGAAGGAGAAGGGACGCGGCGATGAAGAGAATGCTTTTATAGCCTTTATAGCCTTTATAGCCTTTACAGCTTCTCTAGCTTCTCCAGCAGCGCCACATTCTCAACATGATGGGTGTGAGGGAACATGTCAACAGGCTGGATCTTTGTAAGATGATATTGCTCAGAAAGAAGGTTTATGTCCCTGGCCTGTGTTGCAGGATTACAGCTAACATATACTATCCGTCGGGGAGATGCTTTTAATATGGCAGCTACAACATCTTCATGCATACCGGCACGTGGCGGATCGGTGATGATGACATCCGGAAAACCCTGCTCTGCCATGAATGATTCTGAAAGAACATCTTTCATATCGCCGGCAAAGAACACAGTGTTTTTAATATTATTGAGCTCTGAATTTATCCTGGCATCAGCAACTGCCTCATCAATATATTCTATACCTATAACCTTTGAAGCCTTTGAAGCAACAAAATTGGCTATTGTACCGGTTCCTGTATAAAGATCGTAGATTATTTCATCGCCTTTAAGTTCAGCAAAAGAAACTGTTGTATTATACAGCAATTCAGCCTGCTTTGTATTTGTCTGGTAGAATGATTTCGGACCGATCCTGAATTTCAGATCACCCATTACCTCAATCAGATGATCCTCACCTTTATAAAGTATAGGTTCCTGGTCGCCCAGAGAATCGTTCTTCTTTGAATTTATAACGTACATAAGAGAGCTTACCTCAGGGAATTTTTCTGAGATATAATCAAGCAGCGCTTTGCGTTTATCTTCATCTTCATAAAAAAAGATCACTATAACCATTACATCGCCGGCAAGGTTGTTCCTTATGATCATATTCCGCAGGAAACCCTTCTGCTCTCTTAAATCAAAGAAATCAAGATCATTCTGTCTTGCATATTCCCTTACATCATTCCTTATCTTATTTGTCGGCTCTGGCTGCAGGTGGCATTCTGTTATGTCGAGCACTTTATCGAACTGCCCGGGTATATGAAAGCCAACTGCATTCTCCTTCCCTATTATGCTGCCAGATTCTATTTCCTCACGGGTAAGCCATCGCTTGTGAGAGAAAGTATATTCAAGCTTATTCCTGTACTGATAGATATCAGGCGAGCCTGAAATAGTATTATGTGCAGGTAGTGTCAGCTTACCAATACGTTCAAGGTTATCTGTAACCTGCTTCTGCTTATAACCAAGTTGCTGTTGATAAGGAAGATGTTGCCATTTACAGCCCCCGCATACGCCAAAATGAATACAAACAGGTTTTATCCTGTCTGGTGAATATTCATGGAACTTTGTAACAATGCCCTCAAGGTACTTTTTCCTTTTCCTCACAACCCTGATATCAACAACATCTCCCGGAATAAGCATTGGCACGAATACAACCATGTTATTAACTCTTGCAATGGCATTCCCTTCAGAGCCTATATCGGTAATTGTAACCTTTTCTAATAAAGGATATTCTTTCTTTCTTCCCATGCGGCAAACTTAGGAAATATTATTCTACAAGCTTCATAAAATCGAACAGGAAAGTGATGCTAGTGTTATGATTATTTAAAAAGTATACTATTTCTTTAAAGGATTCCCGGTATAAGTCCATTCAAAAGGTTTTGCTCTTGTTGCATTATAAGTTTTAACGTACTCGATAAGTTGCTCCGATAGCTGGGCTGATGATTTCCATATACCACCTTTAATAACATCTTTTGTCAGCATGTTAAACCATATCTCTACCTGATTGAGCCAGGATGAATATGTAGGAGTAAAATGGAACTTGAACTTGCGCTTTCCCTCAAGCCACTTTACGACTTCTTTATTCTTATGTATCGGGAGATTGTCCACGATTATATGTAATGTTTTTCCTGTGTATGTTCGATCAAGTTTTTTAAGGAATTTAAGAAAGTTCTCAGTAGTATTTGATGTCACAGTTTTCGCAGTGATCTCTCCGGTATTAACTGCAAGTGCTGCAATGAGTGCAACAGTCCCATTCCTCTTGTAAGTTGCAGTCAGTCGCCTTGGTTTTCCTGGTTTTAAAGGAAGCATCGGCTGAGAACGATCCAGTGCCTGGATCTGGGTCTTTTCATCAACAGATAATACTATGGCGTTTTCAGGAGGATTCATGTAAAGGCCGACAATAGCAATCATCTTGGCTTCAAACTCTGGGTCTGGGCTTTTACCACACCAATATTCAGTTTTATGTGGTTTTAAATCTGTTTCTTTAAGTATCTGAAAAACCTTGCTTTGGCTTATTCCTACTTCTTTTGCTATCCTGGCTTGTGACCAGTTAGTGTAACCACCTTCGGGCTTTGAACATGCTTTCTGAATAACAAGCAATTTTTTCTCTTGTGTTATAACAGGAGGCTTCCCTTTTCTAGGAGCATCTTTAAGTCCATCAATGCCATGGGATTTAAATCTCTGACGCCATTTATTAACAACTCGGCGGCTCAATTTTGTCTGATCCATAATTTGGTCAATGGTCAAGCCTTCTGAGCTGAGAATGATCACCTTAGCCCTGTCAACATATCTTTTTTGAAGTTTCAAAGAACGCTGCATTGTTACTAGTTCTTCACGCTGCAGATCTGTAACCGGATAGTGAATTGATTTCCTTGCCATGAAGGCAAAGATAATATAATTATTTAGTTTACTAACTTAATAATTATAACACTAGAACTTTAAGCTATAGCTGAATGAAGGAATAATCGGGAAATAGCTTTGTTGTTTTAGAACTGTTTTAGTCGCACCTGGAATTACTTTTCCTCTCTCATCAAATTGATAAGTATTGTCCAGGAAATAGTAGTAAGGGTTCTGTCGGTTGTAAAGATTGTAAATATTTATACTCCAGGTTCTTTCTCCCCGCTTAACTTTTTTATTAAAATTAATTCCGACATCGAGTTTGTGATAGGATCGCATTCTGAAGGAATTAAGATCAGTATATGCTTGTCCATAAATAAGATATTTATTTATGTCAGTATTCACATCTGGTATCATTTTATATTTCTGAGCTGCCAGAGTAAATGGATTCCCGGTTCCATAAACCCATGTTGCAGAAAATTGAACATTGCTTTTTATTCTCTGGAGGTAAACTATGCTTATGTCATGTGTTCTATCATACTTGAAAGGATATGGTTTCCCGTTATTTTTATTTTCAAACTGACGTGTAGATTTAGAATATGTATATGCGATCCAGCCGGTTGTTGACCCTTTTGTTTTTTTAAACAGAAATTCAAGTCCATAAGACTTACCTCTTCCATTGGTTTCGATTTGGGTTTGCCAGTCAGAAGCTGATGAAAGTGTTGCAACACCATCTTTGTATGTGATCAGGTTCTTCATATTCTTATGATAACCCTCCAGGCTCACCTCGTACATTTCATCTTTGAACGTCTTTTCAAACCCTATTGAATATTGATGTGAAAGTGAAGGTTTTACGGCATAAGTTACAGGAACCCAGACATCATTCTGCATACTGGACCCTGAGCCGGTAAGTAAATGAATATACTGATTCATTGATGAATAAGAAGCTTTCAGGAGGGTATTTTTGCCAACCATGAAGGTTGCAAGAAATCTTGGTTCAAATGAGTTATAACTCCGGTTTGAAATCCGATAATTAGTGACTCTGAAACCAAGATTTGTAAACAACTTGGTGCCTATTGAAATCTCATTTTCAAGATATGCCGCATTCTCAAGACCATACTGTTTTTTACTGCCAAAACTGGTATCAATGGCAGCGTTGTTCTCAAAAGATTTATATGATGTTGTATTGGGATTAAATTGATGGTAAATGGAATTGCCTCCAAATTTTATCTTGTAATTCTGATTAATATAATTGTCGAAATCAGCCTTTACGGCAATATCAACAATACCGGAAAAGTAAGTGGCAGACGTTTTCTCCTTAACATCATTGATGCTATATGTGCTTGAGAAATCGTTTGCAAGACGATACCTTGTTGAATATAAAGTAACATTGGAGAAGAGCTTATCGTTATATAAATGATTCCATCGGAACGATCCAAGAATATTACCCCATTCCAGATTCATTTTATTTATATCCCCATGGGATTTTTGCGTTGTTAAAATCTTATCTCCACCGGAATAAAAGCATAAGTAAAGCCTGTCTTTTGGTGAGAAAATATGGTTTACTTTCGCATTAAGATCATAAAAATTGTACCCCATGGCTGCGCCACTAACCGAAGTTAATCTTGTTAATGGTCTTGTTAGAAGATCATACATGAATCTTCGAAGTGAAAACATATAGGAAGTAGTTTCTTTTTTGAATGGTCCTTCAACCATAATCTTTGATGCAATCATTCCAATCATCCCACTCCCATGAAACTCTTTCATATTTCCTTCCTTCATCTTTATATCAACAACAGATGACAACCGGCTTCCATAATGAGCAGGAAATCCTCCTTTAACAAGTTTCATATTATTAATTGCATCCGAATTAAATGTCGAAACGAAACCACCAAGATGATTTACATAATACATCGGGACATCATCAATGACCATTAGATTTTGATCAGGGCTTCCCCCACGAACATATAAGCCGCTTGATGCCTCATTCCCCGATTGTATCCCAGGCATTAGCTGAAGTGATTTTAATATATCGGATTCTCCTCCAATTGATGGCATAGCCAAGACTTTTGAAAGTGGCACCGAAACAACGCCCATCTCTTTCCTTCTTTCATATGTAATTGTTCTTTGTGCACTCACAATAACTTCTTCAAGTGTATTCCTGTTTATTAATGAGATATTAATCTTTTGATTCTGATTTGGTTTTACTGAAAAAGATGACGAAGTAAAACCAACAAATGATACCTGAAGCTTCACGGAGTCTTCCGATTGATTCAAGTTGAGGAAATAATACCCGTAATTATTTGATATTGCATAATTTAAATGGTCTGAGGAAATTATTGTTGCTCCGGAAAGTATCTCACCGGATGCAGAGTCTGTAACATAGCCACTAATAGAAATCTTCTGCGAAAACGCGCTTTCACATGATGCAAAAAAAGAAAGGAATATTATGAACTTCTTCAGCATTTATCGTACTATTAATACCTTTTCATCAGATGAATAGCCTGCAAAAATTCCATAGCCGCCATCGATATTGGAATAAAGGTTTATTGGCTCGCTCATTCCACTAAAAATATCAGACTCAAGGCTGAACAGATATGCAAACTGTTTTTCTTTGTATTTGAAATAAGATTCCGAGACCGATCTGAAGCTGATTTTCAGGTTGTAATCAGACCATGGCGTTGTGGCAAAATAAACCTTTAACGAGCATTGTTTTCCGTCAAACATTTTATCTGTAAAAATCAATGTCCGGGGATTATAATCAAGCAACCCTGTTGAGGTTATTATTGGATCAGTATTTTTCTTAAACCAAAGCCCCATCTTACTATTTCGAACGATGTCTCTTGCTTCAAGATCTACCTCATAAAATGACGGCCCTGTAAAATCCTGAAAATCAAGTCTAAGTTCATTAATTACCATTTCATCCTCATCGATTAATATTGAATCGGTGCAAACATAGCTTTGAAGAATTGTCTTTTCAGGTATGAAATCATTGGACAAAACAGTTCCAATGCCGGCTATTGTAGCCTCTATAGAATAGTTAATATTTTTTTCAGCCAGCACGGTAGAATAGTAATATCCCGATTCATAATGCAGTGTATCAATAATAGTATCATTCTTCCTCAGGATAACCGTTGCATCAATATATTCAGGCGTGCTGTTTTCAAGAATTCCCATACTTTTTGATAAATGAACTTTTATCCTGTTACTGTCAGTAAAGAAACTGTTTACGACAACTTTTGGATTCGAGACAGGCATTTCACTATCAATCACTTTTTTACATGAAAGTATTAAAGTTAAGCTGGCAATTAAAAATAGAATTTTCAAGGAATGCAGCATCAAAAATTAAAATTGACTTTATAAGAAACAACTGATTTAATTTTGTCTGTTAAGAGATCTTCATAAAATTTGTAATACAGATCGAAGCTGATTCTTTTGCTTTTTGAATACAAGCTCACTCCCGGGGCAAGATAATATCTGATTTTATTTGTAGTAAAAGGAGTGTGGTCGCTTGATGATGCCCATTCTCTCTTGTAATGAACTAAATATGGAGATGCTTCAGCAAAAACCTGAAGTCTCTTTTCAGAGAATAGTGAATATCTGGCATATAAGCCTATCCTGTATTTTGAAGCATTAAAATAATGAAAATTTTCACCCATGTTTATATTAACAGCTTAACTTTAATACTTTCATGTAAAAAAGTGATTGATAGTGAAATGCCTGTCTCGA
>DATALD010000075.1:0-15107 GCA_036261255.1 Bacteroidales bacterium
TTCAACGCCATATCGACCAGGCTGTTGTTAATGCAATTGTATTAAAGGATGGCAAAGCCAATTGGGATATTGTTAAAGACACAACAACATCAGCCGAGGTTCCGGAAGAAGAAACGTCAGAATCTGATTTGCTTATTAGGCTTAAAAAGCTTGAGATAAACAGGTCAAATATATCTTATCTTGATTATCAATCAGATATACAGGCTTACATGAAGGATTTAAATTTCTCATTAAGCGGTGATATGACAACCAGCCAGACTGATCTCGATATGGCGTTGAATGTTAGTGACCTTACTTTTATAATGGAAGGTATGAAGTACCTTAACAAAACTGTGCTTGATTCTAAAATAAGCCTGCTTGCTAATCTTGATAGCATGAAATTTACCTTTAGAGATAATTATCTGTCATTAAATGATATGCGTCTTAATTTTACTGGTATTGTTGCAATGCCTGGTGATGATATTGAAACTGACGTTGAATTCAACACACCACAAACATCATTTAAAACACTTCTTTCGCTTGTCCCTGCATTTTACATGAATGATTACCAGGACCTGAGTGCGACAGGAGAATTTGCGCTTAATGGATTTGCAAAGGGAGTATATAGCGCTACTGACAGCACTTTGCCTGACATTGGACTCAACCTTTCTGTGGCAAATGGCCTTATCAGTTATCCACAGCTTCCTGAAAAAATAAAAGATATCAATCTGAAAACAGCAGTATTTGTTGATGGTAAGGACATGGATAAAACAACTGTTGAAATTCCGCAGTTCCATTTTGAACTTGCAGGTAATCCATTCGATATGGTATTTGCCCTCAAGACACCAATGAGTGATCCTGATTTCAAAGGATCAATGAAGGGCCAGATAGACCTTGCCGCATTATCAAGAGCAGTTCCGATGGACAGTATTACATTATCGGGTATAATTGATATGTCGGTTGAGATGGCTGGAAAAATGTCGATGATAGAAAAAGAAAAATATGAAGATTTTATGGCGATGGGAAATATGAAGGTAAATGATATGCGTGTTGCAATGACGGGTTACCCTGAAGTTACAATAAGCCAGGCCGCATTTGCCTTTACCCCTGCATATTCAACACTAACAAATACAAATATCAAAGTTGGTAAGAAGAGCGACTTTGCTTTATCAGGGAAACTTGGTAATTATATACCTTATATCTTTAGCGATGGGACATTGGCAGGAAATCTTTCACTTCGGTCAAATCTTATTGACGTTTCAGAGATAATGTCAGGGATGGCAACAGATACAACTGTTGTGGAGGACACTACCGCTCTTTCCCTGATACGGGTTCCTGAAAACATTGATTTTACATTCGATGCATTGATCGAAAAATTCTCTTATGACAGCATAAAAGCTTCAAAAGTGGGTGGAAAGATGATTATTAGGGAAGGGGTCTTAAGTATCAGGGATGCAGGTATGAACATTCTTGAGGGTGTAATTAAGATGAATGCTGATTATGATACCCGCGATAGCCTGAAGCCAGTTATGAACGCCGATCTTGATATGAAAGGAGTTGATATAAAGAGCGCTTTTAATACGTTCAACACAGTTCAGAAATTGGCCCCAGCTGCAAAAGGTATTGCCGGGAAAATTAATGCAAACCTCAAGTATACAAGTCTCCTTGGACAAGACATGATGCCTGTCACAAATTCTATGAATGGTGGTGGAAAACTCCAGTCTGATGAAGTAACTCTGCTAGAGTCAAAAACATTCGATAAAATGAAGGATGTTCTCAAGCTTGGTAATAAGTACTCGAATACATTCAAAAACATTAACATCAGCTTTAAAATTGCTGACGGAAGAGTGTATGTTGATCCTTTTGATATAAAGACAGGAAACCTTAAGATGAATATCAGCGGTGATCAGGGGCTTGATCAGACAATTAATTACGTTGTTAAAACTGAGATCCCAAGGGCAGATCTTGGTGGTTCTGTTAATTCGTTGATTAATAGTTTGTCTTCTCAGGCAGCTTCAATTGGAGTTGCATACCAGCCTTCTGAAGTAATTAAAGTAAACCTTAAAGTGACAGGCACGTTTAAGGATCCACAGGTTGCACCATTCTTTGGCAGCACATCTGGTGAAAGTTCCGGCGGATTAAAACAGACTGCAAAGGAGACAGTAAAAGAAACTGTAAAGCAATCAGTTGGCAATGCAGTTGATGATGGAAAAGAAAAAGCGAGGGCGGAGGCTGAAGCCCAGGGTGCAAAAATTGTACAGGAAGCCGAAGAGAAAGCTGCCCAGATAAGAAATGAGGCTGCTAAAGCTGCTGATGATATCCGCAAGGAAGCTGAAGAACAGTCTCAGAAAGTTATTGATGCAGCTGCGTCAAAAGGTCCAATTGCCAAGGTGGCGGCTCAGAAATCAGCCGACCAGATAAACAAGACTGCCGATAACAAGGCAAACCAACTGGTTCAGGAGGCTGATGTTCAAGCAAATAAGCTTGTCGAAGAAGCTAAAGCAAAAAGTCAGGCTATGATTGATAAGATATAATCATCAGAGAATTTAATTATTAATGACCCTGCAGGGATGCAGGGTTTTTTATTTCGCGACAAAAAAATAGAGACGCAATATTTTGCGTCTCTATTTCTATAATAATAAAACTCTTAGAATTTCTTTTCGCGAATACGTGCTTTTTTACCGGTAAGATCACGGAGATAGAAAATTCTTGCCCTGCGAACTTTCCCGTGTTTGTTTACTTCGATTTTGTCGATGAATGGTGATGCAACAGGAAAGATTCTTTCAACACCAATGTTTCCTGACATTTTCCTAACAGTAAATGTCTCTGTATGTTTGCTGCCTGATCTCTGGATGACAACCCCACGGTACTGCTGGATTCTTTCCTTGTTACCTTCTTTGATCTTATAGTGAACAGTTACAGTGTCACCAGCTGCGAAATTCGGAAACTCGTTCTTCACTGCGTATTCTTTCTCAATCACATTCATTAAGCTCATCTCACAATATTTTTTGTATTCTCAATAATCAAAAATCGGTCGCAAATGTATTAATATTTTTTTAAAAACTAATCACAGATAAGATTTTTATTAGCATCAAAGCATCATAATTTGTGATCAGTTATTTATTTTTCTTTAAGCTTTTCTCCTGCATCCTTCACAATCATTCTTAGCCATTCTTCACTATACCCGGGTTGGGAGACTTTCGGAGTGACATACCTGTAACCTTCAGGGAGTGGTTGTCTTTCCTTAACGTTACCATCTACATACTTGACAAAAAGATACTTGTATAAATCCTGCCATTCTTTAACAGTTTTATCTCCAGCATTAACAGAGTATTCTGTCAGGTAATTAATTGCATTTGCAGGGTTTTCTTTATACATTGCTTCTACAGTCTTGTCAATTTCTTTAGTTTCTTTAAAATAGCCTTCTTCCAACTCTTTTTGTTTCTTCTGAAGATCACCAATCAGAAGGCTTGTACGGGTATACGCAAAGTTGGTTACCTGATTGAATACCCAGAAAGCTGAGTTATCGCTGAATGTCATCATGTCGCCATTACCAACCGCAAATGATCTTGGCACATCCGTTATCCCGCAGTACATCGGTGAATAGACGGTATAATATGTATCGTCTACGCCAAACCACAGTATGCCTCCAACAGGGTCAGGAAGCCATGATCTGCTCTGAGCAACGAATGAGAAACCTGTCTGCTGTGTTGATATGGCTCGTTCGTGTATGTATTTCTGACCATCAACTTCCCATTCCATTGGTCTCCATCTTACCGTACTGCCATAGGGTCCAGAGCCAAGATCTTTTGTCATATCCATTGGGGTATTCTGATAGTAGTTTCTCATCATACCCATTACATCCTTCTGAGAAAGTTTTTTATCGGGTTTAATCCATAATGGTAGCCTGTTTTTCAGATTTTCACCCATTGCATAATCAAGATATTGCCCCATCTGGCTATTAACCATATTAAAACCAGACCAGACCCTTGCATCACAGAATCTTGCTGCGCTGAAATCAAGAGGTGCATAGGCATCACTGAAACTAAACTCGGAATCTTTACCATTAAACCATCCATAGCTTCTTGCGACGTCAATCACATCATAAGCATATACAGTTTCAACAGAAGGATCGTAAATTTTATTTAACTGTTTTGATGTTATTGAAGTTTTACCATCAGCTTGAGGGAATGTTGTAATTCTTGCCTGGTTAGCATGACCGGATATGTATCCTTCCGGTATACGTCGTGCAACCCAAACAGCGCCTTTTTTTCCTGGGCCTTTACCTATTAACTCGAGAATCCAGGCTTCATTTGCATCTGCAATCGAAAAGGATTCTCCTGAACTGTAATAGCCAAAATTACTGACAAGTTCCGAAAATGTTGCAATCGCTTCCCTTGCATTTTTTGCCCTCTGGAGGGTAATGTAAATTAATGATCCATAATCGACCAATCCTGTTGTGTCGATCAATTCTTCTCTACCTGTGAATGTTGTTTCACCTATAGAAAGCTGATGCTGGTTCATATTTCCAACGACTGAATATGTATGAGCAATCTGAGGAATTCTTCCAAGGAACTTTCCTGAATCCCATTCGTAAACATCGAGCATTGATCCTTTTGGCCAGTCTCTTGATGGCCAATAATATAATTCTCCATAAAGAACGTGAGAATCAGCAGAGTACGTTATCATAACAGAACCATCAGTTGTAGCCCCCTTTGAAATCAAAAAGTTAGTGCAGGCATTTGTGATCTGCTCAGGCAGGAATCCTGATAAAACTATCAGGATCAATATTGCTGTAAGCTTCTTCATATATTGTTTTTATTTTATTTTATTTATTAAAAGAGAACAAAGATATCAAGGTTTGTATAAACCACCAAAACCGGAGCGATGATCATTACAACGAATTGGAAAAAAATTCGTATAATTGCATTACAGAAATCTTAAACATAGCCTAGCCTGCATGTTGCTCAAAAACAATAGGATGATCTTTTAGCATGCAGGTTTGTTATTTATTAAATTAACTACATAGGATGATGAAACCAACTCTATTAGTATTGGCCGCAGGAATGGGCTCACGGTATGGTGGCAATAAGCAACTTGATGAAGTTGGCCCGGCAGGGGAAACAATTATTGATTATTCGATTTATGATGCGGTACGATCGGGCTTTGGGAAAATAGTCTTTGTTATTAGAAGGGATATAGAGGAGCAGGTAACGGAAAGATTTGTAAAAAAACTTAAGGGAAAGATCGAAGTAGATTATGTTTTCCAGGAAATTACTAACCTTCCGGAAAAAGTTAATGTAAATCCTGAAAGATCTAAGCCATGGGGAACAAGCCATGCAATCCTTGTAGCTTCTAAGAAAATACATGAGCCGTTTGGGGTAATAAATGCTGATGATTATTATGGAGTTGAATCATTTCGAATCTTGAAAGATTTTCTTCTGAATGATAATGATCCTGATACTTATTGTATTGTTGGGTATAAAATGAAAAATACATTGTCAGAGCATGGCCATGTAAACAGGGGTGTATGCAAGGCAGATAAAAATGGATTCCTTATAAATATTGTAGAGACACGGCAGCTTGAAAAAACTGCTGATGGAGCCAAAGCCCCAAATCCTGATGGTTCGTTTCAAAAATTTTCAGGTGAAGAGATTGTATCGATGAACTTATGGGGATTCAAACCATCATGCTTCAATTATCTGGGCGATGAATTCAGAGAGTTCATCAAGAGTAAAGGGATGGACCTAAAGTCGGAACTTGATATTCCCACATCTGTTGACAAGTATGTCAAGAACGGCAAAATCAAAATCAAAATTCTGATGAGTCCTGAGAAGTGGTTTGGCGTTACATATCGCGAAGACAAACCCATGGTGGTTGAAAGTATTCGTGAAATGATCGAGAAGGGAGTATATCCTGAAAAAATCTATTAGAAGTGCCTAGAGTGAACTAGAGTGCCTAGAGTTAGAGTAAGTACCCAGAATTCTATCTAGTACCCAGTACCCAGTACCCAATCTTACCACTTAAAGGTGCAACTATACTGGCTCACATTATCCCTGTTATCACTGACCTTAAGTGAGAGGCTGTGAGTAATGCCCTTTGAAATGTATTTTTGGTCGAACCTATATATAAGAACTTCATTTTTAGGATCATATTCAAATAAAGCCCATTTGCCATCAATAGCTGGTTCATATTTTGCTATCCCGGAGAAATCGTCTTTTATTTTGATTCTTAATTCCTTTTTTGCGGATAGATCACTTTCTGATGTAAACCCTGATGGAGCTATCTCCGGCGCTATTGTATCTATGCCAACAAAAAAATCTCCGAAAGATGACACTTCGGCTTTTAGAAATCCTTCATTCCAAATGCTGTTTGTCGGGACTTTACTGAGATTTTTATTTAGCTGTACAATCATCATCTTTGACTCCTTACCTGTGGGTATTTTATTTGGTTTAATTGATAGTGAGACCGGTTTCTGAAGAGGAGTCAAGTTATTATGAATTGAATGCAGATCAGAATACATTACCGGGCTTGCAGGTTTTCTTTTATGCTCAAAGTATAATGTGTCATATAAGGCTCCATTTGGGACATTAACTGATACTCCGTCTGCAACATACGAATTTTGTCTGTTGTAAGGCATCATTCTTAAGGAACCATCTTTATTTGGTGAATAAGAAGGATTACTTCCAGATAAGGCTTTTACTTTAAATTCCAGCTTAGAGGTATTGTTATTAACATCTTTGACTGTAAAAAGGATATTGTGAATTTTGCCGTCATTGAAACTGAATACACCATTGTTTAACAGGTTTTTATAAACGCTTAGCTTATCATTTGGGAGCTTATAAGCCTTTTGTATCTTTTGGCTATTTAACATATAAGTTTTATAGTCCATATGACTATTAACAAACCTTGATTCATCAAATGAAAATCCATCCATAACATATTCAAAAACTGTTGTACTGTCGATCTCTAACTTGATTGAATATGCGGCACATTTGTTACTGCTTCCATTGAGGAGATCGTGAATCTTAAGACCAAAGCCGGCTTTTCCGGAGATTGTTATCTCGTTTCCGGCAGGAAGTAAATACTTCCCGTTGCTTCGCGGTATATTGATTTTTACATCAGCCCGGTTATTGTTTATTAGGGTATTTCCGATTGGATAAATTGCTAACTTTTCAATCACAGGAGGAATATTATCATAAACACCAATTTTATACAGGAGTGGATTCACAGGTAGCTCATTATCGGTTTCTCTTATCTCGAAATGAAGGTGAGGACCTCCTGAGCTGCCAGAATTTCCGGAGAGTGCTATTATATCACCTTTTTTAACAGGAAAAAGTTCCTTTGAAGGAAACAGGGTAATAGTAAAAGATTTGTTTTCATATTGTTTTTGCTTTACATAAGTCTCAACCTCCTGTGTAAAACTATCGAGATGTGCATAGACGCTTGAGTAACCTGATGAGTGTTTGACATAAAGAGCTTTTCCGAATCCTGTTGGTGATACACCTATCCTGTATATATATCCGTCAGCAACAGAGACGACTTCTTTACCAGTTACTCCTCCGGTTTTTATATCAATTCCGGAGTGAAAATGATCAGCCCGAAGTTCGCCAAAGTTAGATGACAGGAAAACAGGAATCTTTACAGGCGGAATGAAAACAGCGTTGTCTTTAGGTAGGTGATCTAAATTGCTGGATAACAAAATAATGAATAGAAAATATTTTAGTGGGAACATATTAGTGATTTTATGATGCAAATCTATACTTCCGGCCAATTCAGACAAACAAAATCAAGTATTTTTTTGAAAATATCATTTACTATACTAATTTTGTCCTAAAGATTTTGCTATGTCTGGCCAGGGTTATGAAGAGTTGATAATTTTGAACAGAAAAATTGATGAATTATTGACTCGCTACAAGAACCTTAAGGCTGAAGTACAAGAGGTTTATCACATGAATGAAGAACTGAAAGCCATGGTTCAGTCGCGTGATGAACGAATAAAAGAATTGGAAATAAAGTACGAGAGAGTAAAATTAACAGGAGCGTTGCTTGGGGAGGGTGAGAATGCATCTGAAGCCAAGCGTAGGTTGAATGATTTAGTGCGGGAAATTGACAAATGTGTTGCTCTTTTAAACAGATAAGATATAGCAATGGATGATAAGCTTTCAATTAGAGTAAATGTAGCGGACAGATATTATCCATTGAAGGTTGAACGGGAAGATGAAGAGAAGATCAGGAAGGCAGCCCGGATGATTAATGAGAAGGTGCTGCAGTACAAGCAGCGGTACACCGATAAGGATGTACAGGATTTTTTGGCAATGGCCGCACTTCAATATGTGATTAAGCTCAATGAGGAGGAGGAAAAACTTGACAAAGACTATCTCCCGGATGCATTGAAAGAACTCATTCAGAAATTGGATGTTGTTCTGGATTCAAAAGAGTAAAAAAACGTTCTTTCAAATAAGAAAAAGAAATCGCCCGCATTGTTTCTTCATTCATTTTTGAAACTCAACAGTTAAAACTTTGGAGCAACCTTAGTTCGTCAAGAACAGGCCACATCCTCCGGGATCATGTTTCGACATGACAGCGGAAGTTCGAAATGGATTAGTAGCTCCAGCCATACAGACATGGGGTTTTATAAAAGCTGAAGGAACTTTGCGGGTTTTTTATAATATAAATTTTTCAATGAAGAGTAAACCAAATATAAATTAACAATAGGAACCAATGGATAATGTGATTATATTCTGTGTAATATCTCTCATTGTCGGTTTCGGCATTTCGTACCTGATATGGCAAACAGCTCTCAGGAAAAAAAGCCGTAAAATCGTCAATGAGGCTGAAACAGAAGCTGAAGTAATACGAAAAGAGAAAATACTTCAGGCAAAAGAAAAATTTCTTCAGCTAAAAACAGAACATGAGAAAGTAATTAACGAAAAGAACAACAAGATTGCACAGGCTGAGAACAGGATTAAGCAGAAAGAGCTTACCCTTTCACAGAAAATTGAAGAGACTCAGAGAAAGAAGAATGAAGCCGATGCAATTAAAGAAAACCTGAACTCGCAGCTTGAGATCCTTGACAAGAAAAGCGAAGAATTATCACGTCTGCACAAACAACAGGTAGAGCAATTAGAATCAATATCAGGCTTTTCTGCGGAAGAAGCGAAGAATCATCTTATTGAATCGCTGAAAGAGGAAGCCAAAACAGGAGCTATGTCATACATCAATGAGATACTTGATGAAGCAAAGATGACTGCGAATAAGGAAGCTAAACGAATTGTTATTCAGACAATTCAAAGAGTTGCTGCAGAAAATGCAATAGAGAATGCAGTAACCGTATTCCACATTGAATCCGATGAGATGAAAGGAAGGATCATCGGACGTGAAGGAAGGAATATCCGTGCATTGGAGGCTGCTACAGGTGTTGAAATAATTGTTGATGATACCCCTGAAGCAATTGTCCTCTCGGCGTTCGACCCTGTACGCAGGGAAGTAGCCAGACTCGCGCTTCATCAACTTGTAACTGATGGAAGGATACATCCTGCCAGAATAGAGGAGATGGTTGAGAAAACAAGGAAACAGGTTGAAGAAGAAATACTAGAAGTAGGAAAGCGAACAGCAATTGACCTTGGAATTCATGGTTTGCACCCTGAGTTGATAAGGCTCATTGGTAAAATGAAATACAGATCATCTTATGGTCAGAACCTCCTGATGCACTCCCGTGAAGTTGCAAATCTTGCTTCGATAATGGCTGCTGAACTGGGGCTAAATCCGAAGCTTGCTAAAAGAGCCGGATTATTACACGATATTGGCAAAGTTCCTGATGATGAACCGGATTTGCCACATGCAATCCTGGGAATGAAACTTGCTGAAAAATTCAAAGAAAAGCCGGAAGTATGCAATGCAATAGGTTCTCATCATGATGAAACTGAGATGACAACACTTATTGCGCCTATTGTCCAGGTTTGTGATGCAATTTCAGGCGCAAGACCAGGCGCAAGGCGTGAAGTTGTCGAGTCATATATTAAAAGACTTAAAGAGCTTGAATCACTCGCATTGCAGTATCCAGGAGTAATGAAAACTTATGCAATCCAGGCAGGAAGAGAATTAAGAGTTATTGTTGGAGCTGAGAAAGTTAATGACAAAGAAGCCGAGAATCTCTCTTTTGAAATAGCCAAGAAGATTCAAAATGAGATGACTTACCCAGGACAGATAAAGATTACAGTAATTCGGGAAACCCGTGCTGTTAGTTATGCAAAATAGCAATTGCTTTTTAATGAATATGCCATAAAGCACCTTGATTTAAGGTGCTTTTTTTATGTGTTCTTTTTATCTTTTATATTTGTGAGCCAAAAAACTAAGCAATGTCTGCAATTAAAGTCATTAACATAATAGGAGCCAGGCCTCAGATAATCAAAGCCTCGGCAATCAGCAGGGCAATACGAAATCAATTCTCAGACAGGATAGAAGAAATAATAGTTCATACAGGCCAGCATTATGATCATGAAATGTCTGACATCTTCTTTGATGAGCTTGAGATTCATGTACCTCATTATAATCTTGGGGTAGGTTCAGCAGGTCATGGAAAGCAGACCGCTTTGATGATATCCGGTATTGAGGAGATACTCATAAAGGAAAAGCCTTCTTGTGTGATTCTTTATGGGGATACAAATTCAACTCTTGCTGGCGCTGTTGCGGCATCAAAATTGCATTTACCAGTGGTTCATATCGAAGCCGGGCTGAGGTCATTTAACAAAACTATGCCTGAAGAGCTTAACAGGATCATCTGTGATCATTGTTCAACCTTGCTTTTTGCTCCGACTAATACTGCCTTTAAAAACCTGATGTTTGAAGGTTTCAGACCTGAGAATAGTCCCCCATATACTATTAACAATCCTAAAATATACCTTACAGGGGATATTATGTATGATAATTCTCTTTTTTTCGCCCTCATGGCTGAGAAGAAGAAGGCTTCATTTTTAGATCAGTTATCAATAGATGAAGATAATTTTATACTTGTTACAATTCACCGGGATCTTAACACAGATGATACTGACAGGTTGAAATTGATATTATCGACACTCAGATCGCTTTCAGGAGAGAGAAAGATTACACTCGTAATGCCTTTCCACCCAAGAACAGTAAATACATTAAAGCTTAGATTGCCTTCTTTTTATGATGAATTGTCTGTATCCGAATACATTAAAATAATTCCACCTGTTTCATTTCTGGAGATGATCATGCTTGAAAAAAGTTGCAGAATGATAATAACTGACTCGGGAGGCGTACAGAAAGAATCTCATTTCTTTAAAAAACCTTGTATTGTTTTAAGGAATGAAAGTGAGTGGGTTGAGCTAATCAACAATGGAACTGCAAGATTAGTCGATGCTGACCCGGACAAGATATCTCAGGAATTCTGCTATTTTATTGATGCGAATTTGAAACTTGATTATCCAACATTTTATGGTGATGGTAAGGCCGCAGAATTTATACTGAATGAAATTCTTATGGCATTTGGGAACGAGTGAGAATTATATATTAAAAAGGTAAATACGATGTATTTTAAATTTGCCTTGAAATGGCTATATTTCAATTAAAATTTATTAAATGGAAAAAACTTTAAAGAACAGCAGGGTTCTTGTTACAGGCGGTGCAGGTTTTATCGGTTCTAACCTAATTGATTCTCTTCTGGAATCAGGAAATACAGTAACATGTCTTGATAATTTTTCGACAGGTAAGAAACAGAACCTGAGTACATATCTTTCAAACCCGAAATTCAAACTTATTGAAGGCGATATTCGGAATTATGATGATTGTTGCAGATCATTGGAAGGTGTTGAGATAGTCTTTCACCAGGCGGCACTTGGTTCAGTGCCCAGATCTATTAAAGATCCAGTGACAACAACAGATGTCAATATTGGCGGATTTGTAAAAATGCTTTTTGCTTCAAAAGAAACAGGAATTAAAAGGTTTATCTATGCAGCAAGTTCTTCAACTTATGGAGATCATCCTGATCTTCCTAAAGTTGAAGATAAAATAGGGACTCCATTATCTCCATACGGGATAACAAAGTACGTAGATGAAATTTATGCATCAAATTTTTCAAAAACATATGGAATTGATGTCATAGGATTAAGATACTTTAATGTATTCGGAAGACGACAGGATCCGGATGGAGCTTACGCAGCAGTTATTCCTAAATTTCTGAAACAGTTAAAAAATCATGAGTCACCTGTAATTAATGGTGACGGTTCATTTTCCCGTGATTTTACATACATAGATAATGTTATCCAGGCTAACCATTTAGCTGCATTAGCTTACAATAAGGAGTCTTTAAACCAGGTATACAATGTAGCTTATGGAGAAAGGACAACTCTGAATCAGCTTTTTGATTATATACGTGAAATAGCTGCGCAATATGATCCGGAAATAGCTAAAATTAAAATAATACACGGACCCCAGAGAGCCGGTGATATTCCTCATTCTCTGGCATCTATCGAAAAAGCTCAGTCTCTTCTTGGTTATTCCCCAAAATTTAATGTTTATGATGGTTTAAAACTTGCAGTAAAATGGTTCTGGGAAAATTTGTGACATTGACAACAATTGTTACATTTGTGGCAGTCAATTTTAATCTGAGACCTCAATACTGCCAGCCATTAAGCATGTTTTAACCATGTGACTGACGGTGCGCAAGCATTAAAAAACTTCTGAAAAGCAACCCGAAAATATCTTTAATCATCTGTGTTTTGAAGACTTATCATTTATTTTTCTACATTTGATTTGAAGAATAACCTACCTATGTTATCACATCTTAAAAATAGGGTGTTCCTGCTCTTTAGAGATCATTCATTACCTCGTTGGTTGGTTTTAATGATCGATATTTCAGTTGTTTATTTTTCTTTCCTCATAGCGTACATGCTCAGGTTCAATTTTGAGACTTACTCATTCGACCTGAAAACTGTTTTCAGGCAGGCCTGGATGGTGATAGCTGTTTATACAACGTTTATGCTGATCTTTAAATCATATTCAGGAATGATCAGGCATACAACAATCCGTGATACTTATAAACTAATACTTACCGGATTCTCCTCAATGGTAATTCTAATTCCATTGACATTACTAAGCAGAAATCATGGCTGGAACGAAGTTTTGAATATCCCACTTTCAATACTTGTAATTCATTCAGGTGCAGTAACTATATTACTTTTCTTTTTTAGAGTTTTTATTAAAATATTCTATGAGTTTGCTTCAACTAAGACATATTACAGGAAAAATGTACTGATTTATGGATCAGGTGATACAGGAATGGTTGTTAGAAGAGTAATTGATTCCGATAAAAACGGACAATACAGAGTGCACGCCTATATAGATGATGATAAGAAGTTGCATGGGAAAAAAATAAATGGTTTGCCTGTTTACTCATTGAATGTTTTGAATAAGGAATATATTGAAAAAGAAGAGATTAAAGCCTTTATTATCGCCATAAATAAGCTTGCCCCTGCAAAAAAGAAAGAAGTAATTGAATCACTAATTGACCTTGGCTGCGAGATCCTTGACACTCCTTCTTTTGATACATGGCTTAACGGGCAGTTTGAGATAAAAAACCTTCAAAAAGTAAAATTGGAAGACCTTCTGGGGAGAGAGCCAATAAAGCTTGACCTCCAGAAAATACAGGATGGACTTAGGGGAAAAACCATACTTGTTACAGGCGCTGCCGGCTCAATTGGTTCTGAAATAGGAAGACAATTAACTAGGTTTGAAACAAGGCAGATAATTCTTCTTGACCAGGCTGAAACACCCTGTTTTTACCTTGAACATGAACTTAAACAATCAGCATCAAATAGTAATAGCCGGATAGTAATTGGTGATGTTACAAACCAGACAATGATGGAGAATGTATTCATAGAATACATGCCAGACATTGTTTTCCATGCAGCTGCTTACAAGCACGTTCCGTTGATGGAAGCCAATCCACATGAAGCTTTTCGCGTGAATGTTGGTGGCACCAGGACAGTATCTGAGCTCTCAATAAAGTATAACGTTGAGAAATTCGTTATGATTTCTACTGATAAAGCAGTGAATCCGACAAACGTTATGGGAGCAACTAAAAAGTTGTGTGAGATACTTGTCAATACACTTTCAAACAGGAAAGATATTAAAACAAAGTTTATTACAACCCGTTTTGGTAATGTACTTGGTTCAAATGGATCTGTTATCCCTCTTTTTAATAAACAAATAGCCGAAGGAGGACCGGTAACAATAACTCATCCGAATATAACAAGGTTCTTTATGACAATACCTGAAGCCTGCCAGCTGGTTCTCGAAGCAGGTTTTATGGGCAATGATGGACAAATTTATGTTTTTGATATGGGCGAACCTGTTAAAGTGCTTGATGTTGCTTTAAACTTAATCAGACTTTCCGGTCTTGAACCATTCAAAGACATTAAAATCAAGTATGTTGGTTTGCGACCTGGAGAAAAGCTTTATGAAGAAATGTTTTCTTCTGATGAACCAATGGTTCCAACACATAATCCCAAAATAAGTATTGCCAAGGTATCAGAAATTGATTTTGAAGTTCTGAATCAGAAGCTTAATGAGATATTTGAGGAATTATACTCTCTTAGCACAACTCAGTTGATAAGCAAAATGGTAAATATAGTACCAGGATATAAGAGTAAGCATGAACTTATAGATTTATAAGTTGTTTAGGGTAGAACCAGGAACAAAATACTTATAAACCCTTATTCTCTCAAATGAAGAAAGTCGCATTAATTTCCGGAATTACCGGACAGGATGGTTCATACCTTACTGAACTACTTCTTGGTAAAGATTATGAAGTTCATGGTATAATAAGAAGATCAAGCTCATTTAATACATTCAGGATTGATCATATTTACAATAATCCGAAGTATCTCAATAAAAGGTTTTTTCTTCATTATGGTGATCTTACTGATTCAAGCAATCTTAACAGGTTGTTGGAGAAAGTAGCTCCTTCAGAGATTTATAACCTTGGCGCTCAGTCTCATGTGCAGGTTTCTTTTGAGGTGCCAGAATATACTGCTGAAGTGGATGGAATTGGAACCTTGCGATTCCTTGATGCTATAAGAGAGACAGGCTTAAATACAAAATTT
>DATALD010000077.1:0-5218 GCA_036261255.1 Bacteroidales bacterium
AAAAGGTTCCTTTTCTATCGGAAGAAGCATTTATAAAGCTGCAGAAGAATTAGATCAGAGATTTATTACGACGACCGACTCCTTATCGGATACTGCTTTGAAGTTCATTAACAGCCCTTATATATGGGGTGGCAGGGTACCGTCTGGAATAGACTGTTCAGGACTTACACAGCTCGTGTTTAAAATTCATGGGATATCATTACCCCGCGACAGCTGGAATCAGGCTGAAACCGGGAGAACAATAGATTTCATTGATGCAGCTGCTCCGGGGGATCTCGTTTTCTTTGATAACGAAAGAGGCAGGATCACACATGTGGGTATGATCTTTTCACAGGGGCTTGTAATACATGCATCGGGCAGGGTACGGATCGACAGGATTGATCACCAGGGAATATACAAGCCTGAGAAGAAAGGGTATTCGCATAAACTGAGGTTGATAAAACGAGTTCTGTAATTTTGTTTTGTAAAGAGACACTCGCATACAAATAATAAAATAAAAGCCGCTCAGTGAGCGGCTTTTAATATTTTATTGACGTATTAGTTATTTGGAGTCATCAACTTGTTATAGCTGAGCTCACTTGCAGGAACTGGCCAGTAATAAGTCGGGCTTGTCGAAGGAATTTCTGCAATGTTTCCCATTGAACCTCCATCCTTACCTGGAATTGTCAGGCCGAGGCGCATAAGATCCATATTGCGGATGCCTTCACCAAGGAATTCAATGTTCCTTTCAAGAAGTATTGCATTGTTTAAAGCTTCTGCATCAGCAAAGCTGGCAATTGTGTAAGCGCCTGCAGGATAAGAACGTGTTCTTACTGCATTCAGAAGATCGACAGCTTCCTGTGTTACAGCATTGCCCTGGCGAACAATAGCTTCAGCACGGTTAAGCAGGACTTCAGCATACCTTATAACAGGGCTATAATCAGTTCTGTTAGCATTATCTGTATATTTCTGGATGTACGTTTTTCCTGAAACTGTTCTCATCATTGTTCTTCTTGCATCGGTGGCATTCAATGCTGTAAAGGCTGCCGACGCAGTATTAAGATAATACGATTCACCAGAAGCATTATTGAAATAATGTGACAGGTAGTTCTGAGTACCGGGATTATCTGCTGTAGTATTCGGCAATGAGAAAATATTCTCAGAT
Source organism: Bacteroidales bacterium (assembly GCA_036261255.1). Taxonomy (GTDB): domain Bacteria; phylum Bacteroidota; class Bacteroidia; order Bacteroidales; family VadinHA17; genus LD21. Next base: position 1,145 of record DATALD010000077.1, read on the forward strand.
GTAGAATGAGGGGAAGCAAATACTCCTGCATAGGTCGAATTAAGCGCATTTGCGACACCGGTCCCGGCAGTGAAAGGTGCTGATGAAGAAACAATTTTTGCAGATTCTGAGACCACCTTCGCCCAGTTTCTCATGTGCATATAAACCCTTGTCTTATAAGCAATTATTGTATTCCTGTGAATTCTGATGATATTTGATTCATCATCACCAAAAGTCAGAGTTGCCATAGGCTCAGCCTCATCCAGATCACTAAGTATCTGTGCATATACCTCTGCAACGGTAGCCGGTGCCAGATCATTTCCTGCGGCAGATTTGTTTGCTTCAAGCCTGAGAGGAACACCTTGTGAAGCTCCATTGTTAATACCATAAGGTTTTGAGTACATCTGCATAAGGTCAAAATAGCAGATAGCCCTTATAGCGAGAGCTTCGCTCCTGTACTGATTATATTCAGCCTGAGAAAGAAATGTAGTAACTTTCCCTCCTGCATACCATGCATCTGTGAGTCCCTGGAGAAAAACATTTACAACATTTATTGTCGTATATATCTGTCCCCATAGATTCTGTACTTCATTTGTAGAATTGATCACAGTATGATTCCATGTTTGATAATTTGTCACACCGTTATTACTGTTTGGTATAAAATTATCATCCCTGATGTCGTTATAAACCAGGAATCTTCCACCAAGATGTTGACCATGTTTTAGGGATGCATACATTCCGTTAACCTGTGCTATAATCCTGTCTTTCGTATCGAATACCGAAAGGTCGGAAAGAGAGGTTTTTGGAGATGGATTCATCCATTCATCCTTGGAGCATCCACCTATGAACAATATCACTAGTAATATTGAGTATTTTAATATACTTTTCATATTTGTCTCTTCATTAATTATTTAAAAACTAAGATTTATCCCGAAGGTATATGTCCTCGCCTGAGGGGCCGTATTCCTGTCGATTCCGGGTGCAACATTCGAGTCAGTGTTTGTAGATACTTCAGGATCAGATCCGGAATAACCTGTTATAATAAATGCATTAAATACCTGGGCATACACCCTGATTTTCTCAAGGTTCAATCCATTCTGCCATACATTTTTGAATGTGTAGCCCAATGATATATTCCTGACTTTCAGGTAATCGCCTTTTTCAATATTTTCAGTTATCGGGAATGAAGATCCATTTGAAACATTATCGTTTATAATAGGCTTCGGGATATTTGTAATATCGCCAGGCTGTTTCCAGGCTGTTTCATATACTTCAACTGAATTGTTCCACCATCTTTGATCTCTTATTCCAGCTTTTGATCCACAATACACATAAAATCCAAGAGCATAAGTCATGTTCAGAGCAAGATCAAAGTTTTTATACGAAAGTGTATTATCAATACCTCCATAAACTTTCGGCAGAGGAGAAGCCCATGCAACACCATCCTTTGCAGTGTTAACTGCCGGAGCAATGCTGCCATCCGATCTGTATGTCCATTTGTTTGCGGCTTCATGGCTGTATAATATTTCTTCGCCTGCCTTGTTTACAAATATTCTGCGTCCTGTCTGGGGATCAACGCCACGTGTCTCAACTGCAAGAAGATTACCAACAGGTTTTCCGACGACAGTAATGTTTGTTGTTTCGAGATCACCGGTTGTTGAACGTATCTCAGTAACACCAGGAGCTAATTCTGTAACTTCATTCTTTAAGACAGTAATGTTGAAATTTGTCGTCCAGCTGAAATTTGGTTTCGAAATATTAAAGCTTGTCAACGAAAATTCAAGACCTCTGTTATACATTGATCCGACGTTTGCAGGAATTCTGTTATCAGGGATACCCTTTGATGGTGATTGGGGCACATTAAGAATGAGGCTATTAACATCATTGTAAAAATAGTTAATTTCTGTCTGGAGCCTGTCTTTCAAAAGGCTAAAGCTTAATCCAACGTCATATTTATCACTTGTTTCCCATTGCAGATCAGCATTTCCTGCCTGTGAGAATGCAAGTGTAGGAACACTTCCATAAAGACCAGCCTCATAAAGGAATAAAGAGCTATAGTCTCCGATACCGAACATGTTTCCCACGCGTCCATAACTTACTTTAAGTCTAATATCTGAGAATAAGTTATTCAAACCTGAATTTGCAATAAAGCCTTCGTTCGAAACATTCCACATAAGTGAAGCACCGCCGAAGTTTCCATCCTTATTCCCTTCTGAAAGTCCGCTGAATCCATCACGACGGAAGCTCCCTTCGAGATAATATTTTTTGCTCCAGTTAAGATTAACACGACCAAAATACGATGAATAGAAATTCTCTCCATAACCCCCCGAAGGAATGGCAGTATTTGATGCCCACGAACCGGCGAAAGTATCAAATAACGGATCGCTTACTGACTGTTTGTCAGCATCCCAGTTACTTGTAACAGTTCTCTGTTGTTCAAGGCCTGCAAGGAATCCTAAATTAAGGTTGTCTTTTATTGTAAGGTTATAATTTGCAGTATTTGTCCATGTCCACCTGCTGTCTTTGCCTGACCAGTTGTAGGCATAACCGCCATAACTGTATCCATCACCACCAATAGCAGACCAAAAAGTAGTTCTCTCTATTGCAAGATTATCCATACCATAAACTGACTTCAAAACGAGACCTTTAACAGGTTCAATGCTCCCTGAAAGTGTTGCCAGTATCCTGTCGGTCGATGTAGTATATTTGTTAGTTTCAAAAATCTGAGCAGGATTGTAATAACCAAGGGATGTAGCAAGACCGGTGCCCATACCTCCAATTGCTCCTGAAGCAAGGTTAAATGAGCCATCATTAAGATAGGGCCCGATAATCGGAGGAAGAACAAATGCAAGTCTTGCAGCTCCTGCTGTGGAGAAGTTAGATCCAGTATTTGGAGATTCAGTATAACCGTCTGTATATGCTATATTGGCGCCCAGAGTTATAAACTTATTTACTTTATGATCAACATTCATTCTCGCATTCTTCCTTGTGTAGAAGTTATTCTTTATCATACCGTTCTGATTACTGTACCCAACAGAAAGGAAGTATGATGTACTTTGGGATGATCCGGAAATTGTCAGTGCATGATTTTGTTGAGCAGCTGATCTATAGATATAATCAGCCCAGTCAGTTTTCACTGGATTACCGTTTGCATCATTAACTAAATGTAATGGAGCTGTTCCGTTAGCATTGGTGTAAGCACGATTTTTATGCTCAAGGTATTGATCAGCATTCATCATATCGAAAAGTCTGAAAGGCTGTGTAAATCCTGTGTAACCGTCATAAGTTACTTTTGTCTTTGCACCCGATCCATGCTTTGTGGTTATTATTATAACACCGTTAGCAGCCCTTGAGCCATAAAGAGCTGTTGCTGAAGCATCCTTCAGTATCTCCATTGATTCAATATCGTTCGGGTTAATGTCCGAAAGTGAATTCTGGATTGCAGTACCTCCGATATTACCTGTAAATATAGGTACACCGTCGACTACTACAAGCGGATTAGAACTTGAAGTTATCGAATTGAATCCTCTTACCCTGATTACGGGAGGATTATTAAGAACCCCGTTAGGCATTGTTATTGAAACTCCGGCTGCTTTTCCTGCCAGTGCCTGGTCAAAGCTTTGAACCGGAACCGACCTTATAGCATCACCCTTCACTGAAGATACGGACCCTGTAATATCACGTTTCTGTTGTGTACCATAAGCCACAACGACAACCTCATCAACTTTGAATACGTCTGTCTCAAGAACAACACTTATATTACTCCTGTTGTCTATTGGAACTTCCTGAGTGCGGAAACCAATAAAACTTATAACAAGAGCTTTAGCAGAAGCAGGTGCTGACACAACAAATTTTCCATCAGCTCCAGTAAGAGCACCAATTGTAGTACCTTTCACGGTAACCGATGCACCGGCAACGGGCAGGTTATCTTCAGAACTGGTAATAGTCCCGGCAATTTGCACTGTCTGAGCCATGACAAATACACTTGTCAAGAACAACAGTGACAATAGTGTTAAGATTTTTCTCATACAATAAAAGGTTAGGTTTAGATTAATATATCCCTGCGAATATATTTATTTATTTTGTATGACAAAA
>DATALD010000089.1:0-77716 GCA_036261255.1 Bacteroidales bacterium
GACACAGATGACCTTGATCGTTCAGCTTACCGAATACTAAAGGAACTTACAGGGCTCGATAATGTTTTGTTGAAGCAATATGCAATTTTTGGAAAGCCAAATCGATTAAATAATCCAAATGATCTCACCTGGCTTTGCTCTACAAGCAAATTAAAAGTTAGAAGAGTTGTTACTGTAACATATTATTCATTAATAAAAATTGTAAAAAGTAATCCTGCAAAAACGTTGTTAACTGGGGCCTATTGGATTCCAATTAAGAAAATACCACAACTGGCTTTCGATCATAACTATATTATCGAAAGTGCATTAAAAGCCATTCGTAATGAAATGCAAATTGAGCCCTTAGGTTTTGAATTATTACCTAAGAAGTTTACTATCCGCCAAATTCAGAATCTTTATGAGGAAATTCTTGGTAAAAAACTCGACAACCGGAACTTTCGAAAAAAAATAAGTAGCCTAAAATATATTGTTGCTCTACCCGAGAAAGAAAAGAATGTAAACCACAAACCAGCTCAACTTTATAAGCTGGATAAGAAAAAAATATCAAAGTCTCGGAAAATATTTGTATGGTGATATGGCAAACCACCCGGCTTTCAAAAAGAGAAAAAGTCTGATAATTAAAGATCATTAAAACTATCAATGCATTTTAGCTTTTTTCATATAAACAATTAACATCTAGAGCATGACAGTATTAACCGGTAACAGAGAATTTTTTCCAGAGATAGGAAAAATACAATTTGAAGGCGTGGATTCAAAGAATCCTTTGGCCTTCAGGTATTATGATGAAAATAGAAAAATTAGTGGTAAAACCATGAAAGAGTATCTTCGTTTTGCTATGGCCTATTGGCATACATTGTGCGGCAACGGTAAAGATATTTTTGGTACCGCAGGCACCAAAACATTTCCTTGGTCAGTGGGAAATGACCTCATTAGTGTTTCAAAAAACAAGATGGATGCTGCTTTTGAAATTATTACAAAATTGGGTATTCCTTATTATTGCTTTCACGATCTTGACTTGGTTGACGAAAGTAATAGTCTTTCTGAATACGAAAAAAATCTTTCCATCATGGTTGATTATGCTAAAGAAAAACAAAAAGTATCAGGTGTCAAGCTTCTATGGGGTACTGCAAATGTATTTTTTCACAAACGATATACCAATGGCGCTTTTACAAATCCCGATTTTAACGTAACAGCATACGCTTCAACACAGGTAAAAAATGCCATTGATGCAACCATTGCTCTTAGTGGTGAAGGATATGTATTTTGGGGTGGTCGGGAAGGTTATGACAGTTTGCTAAATACCAATATGAAACGCGAACTTGACCATTTAGGCAGATTTCTTTCTATGGCCCGCGATTATGCGCGCAAGCAAGGTTTTAAAGGATGCTTTTATATTGAACCGAAACCTATGGAGCCAACAAAGCATCAATACGATTTTGATGCATCAACAGTTATTGGCTTTTTGCGTTACTATGGACTCGACAAGGATTTCAAACTCAATATCGAAGTAAACCATGCCACACTTGCCGGTCATACTTTCCAACACGAGCTTCAGGTGGCAGCAGATGCAGGAATGCTAGGAAGTATAGATGCCAATCGGGGCGATTACCAAAATGGTTGGGATACGGATGAATTCCCTGTAAACCTTTATGAACTTACCGAAGCTATGCTGGTTATCCTCGAAACAGGCGGATTGGTTACAGGCGGAATCAATTTTGATGCGAAAACTCGTCGTAGTTCGACCGATCTCGATGACATCTTTATTGCCCACGTTTCTGGCATGGATTCCTTTGCAAGGGCATTAATCGCAGCAGCCGATATTCTTGTAAGATCTGATTACCTGAAGATGCGAAAATCGCGTTATGCTTCTTTCGATGAAGGAGATGGTGCAGATTATGAGCAAGGCAAGCTCACAATTGAAGACATGAGGAATATTGCCTTCAAAAACGGGGAGCCAAAACAAATCAGTGGTAAACAGGAACTTTACGAACGGATTTTGACAATGTACATGTAAAATATTAAGGTTAAAAGTAAAAAAACAGGATAATTTTAATGACCATGATTTCGAGAGTGTAAAACCTAATATTTCTATTATGAGTCAAACACATTTATCGATTATATAGTTTTCTTTTGTTACGCACTGTTAATTCTATGTGTTTGGTTGTTACCCCAGACACGTGCACCAGGGAGAGAGGGCCCTTCTAAATTGTTAAAGCCCGGGCAAGGTCAATTCTTAAAGCTTAATTCCGTTTGAAGGCATAATTAATCTAATCTTAATGTAGAAGAATTTGTTAAACATTAATTTAACTATTCCTAATAACCCTTAGCAATTCTCTTCACTTATCAATTTTGTTACTATGCTAACTATATGATAGATAATTAATTATAATTAAGATATTTGTTCAGTGATTCTTGGCATACCTATAACATAAAACGGATTTATCTGATATCCTTAAACATAGAAATATGATATTGCGTAGTAATTCAAACCGTGGATTATTTATTCATTTATTCTTTTTGATCCTTGTTTGTTTTAGTGCTTCCTGCGTAACACAGCGCCATGTGGAATATTTGCAGGATCCTGATAACGGGATCAAATCGTTTGATGAGGCCAGTATGCCTGACTACAGGATCAAACCGAATGATGAGCTTTATATCCTCGTCAGCAGCTTCGATGACCCAGCAGCTAATATCTTTACAAACACCGTTCAGCAGCAGGCTTTTAATTCCGGGATAATTCAGCCATACGGAGCTTCGCTGATGTCTTATACTATCGACAGGGAAGGGTTCCTTCTAATGCCACTAGTTGGAAGGATATCGGTCCGGGATAAGACTGTGACTGAAACATCTGAAATCATAAAAAAAGATCTCAGCAATGTTCTCAATCAACCGTTTGTCTCCGTAAAGCTAGTCAACCGGTATGTTTCAGTACTTGGTGAAGTAAGGGCCCCGGGACATTTTTCCTTTTCACAGGATAAACTGAGTATATACGATGCTATTGGTCTGGCTGGGGATATAACTGATTATGGGAACAGGGAAAAAGTTATCCTGGTGCGGAATGAGGACGGCAAGAACAGCAGGATTAACCTTAACCTGACAAGTTCTGACATCCTGTCTTCAGAATATTATAACCTCCGACCGAACGATATTGTATACGTCAAGCCTTTAAAGAACAAATTCTGGGGAATGCGAGAATTTCCTTTTACGATAATATTCTCAACAATAACAACAGGTCTGCTTATTTATAATGTTCTGCAATAACTGAAAATAATGGTTCGGAATCAAACATCACTTCAGGAAGAAAATGAATTAAAAAGAATAACAGAGCTTTTTCTGAGAAATTACAAATTGATCATTTCATGCATCGTCGTGTTCCTCGGATTGGCATACCTTGTTAACAGATTCTCTCTACCTGTTTACAAGATATCTTCATCAATCCTTATAAGAGAGCATAATAACCAGAACAACCAGAGTAATCCAAATAATTATCTGAACAGCAACTTAATAGGACAAAACCAAAATCTGCAGAATGAACTCTCGGTAATAAGATCATCACCAATTATCGATCAGACAATCAGAAACCTGGATCTGCAGGTTGGTTATTTAAAAAAAGAGAATCTAAGGTGGAGGGATGCTTATAAACAAACACCCTTTTTGATATTGATGAATGAAAACCATCCCCAGCCTGTTGGTGTGAATTTCAAAATTGTTTTTCTGGGGGGGGAACCGTTTTCGTGTTGAGGGAAGATCAAAAGAAGCATTGTTCCACAATTTTTTGGAGAAAAAAACAAAATATATCCGGCCAGACTGGTACTACATAACTGATGGCGAATTTGGCAAATGGATCGAGACTGAAGATTTATCAATTGTACTTATCCGCGACAGTACTGTGTCACTCCCGGAGATTGGCAATAATTCTTATGGTTTCACTCTGAGAACTATCTCTTCACTGAACAACGAAATTAAGAATACGGTTGAATTTAAACTTGTAGACAGGCTAGCAACAGTAATTGAGATAAGATACAAAAATGAGTCGGTTGAAAAAGGAACCAATATTGTGAATGAAATCATGAAAGTTTATTCACAACAGAACCTGAACCGCAAAAATCATATCGCAAACATTACAATCGATTTAATTGAGAAACAGCTAAATGAAATATCAGATTCACTTATCCAGACTGAAGATAACCTCCAGAAATTCAGGTCATCAAACCAGTTGTTGAATATTACCGACCAGGCAGCCGGATTGACCTCGCGTTACTTTGATCTTCAGAATCTGCTTGCCGAGATGATGTCGAGAAAGAGGTATTATGATTATGTCTCTGATTATCTTATAAAGAATGATAATTTCTCAAACATGATGTTGCCTGCCGCCATGGGGATTCCTGACCAGATGCTGAATACCCTTATATCAGAACTTGTCAGCGCCCAGGCGCAGCAATCAAATCTTATCGAGAATAACCAGGCAAAAAATCCTCTTGTCTCAAAGCTGGGGATACAAATTGAAAACCTTAAAAAGACAATTTCTCAGAACATTACAGAGGTTGGAAAGACCACCCGCATATCCATTGACGAAATGAATAAACGTATCACGAAAATGGAGATGGAAATTTCGCGCCTGCCGTCCACCCAGAGAAAACTTGGTACGATTGAACGGAAATACAGACTCAACGATGCTATTTATAATTATCTTCTCGAGAAGAGAGCTGAAGCGAAAATAACACAGGCTTCCAACCTTCCTGATGATATTATAATTGAGCCTGCGGGTCTCGTAGGGATCGGCCCGGTGACACCGAACAAAATGGTTAATTATATCATTGCATTTTTTCTCGGAATATTCATGCCAATGGGATTCCTGACAGTGAAATCAATATTAAATAATCAGATTGACTCACAGGAGGATCTCGAAAGACTAGTGAATGACCCAGTAATGGGTAATATTTTGCACAATAACTACAAGACAAGGAATATTATGCGGGAATTTCAGAAATCCAACATTGCTGAATCTTTCCGTGCTTTAAGGACTAACCTTGACTTTTATCTGAGGGGTGGCAATAAGAAAGTAATTCTTGTATCATCATGCATCCAGGGTGAAGGTAAAACATTTGTCTCAACCAACCTTGCAATCAGTTATGCCCAACTTGGCCGGAAGACTATAATTGTGAGCTTCGATCTGCGTAAATCGGATCCTATCTTCAAAGATCAGGAGTCTTCTGAGGAAGGTCTCAGTTCCTACCTTGCAAACAAAATTGAGCTTGAGAACATCATTCTCAGATCAGTATATGAAAATCTCGATTATATTCCTGCTGGCATTCTGCCGCCCAACCCTGTTGAGCTGATTGCACTTGAAAGAACCTCCTCCCTTATGTCGGAACTCAGAATCAGGTACGATGTGATAATTATTGATTCAACTCCTCTTGCTCAATTCTCCGATGCGTATCTCCTTCTCGATCATGCTGAATTAAAAGTGATTATCGCCCGCCAAAACTACTCTGTAAAAAAGATCTTCGCAAATGTGATGAAGGATCTTCAGCAGAAAAATATAAATAATATATGTATCGTACTGAATGACAATAAGATGTATTTTGATCAGTATGGTTATGGGTACAAGTATAATTATAAAGGTCCTGAGAAAAGAATAAAGAAATCAAAAAATGGAGCCTTGAAAAATATTCCCCTCGAAAAGGTTACGAATAGCATAATGAACTGATTTTCTGATGTCTTAAATTCCTGTAATCGGTAAAATGCTGTATGTGACACTATTTTAAAACTCTGCGATAGATGTTCGTACTAAAACATATTCTGGCATTAGCCTGTATACTTACCTTCGTAGCATACTTTTTCCTGAGTAAATCTCCGGGAAAGGCCTACCTGGCATTCACCCTTGTGTTTTTTCCTTTCATGGACCTGAACCTGACACCCGAGGAGTATGGAGCTGTATCTGTATTTGATTTTATCTCGTGGTTTACATTGTTCTTTCTCCTGAACAGAATCCTTGTTTTTGAAAAAACGGTATTGTGGCTTATGCTGGTTCTTATGAGTGGTTTACTGTTTGTCGGAAGTCTGCTTTCGGAGTTTATCCAGAATTCATTAATCTACTTCTTCAAATTCTTCTCTGTCTTCATTCTTGCCAAAACACTTATAGATCAATGCACTGAGGATCCGCACTATATAAGTACAATACTGAAGTTCCTGAAAATGGGCGCAATTGTTTCGCTGATCTTCCTCGTTTTTCAAATATTATTCGGGGTGAACTTCACATTGTATTCAGAGATACATCCGAATATTAATATTGATGTTACGAGATATCCCAGTTTTTTCCAGGATCCACAAAAATACGGGCAGTATCTCAGCATGATTTCTTTCCTGTTTCTTTTAAATGACGGAAAAAGCAACATTCCGGATAAAACAAGTCTTTTTATCTTCATTCTTGTCGTTCTTGCTCTTCTTTCCGCAGGGTCAAGAGCTGCCTTCCTTGGCATTTGTACCGGCATGCTTGTGATAATCCTTTTCATGAAATCAAAGTTGCGTTTTGTAAATGCAATCCTTTGTATTTCAGTATACCTGGTTGTCATTAATTTTTCCGATTCATTGAGCCTTTTTAACAGGATGGAGGACAATTATGAATCTTTCAATACCAGATTAAACATCTGGAAAGAGAATCTGGAAATCTTCAATGACAATCCAATTCTCGGCATCGGGATAGGCAATCACCACAATTACATCCTTGAACACTCCAGCGCCGGCTATTATTTGCTGAATGATAATGAAAGAGTCTTCTATGGAACTGAAAGCGGCTATCTCCAGGTGTTGATTGAATATGGAATCTTCGGATTTCTGATTTTTATGATGTTCATCCTGATACCATTAATCAGGGGGCTTAAAAGCTTCTTCTCAACAGGCAATTTTAATATTATGATAATTATATCATCCATTCTGAGCTGGATGGTTGCCTGGTCCACGGTCAATTCATTAAGCGACAGGAGAATATTGATCGTTGCCGGAACCCTAATCAGCTTATTGGTCATTTTACCTAAAAATTCAAAATACCTTCATGCATAATATATTTAATAAAATCCTTCAACTTTCGAGAAATCCTGTTGTCAGTAACAGTTACTGGGGTGGAATATCTCTGGCAATACAGGGTGTCCTACTTAGTTTATTCTTCATAATCATCGCCAGGTATTATCCTACTGAGGTATTCGCAGATTTCATTATTGCAAATGTACTTTATCAGCTGATCTCTGCATTTTCAACACTTGGTCTAAGCCAGTGGTTCATACGTGAAATAACAGGATTAACAGAAAGAAAATCAATTGTAAACAGGTATTTTAAGCTCCAGATCTGGTTTGGTTTTGTTTTCTACCTTGTAAATATCAGTCTGGGTTATCTGTTATATAATGAAGCTGTTATAAGGCAGCTGACAATATTCTTTGGCATAAACATAATTTTCGATAACCTTATAAATGCTATAAAATGTATTAACATTTCTGAATTCAAACAAAAGAAGACCTTCATCATCCTTTCTATAGAAGCTGCTCTGAAATTTTCTGTTACATGCCTGCTTTTTATATATCCATTGTCGATTGTGAACCTTACAATATTAATGGTTTTGGTAAGATTCCTTACACTCAATCTATTTTTGAATATAGGCTCATCCCGTCTCATAAGCTTTAAATCCCTTTTTTCAGAAAAAATCGGGTTGTCGTATATTAAAAACCTGGTGAGAAATAATTGGCCTTTCATAATTATAGGCAGCATATCAATAATCAACTGGAGGATATCAACACTGATTATCTCAAAATTCCTTACAAGCAAAGATGTGGCTGATTTTGAGATCTCATTCAGGCTGTTCTCTCTTGCACAAATGCTTCCTGTTGTTGTCTCGACAACAGTATTTCCCATTCTTGTAAATTATTTCAAAGAACAGAAAATTGAGGATTTTTCATCTTTTTACAGAAAGATGCATTTGCCCTATTTCCTGTACAGCCTTGTTGCATTCACTTTTATATACTCGTTCATTGATTATATACTTCCCCTTGTTTTTGGCCTTGCATATTCTGATACAGGGTTTTACACAAAGCAGATGTTCATTACAATACTTGTTTTTCCCACTGCTTTTTTGCAGGCAAATGTTATTGTGTCGATGAAGCTTGAAAAAATTGACATGTGGCTTAACGTCCTTGTCTTCATCCTTACACTGACTGGTAGTTTCATCGGGCTGCTGTTCTACAGGTCAATGACAGTTATTAACCTTTCAATATTCTTCAGCTTTATGGTTTTTCACATATTCCAGAATATAATTCTTGTAAGAAGGGGCATCAGTACCTTAAGCACAACTCTTGAATTCTACGCTCTTAATGTATTCCTTATTGGTATTTACATTTGGTTCAGCAGAATTGTCAACCCGGTTATCCTCTTCACAGTGTTCTGGTTTATTCTTGCAGGGTTATTCTTTCACAGGAATAAATGGGAGTGGATATCAAGAATGAGGATACTTACAAGGTCATTCGCAACCTACAGCCGGGATGACAGTCAGGAGATTTCGGCTACAGACGACATAAACAAGTTTACATTATGAATACACTGAAAAAGAAGATATTCTGGCTGACACCCGACTATTTTGCCGATGTTGATGCTGCAGTAGTACCATCACTGATGAAGCAGTACGAAATTGAGTGGATGATCATCAGTCCTTTGAACTCACAACGGAAGGCTGATGGTATTATCAAAGACAGTGATGTCAGGCCAATGCAATTCAATCTTAAAAGAAAACAAAGAGATCCGAGAGTAATAATACAATACATTGAACTATTAAGGCAAATAAGGAGTTCAAATCCCGACCTTGTTTATCTCTCTTTTAGCGGGTTGCCTTACTTTTTTCTTTTCTTGTTCCTCTATATTAAGCCTGGAAAAATAATCTATGCCCTTCACAATGTAACAACTCCCGAAGGGGCAATGAATGAGCTGGTCACAAGGATATTCCAAAAGGCATACTATAAGCAGCTGAAAAGATTTCATGTCTTCTCAGAGTTTCAGCTGCAGCAAATTAAAAAAATGTTGCCCGACAAAAAACATTATTATGCCCCACTCGCTCTTAAAGATTATGGAAAATCAAATGCCGTACCACCCGATAATATTATCCGTTTCCTCTTTTTTGGCTATATTCTAAAGTACAAGAGAGTTGATCTTCTTATAAATGCATTCCAGGAAGTTTATGATAAAGGCTACAGGAATATTGAGCTTGTAATTGCCGGTAGTTGCGATCATTGGGATACTTACAAGGCTTTGATAAGGAATGCAGATGCCATCAGGACAAGGATTGAGATAATTCCAAACGAGGATATACCCGACCTTGTCTCTTCCTGTCATTATGTTGTATTGCCGTACCAGGATGGGACCCAGAGTGGCGTTATTCCTGTGGCCTACCAGTATAATAAGCCTGTTGTAGCTACAGACATAGAAGCATTCAGGAAATTCATTATCGGAGGCAAGACAGGTTATGTTTTTAAAAAAAATTCTGCCGCGTCACTTAGCTCAACATTGGAATACGCCATCAGAAATCATGAAAGCAATTACCCCTCACTTACGGAAAATGTATTACAATTCAAATCGGATGAATATTCATTAACAAGGATCTTAGGAATGTACCATAGTATTCTGGATGAATGTCTGAACAAATGAAATAGAGATTATAATTATGATACTGATTACTTCACCTTCACTTAATCCCAATGAGAATGTAAGCGGAATATCCTCTGTGACACGCTTTATTATTGATAGAAACAAAGGAAAACAATATTGCCATTTTATTCTGGGTAAAAGAGACAACCAGAATAGGGGAATAGGATGGCTATTACATCTTGCTATTGCATATTTGAAATGGATAAAGCTGAATTCAACAGAAAAAAACATTTTGATTCATTTCAATCTTTCGCTGACTAAACCATCAGTTATGCGCGATTGTCCCCTTATAATTATATCACGAATATTTCACCGGAGGATAGTAATCCATTTGCATGGGGGAGAATACCTGCTACATAAAAATCCCCCGGCTATTGTAAAATTTTTTTTAAGGGCTGTCTTCCGGGAGGATATACCGAAGATAGTTCTGAGTCCGTTGGAAGCAAAGAACCTGCAGAAAAAATTCAATACAAACAACACATGGGTATTACCCAACTGTCCTGATCTAACTGATTCGGAAGGATTCAATCGTCCCCCCTGTTTCGATACCTCGTTAACATTGTTGTTTATTGGCAGGATTTCAAAGGACAAGGGCCTTGACTACATACTCCAGGCACTACTTTCACTCAAGAGCAGAGGTGTGAAGTTTCGTTTTGTAATGGCTGGTGCCGGACAGGATGAAAAAAAATATGTTTTCCAATTCCGTGAAAACCTGGGAAACATGTTTGAATTCAAAGGAGTTGTTACGGGTCAGGAAAAGAGCTGTCTCTTGAGGAAATGCAATGTTTTTCTATTGCCCTCATTATTTGAAGGATTACCCATGTCACTTATTGAGAGCATGTCTTATGGTCTTGTTCCTGTTACAACCGATGCGGGCTCAATGAAGTATGTAATCAGCGATGGTAAGACCGGAATAATAGTGAAAATGCATTCTTCCGAAGACATTGCTGCCGCTGTTGAAAAACTTTCTACAGACCACGCCGCATTGAATGCCATCAGTAGGAATGCAAGAGAATACATCTTCAGGACTTTTGATCCTGAGACATACATAAACTCATTGAATGAAATTTATAATTATGCGTGATCCTGAAGTCTAAACAAACTTTATAAATATGCTTTTCAACTCTGTCAATTTTGTAATCTTCTTTGTTGTTATCACGGTTGCCTACTTTGTCCTGCCCCATAAATTTCGATGGATGCTTCTGCTTGCCGGCAGTTGTTATTTTTACATGGCATTTGTACCGATATACATTCTTATACTGGGCTTTACAATAATCATAGACTATTTTGCAGGGATATATATTGAAAAATGGCAGGGGAGGAAAAAGAAGTGGTTCCTGATTACAAGCCTTTTTGCAAACATCGGGGTTTTAAGCATCTTTAAGTATTACAATTTCCTGAACGATAATCTTACAGCATTTTTATATGGTGTTGGTTATGAGAATCCGATTCCATATTTATCCATCATCCTTCCCATAGGCCTTTCATTCCATACATTCCAGGCAATGAGCTATACAATAGAGGTATACCGTGGTAATCAAGCGGCAGAGAAGCATTTCGGCATATACTCCCTATACGTGATGTTCTATCCACAGCTAGTGGCCGGACCGATTGAAAGACCACAGAATCTCCTCCGGCAATTTTATGAAAAGCATGAATTCGATTACGACCGTGTTGTTGATGGCCTAAAACAGATGCTCTGGGGATTCTTTAAGAAACTTGTAATAGCAGACAGGCTTGCAATATATGTAAATGCTGTTTATAATTATCCTGAACAGCATAATGGAACGACTCTGATAGTTGCGACTATTTTTTTCGCTTTTCAGATCTATTGCGACTTTTCAGGTTATTCAGATATAGCAATTGGTGCAGCAAGAGTAATGGGATTCAAACTCATGACAAATTTCCGCCGGCCTTATTTCTCGATGAATATCTCCGAATTCTGGAAAAGGTGGCATATCTCACTCTCAACATGGTTTAAAGATTACCTGTATATTTCACTCGGCGGCAACAGGGTGTCAGTTCCGAGATGGTATCTGAATCTGATGCTGGTTTTTCTTATTAGCGGATTGTGGCACGGGGCTAACTGGACCTATGTCATCTGGGGCGGTTTGAATGGCCTTTATCTCGTAGCTGCTGTTGTCTTCCAGCCTTTGAAAAAACATATCGACAGGTTAACCCATCCTGACCGTTTTCCTGTAATCGACAAGGTATTTCAGATTCTGTTTACATTCACTCTTACATGTTTTGCCTGGATATTTTTCAGGGCTAATAATGTTGATCAGGCTCTCATGATCGCAGGAAAAATGTTAAAACCTCAAGGGCCTCTCTTTATAGATGAACTTTCGGTAATGCTGTTTTCTGTGATAGGTATACTCTTTCTTATTGCAGCTGAGTACAGGAGAGAATACATAACAGATCAAGCATCATTCTTTTACAGCCGGAATTGGGTTGTAAGGAACTTATCATATGCTTTTCTTATAATAATAATACTGTTAGCCGGGGTATTTGATGGCGGACAGTTCATTTACTTTCAATTCTGAAATGATGAAAAACTGCCTTGAAAACAACAAATATCTTCTTTTTATCGGAAAACTGACCGTGTTGATGTTGATTCTGTATTTGCTGGATTACAGCGTAGGTAATACGATGCGTTACTTCTATTTCAGCCAGAAAAGTGGAAAGCAATACAGGACAACATACATCCTTGAGGAGGTAAAAACGGACATTCTCATTATGGGCTCATCAAGGGCTAATCACCATTACCATCCGGATACATTTGAAAATGAACTGGGCATTTCGTTTTACAATGCCGGAAGGGATGGGAATTTCATATTCTACCATTATGCTATTCTTCAAAGTGTACTGAAAAGATATACCCCAAAAATTGTCATCCTGGATATTCTGCGTGATGAGTTTTCCGCTGATCAGATTAGCTATGACAGGCTTTCTTCCCTTCTTCCTTACTATCATGACCACCCTGAAATACGACCTGTTGTGGAATTAAGGAGTCCTTATGAAAGGATAAAAATGTTCTCTTCAATATATCCATATAACTCTTCAATCTTTACAATTATTGGAGGCAATTTAGGAATTGGCAGTGAAATTGGCAGAGAGAATAAAGGATATGTATCAATCAATCGGACAATGTCCGGTTCGGATCAGGAAAATATCAATGAACCTGCCAGGGAGATCGATCCCCGGAAAGTCGCGGTATTCGAATCATTTACTGAAGAATGCATCGCTTCAGGTGTCAGGCTTTTTATAATATGTTCCCCTTATTATAAATCAGCTGCAAATGTTGAAACACTTGAGATAGCAGAGAATATAGCAAAGAAACACAACATTCCATTTTTCGATTTTTCAAATGAACCGGCATTTAAGGGCAGGAATGACCTTTTTGCAGATTATTGGCACCTTAATAATGATGGCGCAAAAGTGTTTTCGTCTATTATTGCAAAAGAGGTTGGTAAAGACATCTCGAAGACGTTTGAAAACCAAAGATTTACGAGGCATGAGACAGCTGTGGAGTAATGAGTACGATTAATATAATTGAACCTAGCAAGTTTTCTTATAATAATTAACCAAAATGTACCTGACAGAAATTAAAGATCAGCTTCTTAATGAGTCTCTTTCCTCAATACCTGACGGAAAATTACTCATCAGTGCAATGAATGCTTATTGTTTCTGTATTCTGCAGAAAGACGAAACTTACAAAAGTGCTATTAAAAGAAGTCATTATCTGCTTCCCGACGGGATCAGCATTGTATGGGCAATGAAATTTCTTACCGGACAAAAAGTAAAGAAGATAGCCGGGGAAGAATTGTTCCACTGGGAGATGGCCAGGCTACAACAGAAGAAAGGCAAATGCTTTTTTCTCGGGAGCTGTTTAGATACCCTTGAAAAAATAGTATCGAGAATTAAGTATCAATATCCTGATGTTGGTGTCGGATATTATTCTCCTCCATTTAAACATGAATTCAATGATGAGGAGAATGCAATAATGATCAATGAGATAAATAATTTTTCTCCGGATGTTTTGTTCATAGGTATGACAGCCCCTAAACAAGAGAAATGGGGAGCAATTCATTTCGAAAACCTTAAAACAAATCACATCTGCTGCATTGGGGCAGTATTTGATTTCTGTGCAAAGACTAAGAGAAGAGCACCGAATTGGATAATAAATATTGGTTGTGAATGGCTGTTCAGGCTTATCCAGGAACCCAGGAGAAATTGGAGAAGGTATATTATTGGGAATTCATTATTCATACACCTTGTGATGATGGAAAAAGTAGCAAGGATTTCATCTTTTATTAACATTCATGCTAACCTTCTCAGGGAAGTTAAAAATAAGGGAACAGAATTACAAAACTAAATTCAGGAAAAGATATATAAAAATACTTCAGAATACATGAATTTGAAAATTTAATGATGTATGCTTAACTTTTTGAGGGGGCTGAAAATTTTTCTTATTTTTTTTGTGTGCCTGCCTCACCTGGCATTCTTTTATTTGCACAAAAATAAAAATAAGATCAGGGCTGACGTTAAAAGATGGTTAGATATTCTGAAGATCAACCAAAGTATACCTTTTGGCTTCGTTTACCTTATTGCATTACACCCTGAATACCGTAATCTTTTTTATTACAGGATCGGACCAGCCGGACACATCCTCAATATAATATGTCCCAAAATGCCTACCATCTTTCTCTGGGTAAAAGATATAGGAGAGGGACTTTTCATCCAGCATGGATATGGAATTGGCATAACTGCAGAGTCGATTGGAAAAAACTGCTGGATCAACCAGCATGTATCAATAGGTTACTACAACAACGATTGTCCAACAATACTTGATAATGTTACTATAAGACCCGGCGCTGTAATAATCGGAAAGGTGACAATTGGTAATAATGCCGTCATAGGCATTAATGCAACGGTTGTTACAGATGTTCCTGACAACTGCACTGTTTTCAATCCTCCGTCAAAGATCATTAAATGGTCTCATGGAAATGGGAATGAGGTTTTCCAGGAACAGAAGCAGAAGTCAGAGACACGAGAGATGACAGATGACCTTCAAAGGAGATTAGACAAACAGATTCATTGATTCTTTATAATCAGTTTATAACTGAACATCTTGTTGTTTTTCATTAATACATGAAGGAAATAAATACCTGATTTCAGGTTTATGGGAATTTCTAATTTCCCGTTTAAGGAGCCTTCATGTATTTCATAACAAAGCTTACCGGCGAAATCATAAATCCGTACTACAAGAGGGATAGGAAAGGGATCTGTATAGCTCAGACAGATAAAGTCATTCGCAGGGTTCGGATAAACAGTAAAGAGATATTGAGAAGCATGATCTTCATCACCCAGAACATAATCGACATTATTCGTAACAGTTTTGCCATTTTCGCTTGCAGCCTGGCCATTTAATGTTGTCTGAACCGGGTTGGAAGCCGGCTTTCCATAGGAAAATGTGACATTGTCCCCTGCTACAACTTCTACAGGCAGAAACAGGAATACAGCAGAGCCTGATATGGATACAGAACTGACATTGACGCCAGTCTCGTTTATTTTTACAGAAAATGCTGAAAGGGGAGGAGTAACATTTTTAAGTTCAAGATTATATTGTATTTCTATCCTGTCGGGAAAGTCATTATTAATACTCGCAGAGGTAATCTGAGGTATTGGAGGGCTGACTATGTTGTTTGTTACAGGCTGTTCAGTTAGGTTATCGGCAGGTTCACCTGTTGAAGCCTGCAATGGGTTTGTTGCAGGCTTGGTATAGGAAATAGTAATAACATCACCGTACAATGCGGGTGAGGACATTGTGAGAAGAACCTTTGAACCCGAAATGTTTGTTGTACTGATTGTTCTTCTGACTCCGTTAACAATTGCAGTAAAGGATGCATTGCCTGGGTTTATGCTGGCAAGGCTTATGCTATATGTCATCTCGATGACAGAAGGAGCGCTGTTCGAAATCGCAACTGATGTTAAAGCCGGAGACACCGACTTTACAGACAGATCCTTCATCAGTAGAGCTGATCCATAAGGTTGAAGAGTAATGTTGGTTTGATATTTTACTCCCCTTACATCTATCATAGGTACTGCCAGTGGAATCGTCTTTGTTGTTTTTGAACCATTGTAAACAAACTTAAAAAATCCTGTTGTATCGGTTGTTGTCTGATTTGATTTCAGTGAGCTATTATCCTGCGGAGTAACCCTTGTTTTCCATTGCGCCAGTGTCTCATTGGTGGAGGGGTAGATAAAAAATGTTGCCAGATCGTCTATTGGCCTTGCATAATAATTATTCTGCGCTGTTCCGAATCGGGATATCTCATTATAGGTCGTATAAAAAGCCAGGACTCTCTGGTTTGCCGATTTAGCCATGTATACATTGTTGTTCATTATATTACCCGAGATCTGTGCAGTGTATGTCCAGTTCGAAAACTGTACCCCGGTGAAATTATTGAAAACATTATTTCCTTCCAGAGTATTGCTGCTTCCCTTATGAATATGAATGCCAATGCCGCAATTACCAACAGTATTGTTCCTTACAACAACCCCCCTTGATGTTTCATCGAGGTAAATACCTGAAGAATTATTAACACCGCTGTTATGACCAATATCTAAAATTATATTGCTCTCGATTGTCCTTACAACATTGCTTGTATAATTATATGTATAAATTCCCCCACCATCGTCCAATTCAGGCCATGGACAGCTGTATCTAATGAAATTGTTCTTTATAACATGAGGAGCTGAATGATTGCTTACACTGATCCCATTATAAGCAGTTCCCATAATTATATTATATTGAACCAAAGCGCCAAAAGTATCTTCGAACTTGATTCCGACGCTATATGTTCCCCTGAATGCAGAGCCTTTGATCAATCCTATATTCTGTACCGTGTTGTTTGATATTACAACATGTGAACCATAATCTTCATTTATACCTGCTGAAACGCAATCTGAAACAGTGTTGTTGTCTATGAGTCCGTAATTTCCATGGTAGTAAATACCATAGTACCCTGCATGAGTAACAGTACAGTTTTTTATCTGTGCCCCATCGCATGTACTCTGAAAGTTAACTGCCGATGATATTGAGCCTGATATTGTAAGCCCATCAAGATGTATGTTCACATAAAAAGGATTAATGATCACATTTTTCAGAGTAGCGGCCTGAACAACTGAAGTTGAGGGCCCGGTAGTTCCAAAATAGATATACAATCTCCCGTTGGTTGTATTATGATACCAGTCGCCGAAATGTGTCAGACACCTCATGTCATTCTGAATGAAATAGTTCCTGCCGTCGACCGGTTCTTCAGCGCTACCAAGGCTTGTATAGGTTATTGTATTTGCAACGTGACTTGTTATCTTGCACCTGTCGAGAGTCCATCCATTCTTGTTTATAACAACTTCTGCCCCTGTCCAGTCGGGTGAGCCGGTAAGAGAATTATCTGTGATGGAGAGATTTTTATTGTGCGTTTCGAATGTAAGGTATGAGTCGTGAGGGAATCTCCCCATGCCGTATTGTTTGCCATTTATGAGAACAACGTTTGTAAGGTCTTCGGCGGTCATTGGCACGGAATATACTCCGCCTGATTCATTAGTCCAACCGGTTAATGTTTTAAAGCCTGTCAGAACCGGGTTGGCGCCCGATCCGTATGAGGAAATCGTAACAGGACTGGCTGCTGTACCTGAAACGGCAATCTTCAGTGTGCCAAAAAATGTATCACCTTTCCTGAAAAGGATTCTGTCTCCGGGCTTGAATAATGGAAATGATGAATTCACTTTTGCAATCGTTTTCCATGGAGTCATTTCCGAAGTGCCATTTGAATCATCGCTTCCTGCAGAACTCACAAAATAGTCGACAGCGACAGCAGCCTGCCCGAATAAAAGAAATATCAGGATAAGTAGTTTTTTCATGGGTTTATAGGATGAAAGGTCAATTATCGTTGACCAACATACCTAAATTAACGACTAAGTAGCTTATTTCGTACATGAAGATAAAAAATTAAAAATTTTGTTAAAATCATAACTTTATTTCCCACGGCTTCCCATAAATAAGCCGAAAACAACTCTGGTTTACATATCAAGGCCACTGAGAATGGGTCGCATTATTACATTACTGTGGGATCAAGCGCTATCGAGATATGCATATCAGTTTAATGCATCTGTTATCGATATACTTTGGTCAATGGAAAACTTTATGTCAGTCACAGGGAAAGATCACAGGGGATTGCGTTGTCAGCATAAGTGTGATTGAGAGCGGGAACTAAAAAATCGTAGCCTTATATTTCATCATTTTTTCATTTTTATTTATTTCTAAAATATAAATACGATATTTTTATCTCAACTTTTAAACACCCTTAAAACAAATTAACCATGAAATCAATCATTAAAATACTGGTTTTAGTTTTTCTGATTGGCGGATGTAAAGTTGAGCATCCTGTCTCAAAATTTGATTTTACCGGATCAAAAGATGCTTCGCTTATCAGAGGGTTTAATTATACTCCTGCTGGTGTGAAAGCTCCCAGGCATCACACTGATTGCTGGGTTAAGTATGATTCAGCCGCCGTAGAGTTTGAACTTGATCTTGCAAAAAAGCTGGATCTTAACCAGGCACGTGTATTTGTGCCATACCAGGTTTATCTTGAAGACAGTATTGCTCTTCCCGGGAAATTAAGACACTTTGTACGTGAATGCCATAAACGTGGAATAGGAGTTATGCCGGTGCTCCAGGGGGGGCCATGGGTACGTGATACGACAAAACGCAATCTTGGAAGGAATTGGGCCGGATTCCTTGTTAATGCAATTTCATCTGAACCGGGTCTGGCAATGTGGGATATAATGAATGAGCCGGACTATCCCCGGATACCGGAGCGTATAAAAGTTAATTTTGAGAATTGCAGATACATGTCCAAAGTTTTCCATGAACTGGATCCGAATACGCCTGTGACAATAGGAATGGCTTTTGTTGATGGGATGATTGAACTGGCGGATTATGTTGATGTTCTTCAATTTCATGATTATATGCAAACAAGCGGTGAGATCAGGGATACGATAGCCAGGGCTAAAGATTTTGCTGAGAAAGTAAAGAAGCCACTCATCAATGGTGAACTTGGTTGTATTGCCCGGGCAAATCCTTACGACATCACACTGAAGGAACATATGGATGCAAAAGTTGGATGGTATATATGGGAATTGATGATAGTTCGCGAAGGATGGGGTAATGTCCATGGTGTTTTTTATGAAGACGGAACTGTAAGAGATCCTGCAATAGCTGCCGCTATTATGGGATTCTTCAGAAAAAGGACGGGAGAAATTCTTCCTGCTGTTACAGATCATGAAGGATGGGTTACCAGGATCGTTGAAAGAAGTGATAAATGGTTGTCAGATCCCAAAGCAACCTGGGAAGAAGGTTTATATATTGCTGAAACCAGCGCTAACCTTATTGAAGCGGGAGAGTTAACCGCTATGAGGATACCTCCCACCTGGGAAGTAGAGATGTTAAAGATGAAAGAAAATGACCTTGTAGCAATGAAAGCTGTCATTAAAAGGTTCAGAGATATACTTGATCCATACAAAAAACCAGTATCTTAAGACTCATAAGATTTAATTCTTATTCAAATGAAGAATATAATTGTATTCCGAAATGTTTTTTTATTAGCTCTGTCTTGTATTTTTATCTCAGTTAAAACACAAGCACAAAATCCTCAGACTGGCAAATCAGAACGTTATTGCAATCCTCTGCCTATGGTTATCGGCGATGGTGGTAATGCCTCAGGTGATGTTACTGTTATTCGTGAAAACGGCAAGTATTACATGTTTTGCACAGGTGGAGGGGCATGGGTTTCATCAGATATGCTTAACTGGACTTTCCATCGTGTTGACAATGTACCCGTTGCTCCTGATGTAGTAAAATATAACGGCAGTTTCTATATGACCGGTAATGATTGCCCTGTCTATAAGGCAGATAATCCTCTTGGACCATATACCAGTATTGGTGAGTGGAAAAACACTCCGGATGTTGAAGGAGGTTGGAATGGAGCCTTTGATACACAGATTTTCATAGATGATGACAATAAACCATATCTCTATTATCCTGGCAGGGGAGTGAGTGGAATTTATGTTGTTCCCCTCGATCCAACTGATCTCAGCAGATTTGCCGGTCCCGTTAAGCATCTTTTTGGATTTAACGGCGATCATACCTGGGAAAGATATGGCGAAATGAACGAGTATCCTGATGTAGCCTGGATAGAAGGCCCATGGATGATAAAACATAAGGGTACTTATTATCTTCAATATTCAGCCTCAGGAACACAATGGAAGACCTATGCCGAAGGATATTACACCTCGAAATCCCCATTGGGGCCGTTCACTTATGCCCCAAATAATCCATTACTGCGTAAAACAGAAGGACTTGTTACCGGTCCGGCTCATGGCAGTATCGTAGAGGGTCCCGACGGTAATCTCTGGCAGTTCTATACGATTGTTCTCTCAAATCCTCCCGGAGGCCGAAGGATAGGAATGGATCGGGTTGTTTTCGATAAGAACGGGAACATGAAAGTAACTGTTACTGATTCTCCTCAGTTGGCTCCGACAACAAAGGTTGATCCGAATAAAGGCGATAGTGGGTCTTTACCTGTAACAATCAATAAAATGAATGCAATGAACGCTTTGTCAAAATATTCTTCACAGCAACCAGGTCGGAATGCAGCCTATGCTGTTGATAACTCAAGTGGTACATGGTGGGAACCTGATCCATCAGATTCAATACCAAGCCTGACGATTGAGCTTTCACCGGCTACACGATTTGACGTTGTTCAATTATTCACTATTGATGGTTTACGACTTATGTTTAATGGAGGCAGAAGAGGTTTTGGCAGACCACAGACAGGGGCAACTCCCGTTAAAGATATTTATAAATACAAATTAGAAGTTTCGATGGATGGAAAGAGTTTTGAAACAGCTCTTGATCAAACAGATAACAATACGTCACGAAATACAATTTTTGAAGAGATTTCACCTGTCAAATGCCGGTTTGTAAGATTAACAATAACTGACTGGCCTCATTCCGGTCCACTTGGTATTCTTGAGTTTACTGTTTTTGGTAAAGCCGCCGGGTCACTTCCTTCAGCTGTGCCAATACCAGTAAATAAATAATAACAACACACTAAATGGGTTAGAGCAATAAGAGTGTCAGGGCCTTTTCTTTAAGTCTCATCTGACACCTTACGGCAACATAAAGGACATAGAATAGCACCTTTATACTTTACTCTTGCTTCATCAAGTGCTGATTCCTTAGTATCAAAGGAACCAATACAATTGGTGCTTGCTGGAAGGAATAGGCATCCTTCAGTATGCAGAATGTTCAGATCTGTTATCCTTGGATCATAATCCAAAAAGTAGATTTTTGATCGCGGCATTTTTCCTCTTTTATGTTTAATGGGAATAGCTGCTATTTTGTTACCCTTTTTTAACAAAATTTTTTATGGGCATCAATCTTTTTAACTCTGTCAAAGTATATTTCGTTGTAACCATTGTAATGTATTGTTGAAAAACGCCATGTAATGCAATGAATTACAAGGCAAAAAACTCATTATCAAAACCAAAACATATCCTGATTGTTTAATAAAGCACAAGTGTTCTGTCTGAATCCTGGACCGAGGCATATTTCCTGGGAAACATAGAAAATTCGTTTGACTTATAGTATTATATGTTAAGCCCTGTCAAAACAATTAATAAACAACAACTGGCTCAAATGCCAGATAATAAACCCGTAAAAATTATTGATGTGCGTCCTGTTGATGCATACAATGGTTGGACACTAGAGAAAGAAACCAGGGGAGGACATATTAAAGGCGCCCGAAGCTTACCGGAAAAGTGGTTAAAGTACATTGACTGGATTGAAATTGTAAGACATAAGAATATCCTGCCGGAAGATATTGTAGTCATTTATGGATACAATAAGGAGAGTGCGTTAAATGTTGCACAAAGGTTTATTAAATCAGGTTATACCAAAGTCTTTGTTTATGAAGATTTCATGGATGAATGGGTAGTTAACCCGGACCAGCCATTAGAACGCCTGGCTAATTACAAGTATCTCGTATCTGCAGAATGGGTAAATGATCTTATCTCCGGGGAAAAACCTGCTGAATACAATAACACCAGGTTCGTTATAGTCCATGCACATTATCGTAATCGTCAAGCTTATTTGTCTGGCCATATTCCTGGAGCAATCGACATGGATACTCTTTCCCTGGAAGCGCCAGAGACCTGGAACAGGCGTGAATCGCAAGAGTTAAAAGCCGCTCTCGAAGAGCATGGTATTTCTTCAGATACTACTGTAATCTTATATGGAAAGTTTATGTTCCCGGATAATAAAGATGAATTCCCGGGCAGTGCAGCAGGTGACATAGGGGCTATGCGCTGTGCATTTATTATGATGTATGCCGGGGTTAAGGACGTTCGCGTTTTAAATGGTGGTTACCAGTCGTGGCAGGATGCCGGTTTTGAAACCAGCACTGACGATGTCAAAAAACAATATATAGTTTTTGGTTCGGAGATTCCTGCCCAACCAGGCCTTGCTGTCGATACCCCTGAAGCCAAACTCATACTTGCAGCTAAAGATGCTGAGCTCGTTTGTGTTCGGAGCTGGCCTGAATACATTGGTGAGGTAAGCGGATACAATTATATTGAAGCAAAAGGACGAATTCCCGGGGCTCTCTTTGCTGATTGCGGAAGTGATGCTTACCACATGGAGAATTACAGGAATGTCGACAATACCACACGCGAGTACCAGGAAATTGCAGAAAGCTGGATTAATAATGGAATTACTCCCGATAAACGCCTTGCCTTTTACTGTGGAACAGGCTGGCGTGGAAGTGAAGCCTGGTTCAATGCATGGGTTATGGGATGGCCAAATGTTTCTGTATACGACGGTGGCTGGTTCGAATGGAGTTCAGATCCCAACAATCCTATCGAAACAGGCGTTCCTGAATCTATAATCAAATGAAAATAGTCCCGCTATTGTTGTCTATTATAAAAAGTTAAGTTATTAATGGAGAATCTGACAATACTGTCTGACCTGGCAAGTGATACATTGGAAGGATTATCATCATACCCAAAATATTTGCTTTCAAAATATTTCTATGATGATGCCGGGAGCAGTATCTTCCAGGATATAATGAAAATGCCGGAATATTATCTGACAGGATGTGAACTTGAAATATTTAACACCCATAAGGAAAAGATTATTGAGCATTTTATTAGAGGGAATCCTGTCTTCGACCTTATTGAACCCGGTTCCGGAGACGGATTCAAAACAAAGGTTCTGTTAAATTCGTTAATAAAGCATGGATCCCCTTTCAATTATATTCCAATTGATATTAGTACAAGAGCAAACAAAGAACTTGAAGAAAGCCTGTCGGTCGAATTTCCATCATTAGATGTAAAAGTACAAACAGGTGATTTTCTCAGTGTATTGAAAAGGATGAGCGATTATTCAGCAACCAGGAAGATTATTCTTTTTCTTGGTTCAAATATCGGCAACTTTAAAGAAGAAGAATTAAAGGAATTTGTGAGCCATTTGTCGGAAATTGCCCATCACGATGACAGAGTAATGATAGGTTTCGACCTGATAAAAGATCCCAATATAATCTTGAGAGCTTATGATGATCCCCTGGGTAACACCCGGAGGTTCAACCTGAACTACCTGGCAAGACTAAACAGGGAACTTGGAGCTGATTTCAATCTCAATAATTTTCAACATCATACTGAATACAATCCACAGTGTGGTGAGGTAAAAAGCTTTCTCATTTCAACAAAGGCACAATCGGTATACATCGAAGCATTTGAAAAAACTTTTCATTTTGACAGGTGGGAAACAATTTTTATGGAGTTATCGAGGAAATTCAGACTTGAGACAATTACGGATTATGCAGAAAACTATGGTTTCAGCGTTATAGAACATTTCCTTGATAAGAAAGGCTGGTTTGTTGATTCATTATGGGTGAAAAGATGATATGGTTCTATTTTTTGAATCTTGTCCGTGCAATTTCAACACCAGCTGGATCTGACAGGTCTCAATTATATCGCCAGGTAAAGATCTTAATATGATCTAAACGTCTGGCAAACAGTAATGTTCAAGTACCTAACATGCCATCTCTCCCGCATTTTTCTTAGCTGAAAGCAGGTTGTAGGCTCCTTTTACGACAACTTTTGCCGACTTAATATCAATCTTCTTATCACAGGTTACCTCTGTGTATCCTGAAGAAACATTGCCTCTTTTTACTTCAACGATTCTGTACTCTGTGAATGGTTGTCCGTCTTCCTCTTTGTTCTTATCGAAAATGAAAATATAATCTTTATCGTCAAAGCTGACTATTGCTTCAGACGGAAGTGATGGCACAATATTATTTGATGACTCTATTGATGCATTTACATACATACCCGGAAGAACATTCTTACATTTACAATTCACAGTTGCAAAGACTTTAATAGTTTTATCATCACTAACTGACTTCCCGGTCTGGATAATTTCGGCTTCGTGCTGATTAGTGCCATTATTCACAAAGAACCTGATCTTTTGGCCGGGAGCTGCCAATTCGGCGTCTTTTTCGAAAAGTGTAAGTTCAAGAAGCAGTTTATCACAGTTCACTATCTCGAAAAGAACATCAGAAGGAGAGAAGGATTTCCCCAGGTTGACATTTGCTGTTTTAATATACCCGTTTATCGGGGAAACCAGGTTTACAGAGCTCCTGATATTACCTTCGTTTAGCTGAACAGGATCAATTCCTATCATCAGAAGTTTTTGCTCCAATGATTTAACAAGGGCGACAAGATTTTTATATTCGACAGTAACTTCCTGGATATTCTGTTCCGAATAAACATCTTCTTTATAGAGATCTGAATGCCTGTCATATTCTGCTTTAGCAAATGCAAGCTTGTTCCTGGCTTCGAGATATTCTCTTTGCAGATCAATAAACTCCTGGTTTTCAATCATCGCCAGAACCTGACCTTTTCTGACCTCATCGCCCGGAAGAAGTGTCGTGCTCCTGACAAACCCACCCAGGGGGATACTGACAGTTGCAAGGTTCTGAGGAGCTACTGATATGACGCCGTTCACTTTAAGCTCACTGCCTATTGACTTCATTTCAATACTGCCAAATTCAATGCCGGCAAGTCTGATCTGATCGTCCCTCATCTCAACAATTGTATCAGGAATGACTTCAACTTCTTCAGCTTCTAAAATAGCTTTGCTTTGTATATTACATTTTGATGTAAGCAATGAAATGCCAATGAATAATAATGGGATTGTATACTTTATCGTTTTCATATTTTGAAAATTAGAACGTTTTACCTGTAATAAATTCAATTGAGATTATTGTTTGATTGCAGTTATTAATTGCCTCAAGATATTTTTGCTTAATTGAGAGCGCCCGGTCTAATGAATTAACATAGTCAAGATAATCAAGGGCGCCTGCCTTATAGCTTTTAGATGCCTGATCTATAATAGTTTCAGCTTCAGACACTGCCTGTGCTTCATAGTATTTTACAGTTGCTGATTGTTTATTATACTCATCAACTAATGACTGCAGGTTGCTTGATATTGTAGCTTCAAAATTCCTGGCATCATTTTTTGTTTTATCATGATTGATCCTGGCGGCCTTACTTCGGGCAGTATAAGGGGCAAACCATAATGGAACAGCTATACCTGCCTGGATGCCTGTAAATCTGTCTCCCTTACCAAAATCACGAGAGATTCCGTTAACATCCTGGGTCCCGATGATTGTCTGGCTAAAGAACCCGAGATTTAAATCAGGAAGTAACTGGCTTTGTTCCAGTTTCTTCTCAATACCTGAAATTTCAACCTGTTGCCTGATATATCCGACAGATGGGTTCTCATTTATCGAAACACTATCAGAATTCAATGTTAAGGGAATAAGACGCAGTTCATTATCGTAAAGTTCCACAGGTTCCTGCCTGTTAAGAAGCACCATTAACTTTCTCATATTTATCTCAAGATCAGAGGTGATCTGAAAAAGTTCATTCCTGACTTCCAGGCTTTGAGAACGGGCAGTTATCATCTCAAGCTTGTTTGTTTCTCCGGATTGAGCCCTTAGCTCAGCTGCTCTTAGGAAGCCAGAAAATAAGCTGTCCTGGTAAATAAGTAATCTTTGTCTTGAGAGCAGATATACATGTTGCCAGTAATATTGTTTTACCTGCGATGCAATTTCCAATTGAGCAACCTTGTATTGGAGTTCACTGCTTTTTATGTTAGCTTTTGCCAGGTTATACCTGTTCATGTAAACAATAGGAAAAGAAAACGATTGGGAGATTGTAAAGCTGTTGTCCTTTAGATATGAATTGAACTGTCCGAATTGCCCGTCAACTGCTGTTTTTGGTAAATCAACTATAGTTCCTTTAAGGGCCTTGTTGTAATGAACTGAATATGCTGCTGATTTGATAGAGAGATTGCTGTCGAGCGCTGTTGTTACTGCTTCATTGAGATTAAGTACTCTTTTTTCCTGTGCTTTAACAGGTCTGCCAATTGAAAATGTAATTATAACTAACAGTAATGTGAGAAGGTTCCTGGCCTGCTTTCTTTTAAATCTTAGGTTAATTTTACCTGTTGAAAAGAAAATATAGAAAACAGGCAGAATGATAAGTGTGAGGAGTGTGGCTGTTATGAGACCGCCAATAACAACTGTTGCCAGGGGCTTTTGTACTTCAGCGCCAGCAGATGTAGAGATAGCCATTGGCAAAAATCCGAGCGATGCTACGGCAGCTGTCATAATCACAGGGCGTAGACGTGTCCTGAGGCCCTTTTTTACTCTATCTTCGATATTTGATAGCCCTTCTTTTTCAAGTCGGTTGAACTCAGAAATCAACACTATGCCATTCAAAACGGCAACCCCGAACAGGGCTATGAAGCCAACACCTGCAGAGATTGAGAAATTCATTCCCCTGATCCATAGGGCAAAAACACCGCCAATAGCAGCCATCGGTACTGCTGTAAATATCAGAATTGACTGACTTGCAGATTTAAAAGTGAAGTACAGTAAAATGAATATTAAAGCTAATGCTACAGGTAATGCAACTGAGAGTCTTTTCTTTGCAGCAACAAGGTTTTCAAACTGCCCGCCATAAGAAACATAGTATCCTGTTGGAAGTTGGATCTTCTTATTGATTTGTTCTGATACATCGTCAATCACGCTTTGAACATCACGGTTGCGAACATTAAAACCAATTGTGATCCTCCGTTTTGTGTTTTCCCGTGACACCTGTGCCGGACCTGATTTAATTGATATGTCAGCAAGTTGGCTGAAAGGTATTTGATGACCATCGGGGAGTGAAACAGTAAGGTTTTTAACATCCTCAATGTTTTGACGGTAGTCTTTATCAAGTCTTACAACAAGACCAAATCTTTTTTCCTCATCATAAACTACACCTGCCTGGCTGCCGGCAAAAGCAGTACGGAGAACAGAGTTTAGTTCGCCGACTGTAATGCCAAATTGAGCCAGTCTTTGACGTACGTATTCAACTTGAATCTGTGCAAGGCCCGTAACTTTCTCAACATTAATGTCCTGAACACCTTCAATATTTCGGATGATATTCTCAACTTCTGCACCTTTTGTTGCAAGTGTTGACAGGTCATCTCCGAATATTTTGATTGCAACATCCTGTTTTGATCCTGTCATAAGTTCATTGAAACGCATCTGTATTGGTTGTTGAAATTCAAATTTGACTCCCGCGAGCGTTATCAGTTTCTCTTCCATTTTTGCGACAAGTTCTTCTCTTGTGGATGCTGATGTCCATTCGCTCTTATCTTTGAGAGTAATTATGTAATCACCTGTTTCCATCGGTGTTGGATCAGTTGGTATCTCACCTGCACCTATTTTACATACTGTGTGCTTAATCTCCGGAAAGTTTGTAAGGAGAATTTTGTTAGCTGTAATTACCTTGTCTATTGTATTTGTCAAAGAACCGCCCTGAAGTGTCATTATGCCCGAAGCAAGATCACCTTCTTCGAGCTGGGGTATGAATTCTCCTCCTAGCCTGGTGAAAACAAACAAGCTTAATACAAATAGTACAATTGAAGAAACAGAGACTATCAGTTTATGCTTCAATGCGTAATTTATAGCCGGACTAAATGCTCTATGGATGAGGTTCATAATGTTGTCAGAAATATTTTTCCTGTGAGTTGTTTTTTTACTAAGAAGAAGAGCTGATGCGACTGGGACATAAGTCAGTGATAGAATAGTGGCGCCTATAAGAGCAAAGGTCACTACCTGTGCCATCGGCCGGAACATTTTACCTTCAATTCCTGTAAGAGCCATGATCGGCAGATACACTATCAGAATAATTACCTGTCCGAAAGTTGCTGAGTTCATCATTCTTTTTGCTGAATCAAGAACATTTTCGTCCATCTGGGCCTGGTTAAGTTTGTTAATTCCCTGGTTGTGATGCTTGCTCATTGTTATCCTGTGGACGACACTTTCCACAATTATAACAGCTCCATCTACAATCAGTCCGAAATCAATTGCCCCGAGACTCATCAGGTTACCTGACACTCCGAATATGTTCATCATCGATATTGCAAAAAGCATCGAGAGCGGAATAACAGATGCAACAATTAATCCCGCTCTGAAGTTACCGAGGAGTAAAACCAGGACAAATACCACTATAAGCGCACCTTCAATAAGGTTGCGTGAAACTGTTCCAATTGAACGGCCGACCAGGTCTGAGCGATTTAAAAATGGTACTATTTTTACTTCAGCCGGCAATGACTTCTGAATCGATTCAATACGGGTCTGAACATTATCAATAACCTCATGTGCATTTGCGCCTTTAAGCATCATGACGACCCCTCCGACAACTTCCGATGTATCAACTACAAAGGCACCATAACGGGTTGCATTTCCATATTGTACTGCTGCAATATCCTTAACAAGGACAGGCATCCCTGAATCTGTTCTTTTAACAACTATGTTTTCAATATCATTCAACGATCTGACAAGCCCTATTCCCCTGATAAAGTATGCTGTTGGTTTCTTATCTATATAAGCGCTTCCTGTATTTTCATTATTACTTTCAAGCGAATTGAAAACATCAGTTAATGTAATGTTCATTGCTCTCAGTCTCTCAGGATTAACTGCCACTTCATATTGTTTAACGAAGCCACCATAACTGTTTATATCAGCAACCCCTGGTGTGCCAAGCATTTCACGGCGAATAACCCAATCTTGCAGGGTTCTTAACTCCATTGCATTGAATACCTTTTCATGGCCTTCCTGTACTTCAAGCCTGTATTGATATATCTCGCCAAGCCCTGTTGAAATAGGGGCAAGAGAAATTTGCGCAAGCCCTTCCGGAATCGACTCTTCAGCCTCTTTTATTCTTTCGTCAAGTTGCTGCCTTGCCCAATAGATGTCAACATTGTCCTTAAAGACCACAGTAACAACAGACAAGCCAAGCCGGGAGATAGATCTTAATTCAATTATATTGGGAATATTGGCTATTGATACTTCTATCGGTGCAGTAATAAAGCTTTCAACTTCCTGAACAGCAAGTGAAGGAGCAATAGAGATAACCTGCACCTGGTTATTTGTTATATCAGGGATGGCATCAACCGGAAGTTTTGTAAGCGAAAAAACACCCCATGCTATCAATGCAACAACAAACAGGACAATAATAAATTTGTTTTTTATTGAGAATGTGATTATTCTGTTAATCATGTTATTAATTTATTTGATACATATTCAGTATGACCTGGGCTGGTCTTTGAAGACCATTTCCGCACCTGTAAACTGTAATTCACAGTTTCACTTGTTTTAATAACCAGTGATTTACTAAGCTTTGTTGAAAATTGACAATCTCCCCGGAAGGAGAGATGATTCTAATCCTTCAGCAAACAGGAAGGATTAACTGATTTTGGGAGGTTGCCAGAAAAAGTCAAAATAATGGGAAGAATAAGACTCTGTATATTCGGAATATTCCCTGAACCTGAAATCGAGGCAGTTCAGATGAACTTCAACATCCTCATTTATAACAGGCGAAGCACAACAATCGCAATGGCAAAATGGTGAACAATGATCTGACTTGTGTGGCTGATCGTCTGCTCCGGTACTGTACTCTTTATGTTGAATTGAGCACGAAGAAGAGTCTGAACATGGTTTTACAACCATAAACAGAATGTAAAAGGACAATATTATCGATAAAAACTTCACTTGCGCAAATATAAAGATTATAATATATTGGTGAAACGGGAACTTGAAAATTTGAAATTTGAAAATGAACAATATAGGATAATAGATACTTTGTTTGAATAAGAAAATGGTAATGAAAATCACCATATTATTGTTCTCTTTTTTGCTTCCTGTTAATGCAGTTTGCGGGCAGAAGGCTTCTGATTTGAATCAAAAAGCTTTTACATTCGAAACTGCATATATTGGTGATGTTGTCAGGAATTTCTCGGGAGGAATAAAAAAGGGAACATGTTACCTGGGGCTTGCGAGCCTTGGATTGAAATTTGATACTGAAGCTGCCGGTTTTTGGAAGGGGGGACAATTTTTAATCAATGCTGCAAATGTTCATGGAGGCAATCCATCGGCTGATCTGATAGGGGATTTCCATATTGTATCAAACATCGAAGCCGATAAAATGACTTATGTCCATGAATTATGGTTCAGCCAGACTTTTGGTAGCTTTGAAGCAATTGCAGGATTACAGGATCTGAATTCTGACTTTATTTCATCAGAATACGGTAGCTTGTTTATTAATAGTACCTTCGGGACTCCCTCGACTATTGCAGACAATATACATTCCCCAATATACCCTTATACAGCGCCTGGAATCTCATTAAAATGGAATATTAATGAGAGAAATATTTTAAAAATAGCTGCATTTGATGGCCTGCCTGAAGAACGTGAAAAAAAATATTATAATCTGAAATGGAGGTTTAGCAAAGATCAGGGCGTATTTGTTGTCTCTGAATATAATTTCACAGGACAATTAATTAAAAATCTTAAAAGTTCATACAGAACAGGAGCTTATGTTCATACACATTCTCCACAACCTGATTCAACACTCACAGGACCAGCTGAGTCAAGAAGCAACTATGGGATATATTTCATTGCCGACCAAATGATTTACCAGGAACCTTCAGACAAAGGAGGGGTGGGAATCTTTTGTCAATTGGCATTTAGCCCCGGATCGTTGAATTCACACAATACATACTTAGGTTTGGGACTTTCATGGCAGGGAGTTTTCAGAAATCGTGATATGGATAAGTTAGGTGTTGCTGTCACAAATGCCGGATTCCATGACACAGCAAGAAATGGTGAAACTGTTATTGAACTAAATTACTTGCTGCAAATAACTGATTGGTTTTTTGTTCAGCCTGATATTCAATATGTTATTAACCCGGGAGATACTGTAGTCACTCTTGACAATTCTTTTGTGGGATTATTGCGATTTGGAGTTACCTTTTAAGAAATTTGAAAATATATTTTCGTTATGATGAATTATCTGACAGCTTGAAATTAAGCCTTTTTAAAGCTTTTTCCTGTTTGAAAAATCCATATTTTTTTTAACTTTAATGTATTAATTGAGGAGAACACCCAGTAAATACAGAAGTATAGTTTTTATATGAACTACCACAAGATTATCTCTTGGGTAGGCAGGGTTGCCCCTTTTTTATTACTAATTCAAAAGTACAGTGAACAACTATTTACAATTGATGGTGTTAATGAATCGATCAAAAATTATTTGAAAGTTAAAAATAAGTCTATACATATATTTAATATGCTTCGAAAAATGAAAATTGGCCGGCGACTTGTTTCTGGATATGCAATCATACTTGCGTTTTCGCTGGCGACAAGCATTATTGCTATACTTGAGATAAATAGTATCTGGGCTGATACCAAGAATCTCTATGAAAGACCATACAAAGCTTTGAACCTGATAAAGGATATTAAGATAAACGCTTTGAACATAAGGCGGTATATGCTTGATATAACATTGTTGTCGTCTGATAAATTGGAGCGAGAAAAACTGGTTCGTGAAATCGACTCTGAAGAGGAGCTTGCATTTGCAAGTTTTAAGAAGCTAAAAGAGATATACTCCACTGAAAGCATTGGAATTGAAGAACCTCAGGCTTTTTTCAGAAACTGGAAACCTCTTAGAGATGATGTGTTGGCAAAAACAAATGACGGCAATGTAGTAGAATCCTCAGAGCTTATGATAACTAGAAATAAGAAGTATGTTGATGATCTTTTTATTCAACTGCAGTTCGTTGTTGATAATATCTCAGTAATGGCTGATGAATTCTATTCTAATGCAAAAACTACAAAAGATCAGATTCTGATTACGCTTATATTAATTCTTGTTTCAGCCCTGGCTGTGAGCATAGTGCTTGCTTACCTTATTGTAAGAAGTATTATGACGCCATTAAGCCAGATTGTTAACAACATCAGACAGATTGCTGTGGGGAATCTTTATAATAAAAAGCTGGATATTGAAGCTGATGAGATAGGAGAGATGGCAGAGTCTTTTAATCTTATGCAGGAAGATCTTCTTGAAAAAGGCCTTGTTGCACAAAGGATTTCCAGAGGTGATTTTTCAGCAACAGTAAAGCCGGGAAGTGAAAAAGATATGGTAGCTGAATCTATCAATATGATAGCCCGTAATTTTGACCAGGTAGTAAAGCAGGCTGAAAAAGTTGCTGACGGAGATTTTAGGTCAGAACCGGATGGAATATCAACAGAAAATCCTCTGACAGAGGTAATTATGCGCATGCTTACAAGCCTGAGAGAAGTTGTGGAAAAGGCGATGAAGATCTCGCAGGGTGATTTCTCGGGTGAAATACTTCCAAAGTCTGAAAAAGATGAGCTCGCAATTGCGCTTAACAAAATGACAGCAGCATTGAGGACCGCAACTCAGCAGAACTTGAAACAATCAAGACTTAAAACAGCTCAGAACGAGCTTAATGAACACATGAGAGGCGATCCTGATCCTGATAAAATGGCCAAAAATATAATAACATACATTTCAAAATACACAAAATCCCAGATAGGGGCCATCTTTCTTCATGATGATCAGATGAAGGGTTTCAGGCTTATGGCTGGTTATGCATACAGGTTCAGAAAGGGAGCAAATAATTTCTTTAACGAAGGCGAAGGACTGATAGGACAGGCTGCACTTGAAAAAGAAATAATTACATTCAGCGAATTACCTGATGATTATGTACATATTACTTCAGGACTTGGTAATACTATTCCAAGGAATGTGATTATTGCACCATTCGTTTTTGAAAACAAGACAATTGGTGTTATTGAACTTGGATCTGTTTCAGAATTCAGCGATGAAGCATTCGAGTTTATTAATCTTGTTCTTGAGAACATAGCAATTTCAATGGTATCAACCCTGAACAGGATGCAGATGATCAAATTGCTTGAAGTAACAAAGGCTCAGGCAGAGGAGCTCCAGGTTCAGCAGGAAGAACTGCGGCAGACTAACGAAGAACTCGAAACACAAGCCGTTGCGCTTAAAAAATCTGAAGAGAATCTCCAGGCGCAACAGGAGGAGCTTAGAGTTACAAACGAAGAGCTTGAAGATAAAACAAAACGACTCGAAGAGAACAAAACTTCAATTGAACAACAAAATAAGAACCTCGAAAGAGCTAAATCAGATATTGAGAGAAAAGCCCGTGAGCTTGAAAAAACTAATAAGTATAAATCAGAGTTTCTTGCAAATATGAGCCACGAGCTCCGGACACCATTGAACAGCCTTCTTCTACTTGCACAATCGCTGATGGATAACAGGTCGAAAAACCTCACCGAACAACAGATACAATCTGCAACAATAATATACAACAGCGGAAACGACCTTCTCAATCTGATAAATGAGATTCTCGATCTTTCTAAGATTGAGTCAGGTAAGATGGCTCTGTCACCTAAACCAATTCCTGTTTCCGGAATTGAATCTTCAATAAGAGATTACTTCGGACATTTAGTTGCTGAAAAAGGGCTTGATCTTTCAATAGAGATCGATCCTGATGTTCCTGAGAATCTCCTTACTGACGAACAGAAACTCAACCAGATTATAAGGAATCTTCTTTCGAATGCACTAAAGTTTACTGAAAAGGGTGGTGTATATATAAAAATCTACAAAACAGGAGATACTGCAGCTAATGGAAGTGATATTGTTGCATTTTCAGTTAAGGATACCGGAATTGGTATTAGCGAAGATCAGCAGGAAGATATTTTTGAGGCATTTCACCAGGTTGATGGCAGCATTTCAAGGAAATACTCTGGCACGGGTCTGGGATTATCAATAACACGTGAACTGGCAAAGCTGCTCCATGGAAAAATTACACTAAGAAGCGAACCTGGAAAGGGATCAGAGTTTACACTCATCATTCCGGCAAAGATTGATGAGTTACCTGAACAACCTTCCATTGATATGGTGAACGAACCGGAGATTATTGAAAGACCGGTAGCCCCAAAGGAAAAAACTAAGGAATCATTGGAATTTATTCAGGTTAATGATGACAGGGAGATGATTAAAGAAGACGATTCAGTGATACTAATAATAGAAGATGATCTGAAATTTGCCGCGCTACTTCGGAATATATGTCATGATAAGGGTTTTAAATGCATAATTGCCATAACTGGCGAAGACGGCATTGATATAGCAAAAAGGCTTAAACCAAAAGCATTAATTCTCGATCTTAAACTGCCGGGTATGAGCGGATGGGAGGTGCTTGATTCACTAAAGACGATACCTGAGACGCGTCATATACCTGTTCATATTATGTCGGGTTATGAAGAGACTCTTGATGCCTATAATAAAGGGGCGATAGGATATCTCACAAAGCCTGTTACAAAAGAAAAGATTGAGGCGGCAATTGATGAAATACAGACTTATATTTCTGCCAATATCAGGAATCTCCTGATAATTGAAGACGATAGCAACCTGAGAACAAGTATAAGAATTCTGCTTGACGCCCGCGATATCAGCATAACAGAAAGCACAAATGCTACGGATGCAATACGCCTGATAACAGAGAATCATTTCGATTGCATAGTGCTTGATCTTGGATTACCTGATATGAGCGGATTTGAAATGCTAAGGTTATTGAAGGAGAAAAACATCAAAGTGCCTCCGGTTGTTGTATACACTGGGAAAGAATTGACAAGAGAAGAAAACTTTGAGTTGCAGGAGTATACCAGGAACATAATAATTAAGGGTGTAAAGTCAGAGGAGCGACTCCTAGATGAAACAGCGTTGTTCCTTCACAGGGTTATAAAAGATCTGCCCGAACATCAGAAAAAAATGCTCACAAACCTATACGATAAGGAAGAGATGTTTCGTGGTAAAAAGGTTCTGATTGTTGATGATGATATGAGGAATGTGTTTGCAATTACGAGTGTGCTTGAGCAGGGACACATGAATGTTATGTCAGCTCCTGACGGTAAAAAAGCATTACAGATTCTTGAAAAGAAAACAGACTTTGATCTCATACTTATGGATATAATGATGCCTGAAATGGATGGTTATGACGCTGTTAAGAGAATAAGAAAAAACGACAGGTTGAGGAATATACCGATAATTATGCTCACTGCAAAAGCAATGAAAGAAGACAGGGAAAAGTCAATTTCTGCGGGAGCAAACGACTACCTCTCAAAACCTGTCGATGCTACAAAATTGTTAAACCTTATGCGGATTTGGTTGTACCAGTAATATTATGATTGATTCGAAAAGTAAAATACTTATTGTCGACGACAGGAAGGAGAACATCATAGCAATGCAGACCCTCCTTGAAGAACTTAATGTTGACATTATTACAGCAAGCTCTGGTAATGAAGCTCTTGCCACTACACTGGAAAATGACTTTGCATTAGCTCTTATTGATGTTCAGATGCCTGAGATGGATGGGTATGAAACGGTACGACTGATGCGAAAAGTTGAGAAGACAAGGTTCCTTCCTGTAATTTTTGTTTCTGCAATATATTCTAATGATCCTTATCTTATTCAGGGTATTGAAGCCGGGGCTGTTGATTTTATTACCAAACCTTTTAATCCACGCATACTGTTGGGTAAGATCAGAATATTTCTTGATATGCACCTTCAGAAGAACCTTCTTGAAGCAGAAATTGAAAGAAGGATATTGGTTGAAGACCAATTAACTGAAGCAAAGTTAAGAGCTGAAGAATCTGATAGGTTAAAGTCCGCTTTTATTGCCAATATGAGCCATGAAATAAGGACACCGCTAACAACAATTGTTGGAATGGCGGGACTGCTTTCAGAAAAGGATTATCTACCAGATAAGAAAAAAGAGATTGCTGCTCATATTGAAAAAAACAGTGAAAGTCTACTTACAATAATCAATGACATCCTCGATCTTTCAAAGATTGAAGCAGGAGAAGTAAAGGTTAATAAACGACCTGTTGATATCAGGAAATTGCTAAATGAACTACATCAGATCTTTCTGCAGAAGCTGAAAAGAAACAATAAGATCTCAACAGTTGAACTAAGACTGAATATGAATGATGAATCACCAGTTTTCCCTGTCACTGATGAGAACAGGTTAAGACAGGTGCTATCGAATCTTCTTGGAAATGCATTAAAGTTTACTTCTGCAGGCTTTATCGAAATAGGCTATAAGTTAGGCGATGGCTATATAGACCTCTATGTTGAGGATACAGGTTCAGGTATCCCTCAAGAAAAGATGCAGGTTGTTTTTGAACGCTTTCAGAAGCTAAACGATTTTTCGGTCGGAACAGGCCTGGGATTATCGATCGCGAAAAAGCTGACTGATATACTTGGTGGACAAATATCCGTTGTTTCAGAAATAAATAAAGGTTCAAAATTCATTGTCTCGATTCCTTATACCGAAATTGACCTGGAAAACAAGAATCAAATTAATACAAACCCGATAAATCAAAAAAGGATGGCTGATCTTTCTAATAAAACATTATTGATTGCTGAAGATGAATATCCTATATATTTCCTTCTTGAAACAATGTTGGCGCCCTCCAATATTAAAATAAAATGGGCCAGGAATGGGAGGGAAGCTTTAGAAGTTTTTAAAGAAGAGGGCAACTTTGATGCTGTTCTCTTAGATATAAAAATGCCTGAAATGGACGGTATTGAGACATTTAAAGAGATCAGAAAAGTTGATAAAAAAGTTCCTGTTATTGCTCAGACTGCTTATGTTATGAGCGAAGAAAGAGCTCACCTGGAGGAAATTGGTTTCAGCGGTTTCATTTCAAAACCATTTGTAAGAAGTGAAATAATAGAAATGATCGACAGCCTTATTCAATGATGAATATTGAATTGTCAGAAGAAGAAAAATCAAGAATACAGGATATTGAAATCAACCTGTTTCTCGAAGCAGTCAATGAAAGATACGGCTATGACTTCAGGAAATACTCGATGGCGTACATAAAACGCCGCCTTCTTGCAAGCCTTAGGAAAAACAATGCAAGGTCTATCTCCGAACTTCAGTATAAGATACTCTATGATATTGACTTTTTCCGATCTATGCTTATTGATATCTCGCTGAATGTGACAGAAATGTTCCGCGACCCTAAGTTCTTTGTTGCTGTAAGGGAAACAGTCCTGCCTATCCTAAGAACGTATCCGTTTATTAAAATATGGCATGCAGGATGCTCAACTGGAGAGGAAGTCTATTCAATGGCTATACTCCTTAGTGAAGAGGGTTTGCTTGAACGAACCATTATTTATGCAACTGATTTCAACACGCAGGTTGTGAAAAAAGCATCTGAAGCCATCTATCCTGTTGAAAATATAAAACAGTATTCCGCCAACTATTATAAGGCAAAAGGTAAAGGTGAATTCTCCGATTATTTTACTGTAAAATATGGATCGGCAATAATTGACCAAAAGCTAAAGAAATCGATTGTATTCTCTGACCATAACCTTGTTTCAGACGGGGTATTCGGAGAAATGAATTTGATTGTTTGCAGGAATGTCCTTATTTATTTTAATCGTGAACTGCAAAACAGGGTTCTGACTTTATTTACCGATAGCCTCATTCCCGGTGGTGTTCTTTGCCTCGGAACGAAAGAAACACTTTTGTTTTATCCTGACAAGCTGAAATATAACCAGCTAAGTAAGATGAATATTTTCAGGAAGGCTTATGAAACAGCTGTTAGATAAATCAGGTGAAAGATTTGAAGCCATTGCTATTGGCACGTCAGCCGGTGGTATTGAAGCGCTAAGCATATTGCTTCCTTCTATTCCTGCTAATTGTAAAAAAGTTTTTTTTGTTGTACAACACATATCTCCTGAGTCTGATTCATCATTTATCAGGATGATGCATGATAGATGCAATTTGATTGTCAGGGAGACATGTAACACAGACAGGATTAAACCAGGTGTAATTTATTTTGCTCCTCCTGATTATCATCTCCTTGTTGAGAAAGATTATACTCTGAGCATTATTATGGACGAGAAGGTAAACTACTCAAGACCTTCAATAGACATTTTATTCGAAACTGCAGCAGAGGTATTTACAAAACGTCTCACCGGAATACTTCTAACTGGTGTAAACAGAGATGGCAGCGCCGGCCTTAAAAGAATTGCCGAGCTAGGAGGACAGACCATTGTTCAATCGCCCCATGATGCTGAATTCAACGAAATGCCTGCTTCTGCCTTAAAATTATTTAAGCCTGACCATATCATGACACTTAAAGAAATATCTGATTCCTTTCATAAGTGTCTCTAAGAAAAACGAATCATTTTACCGAAATTTTTGTTTTTGAATTAACTAAATGTAAATTTGACTCAGAAACCCTGATATTAATTGAACAAAATGTATCGTAGTTTTTCTTTTTGCTTTACCCTTGTGATGATCGTATCCTTTAATGTATCAGCCCAGGACCCGGGTAGACTGAGATCAGTTCATGGATCAGCAGGATCATCAGCAGGATATTACTCAGGTAAAAAGTATTACGTCATACAGAGCATAGGGCAGGGTGTAGCAGGGCTTTCATGTAATAAAAGCTATCTTGTTCGCCAGGGATTTGTGCAACCCCCTGTTAAATCGGCAGTTAACCCGGTTAATGATAAAACTATACCTGCTACAGTAACGCCAAACTATCAAACAGGGGAGATCGTCGTGAATTTCAAAGAAGAGATGCCTCAATCTTATTATGTCCATCTCATAAATATGACAGGAACAGTTATCTACAGAAAAAAACATTATACATCACCTGAATTGAGAATCAATTTTGGCAGTCTGATGCCGGGAGCCTATTTCCTCAGGATAACTACTACTCAAAAATCTCTTATTTCTAAAATGATCTGGCTCTGAACTTTCCCAATGTATGTCAATAAACCAAATATATCAATGAAAAAAGCTTTTGCTTCTGTCCTGTTTTTATTTCTCTTCATTTCATTACAGGCACAACAGTTTTATATACAATATGGACCCGTATTGTCGCAGTTCGATTATGTTGACTCAGAGGGTGAAGAACTCGGTGACCTCAGAAGCAGCAACAAAAATAGCCTTGGCGCCGGTGGCAGGATTTCATTATTTCACACTCCTGCTCATATTTCTTTAGGGTTGTCAAACGACAGGTTTGCTTCAACAAGCACCGATCCGATTCTGGGTAATTATTCCGAATGGGATGCTTCTTTCCTTGGTATAAACTTTGGCGCTGATTATGAGTTTTTCAAACCTGAGATCAGGAATATTGACCGCAATGGTTTCTCTTTCTGCTTAAAAGCAGGCATGTCAGCCGATATTCTTATTAATGGAAAACAGAAATTAAATAACCAGTTATACGACCTTAAAAATGTTGAAGAGTTTGATGAACCTGTCTGGTTCGTCAAAGGTGGAGTCATCTTCAACTACTACTTCACAAGAAGCTACAAAGCTTTTGTTGAATACATGTTCGGCAAAAGCTTTCTAATTGGTGATTATACAAACCAGGAACAATTAAAATATACTACACATTCAATAGGTCTCGGATTCTCCGTTGATCTTTTTTACAGAAGGAATAAATAATCTTAACCCTATATGAAGAAGCTGTTTTTAACCGGTTTACTTGCTTTTACAATCATTAAACTCTCTGCTCAGATTCAGGGGATCAGCTACCAGGCTGTTATTATTGATAAGGAACCACAAGAAGTTCCTGGACGGGATATTACGGGAAACATAATGCCCGATCAACCACTTATGATGCGATTTTCAATACTCGATGCAGCAGGAACGATAGAATACCAGGAAGAACACTCCGCTACAACAGATATGTATGGTATGATTGAACTTATTATAGGAAAAGGCACACCAACCGCTTCAAGCCCTGGTGAGTTCAGCGACATTGACTGGAGCGGAGTACAAAAATGGCTGAAAGTCGACCTGAGCATCGGTGACGATGAAGTATTCTATACTGACTTCAGCTATGAGGAGCTCACATTTGTTCCTTATGCCTATCACAGGAATATAACTGCAACCGGATCGATGATAATCGACGGTATGACAACACTCAAGAGCAGGCTTGATGTTACCCAAGGCAGTCCCTCATTCCTCTCTGGCGACCTCACTGTTACAGAACAGACAACGCTTAACAATAACCTTACTGTTAATGCTCCTAGCAGCCTTAACGGACAGGTCACAATTGATCCTGATATGGGTTCATCAGGCTCGAAAGATGATTGGAATGCATATCCTTTAAGAGTTGAAGGATCAAACCAGGGCGTTGCTATTAAAGTAGACGGTTCGCGAAGCAGCAACAA
Organism: Bacteroidales bacterium; assembly: GCA_036261255.1. Taxonomy (GTDB): domain Bacteria; phylum Bacteroidota; class Bacteroidia; order Bacteroidales; family VadinHA17; genus LD21. The sequence continues at coordinate 40,459 of DATALD010000089.1, forward strand.
TTACTTTGTCACTTTCTGGGATGATGTTAACATACAGGGACGTATAGAAGGACAGACAACAAAGGAACTTCTGGCTGATCCTGAATACATTTTTGATAATGTAATGTATGCAAATGAAGTAATAAGGTCGACTGTTGATGTAGCAAAGGCCGCCGCAGGTATTGTCTCCGCATCTACATCTTCAACCGGATGTGCAGGACTTGGAGCATGTGTCACAGCTCCTGTGCCTTCACTTATAGCAGGAGCTATAGCAGAACAGGTTATGGAAGCTGCAAACCTTGCACTTGTTGTTGCAGATCCGATAATCTATAATGTATTTAAGCATACTAACATTGGTGTAACATACCAGTCAGGAGCAGGCGACTACGCTGAATGGCTGCCAAAATCAGATTGTTCCGAAGAATTTATCGCTGGCGAAATTGTAGGGGTTAAAAATGGCTATATCTCTAAGAAAACAGAAGGAGCAGATCATCTTCTCGTAATATCACGTAATCCAATAGTTCTGGGTAACATGCCACCTGCAGGTAAAGAAGCTGACTACGAGAAAGTAGCATTCCTGGGGCAGGTGCCAGTTAAAGTTCTGGGCAGTGTTAAACCGGGTGATTTTATTATTCCTTCAGGAAATAACAATGGAACAGGAGTGGCAGTTTCACCCGAATCATTAAAACCAGCACAATTTTCACTTGTTGTCGGAACAGCCTGGACTTCTTCAGAGTCAGTGGGTTATAATTATGTAAACACTGCTGTTGGACTCAGCACAGGCCAGGTTGCAAAACAAGCTTCAAAGGTTATTGATAAGCAACAGCAGGAGATTTCAGACCTGAAAGCCCGTCTCGATAAAATGGATCAATTGCTTGCACAGAATGTACCGGGTTATGCTTCAGCAATGGGAATAAAATCTGATGCTGTTGTAAGCGCCCCAGCTATTCAAACAGTCATAGTTTCCCCTGAAACTTCACCACAGAGTGACCAGCGTGTAGTTCTATACCAGGAGATATCGAAGGACCAGATGGAACAGGGGCTGGCGCTTGCTGAAAAAATGCTTGCTGAAAAAGGGGTCGATCTTAAAAATCATCCTTTCTTTGATAAGATACATAATGAACCTGGTTTCAAAGAGAGTTTCATCGATGACGCTCTTGCTTCCGTAAAAAGGGAGATGGAAAAACTTAGTGTCGAAGATGCCAAAAGCGGCGCCAAAACAGTCAAGTATTAACATATCAGGAGCTTAAGAGATGAAAAACTTATACTTAAAAATTTCAATACTGCTTGCAGTTGTTACAATTCTGACATTTTGCAAGAAAGAAGCAGAGATTGTTCCTGCAAAAATTGATACTGAATCAGTAGATGAGATAACTGGTACATCGGCACGTGTTGGTGGCAGGGTGAGTAATGATGGTGGCTCGGAGATAACCGAACGAGGTATTTATTGGGGCACAGGTACTGAACCTGAAAAAAATGGTACAAAACTACAGTCGGGTTCTGGTTTGGGAATTTACCATGAAACGATCTCCGGATTGACCCCGGGTGTTAAATACTATGTTAAAGCTTATGCCAGGAACAGTAATGGTACAGCCTACGGCGAAGAGACATTCTTTACAACACAGATAAGTATGCCGGCTGTGAGCACTGCTGAAGTGACTGAGTTTACTACTACAACAGCAACAATAGGTGGCGAAGTGACTGCCGATGGTGGGTTTGATATTACTGAACGAGGTATATTCTGGGGAGTGGAGCCAAATCCAAGACTCACCGGGGTGAAAATAATAATAGGGCAGGGAATGGGAACATTTACGAAAACCCTGGAAGGATTAAGCAGGGCATACACCTATTATGTTGTTGCCTATGCAACAAACATAAAAGGTTCTTCTTATGGTGAGGAGGTCAGCTTTAAAACAGAACCCGAACAAGCTGTTGTTTACACATCAGCAGTATCAGGAATAGGAACACATTCTGCTAATGTGGGAGGAAATGTAAGTACTGATGGTGGTTCAGAGGTTACCGAACGCGGTATATGGTGGGGAACATCATCAAACCCGGCCACCAGTGGAACAAAGGTGCAGGCAGGCACTGGTGTTGGAACATTCACAACTGCTCTTGCTCTAAACCCTGCCACAACATACTATGTAACCGCTTATGCAACAAATAATCTTGGAACATCGTTTGGCGATGTGAAGAGTTTTACAACAAAAGGAGACCAACCAAAAATAGATGGCGCAAGAATATCGCTGCTGCAACGCGATCGGGTGAGCATAGACGTAAAGATTGACAGCAGCGATCTGAATACAACAACATGGATTGAATATGGACAGACTGATCAATATGGAACAATTACAGAACAGATAGTTATTCCTGTTCAGAACCATAAAGATAATGATACGATTGTGGTCTTCAGTATATCTGGTCTTGTTGAATTGACAGATTATCATTTCAGGGTGCATGCAAGTAATGAATTAGGGGAGGTAACTAATACTGATGCCTCATTCAGGACAGTATTAACAGGCGCCAGCGGAACATTGACAATTGATGGTATCACTTATAACACAGTTGGCATAGGCTATCAGGAATGGATGACATCGAATCTGCGATCAATTAACGATGTTTCTGGAAAGCCAATACCATCATTAGTTGATACTCTATGGACCAAAGGATATGCATCAAGATGCTATTTTGATAAAGACAGCGCTGCAAATGATATTTCCTATGGTGCTCTATACAACTGGTATGTTGTTGATAGTTTAGATTTATGTCCTGCCGGATGGACAGTGCCAAAAAAGAATGATATTACCCAGCTCATTAATTACCTTGGTGGCTCGGATGTTGCCGGAGGAAAGCTTATGGCTGGAGGAAACTTCTGGAATGCATCTTCGATTACCAGGAACGACGTTTATAATTTTAATGCCCGTGGGGCAGGTAAGAGGTATATGGACGGCACTTTCGACCTGTTGAAGGTGGAAGGCAGCTGGTGGATAATGGAACCATACAGTACCCAGAACGCATGGTCGATGAGTATTCAATATGATATGCCGAATATCTTTGTATTGTATTCGAATAAGAAGACAGGGATGTCGGTGAGGTGTATGAGGAACAGGTGATGGCTCAGAGCTTCACTAATCGCATTGTACCAAAATAGAAAATGTTTTATCTTCAATATCAGTTGTCTACTAAGTCGTGCAAGTTGTGCAGGTCGTACAGGTCTTTAATTGAATAAAGAACTGTTCGGCCGTTATACCTGCATACATAAGACCTGATACGATATGCCTCTTTGTTAATAGATTATTATATATGACTCCATAAACCATTAGATTCATTTATAACTGGTTATCCATATCGTCTTCAATACCAGGCACCCTGCACCTTGCAAAAGCAAGAACCCTGTTTTGTTCAGAAAAACTATGCCTTGAAACATACCTTAAGTAAAGATCAGCGGCAAAAAAAAACCATTATTTTATTTTTCATTGAAAATTATTCAGTATTTTAATATGCCTTAAAGCTGGGTATAATTGATGAAGCCAGGAAAACCCAAACGGGAAATAAGTCTGGAGAAAAAGATTTTTCAGTATCTCCTGATGACTACTATGTTCTCCTTGATCCTGCTGGGTTTTTTCTGGGTAAAGAGCGAGATAACAAGATTTAAAGAAGAAGTAAGGATTCTAAAAGATAATTTTTCAGAAAACAGGAAAGCTGAGATAAAAACGAAAGTCCTCGGAATAAAAGACTGGATTTCCTGGGTTAGGATAGATCCTCCTGATTCACTGTTAAGAAAAGTGCCGGAGAATCTTGCGAACAAAGAAATCAGAACACAGTATATTGAAAAACTCATACAGGATTATTGTCTCGATTCAATAAGCAAAATCAGGTATACTGAAGATGAATATGTGTTTATTAATACCCAGGATGGTAAAGCCCTGATAAGTAATGGAATCCTTAACCATCCTCCTGTTGACATATTTAGTTCTGGCGATACCTCCTGGATAAGAATATTTAGAGTTGAACAGTCAACCAAATCACAGCCAGGAGGGTTTTATTATACATATTCATTCAAAAAAATATCTTCCCGAATATCCTCTCAAAAAACATCATATTTCGGTTATATACCTGAGTGGGAATGGATTATCGGGACTGGTTTCTATGAGGACGATGTGATTTCAATAATTGATTCCAGAAAGAAGGCTTTACTCTTAAAATTAAAAAAAGACCTTATAAATGTTATCCCCTTCCTGCTATTATCAATACTGCTTAATTATCTGATTGTACTCATTTTTTCAAAGAGGTTATCAAAGAATTTTAACACTTTTAAAGAATTCTTCAGCAAGGCAGTCCATCAGCAGAGCCTTATAGATAAATCAAAAGTTAGTTACAAAGAGTTCGATGATCTGGCCGAGACTGCAAATAGAATGATTGAGGAAAGTAAAGAAGTTGAATCAACATTACAACATCATCGTGAACATCTTGAGGAACTTGTAATTCAACGAACAGCAGAACTCGAAAAGGAAAAAGAACACGCTCTTTCTGCTGACCAGCTTAAGTCTGCATTCCTTGCGACAATGTCGCATGAGCTTCGGACACCACTGAACTCCATTATAGGGTTTACGGGGATATTGATGAATGAAAAACCCGGGCCTCTGAACAGTGAACAGAAGAAACAACTTGGAATGGCACAGAATAGCGCCCGGCATCTTCTGTCTCTGATTAATGATGTTCTTGATATTTCGAAGATTGAATCTGGTCAGCTGAAAGTATATATGCATACTTTCAGTCTCCCGGATCTGATAAACAAAGTAGTTGAAACAAACAGGCCTTTTGCTGATAAGAAAAAATTAAAATTATCAGTCTTTATTGATAATGATGTTAAAGATATAATCAGTGATAATATAAGAGTACAACAGATACTTTTAAACCTTGTCAATAATGCAATAAAGTTTACTGAGGCAGGTTCAATTTATATCAAATGTTTATTATCGGGCAATTATGTAAGCATTCAAATAACCGATACAGGGATTGGTATCGAGAGTAATAAAATAGAACAACTGTTTAAACCTTTCATGCAGATCGATACAGGACTGACGCGAAAACATGAAGGAACAGGATTAGGTTTATCTATCTGTAAGAAGCTTACTGAAATGCTTAATGGAAGTATCGAAGTAGATTCTATATATGGTTCAGGAAGTACATTCACATTAAAACTACCCAAAACCTAACGATAAATCCGAAACTTCAAAAAAAAACGAAACTCGAAACTCCAAAACCGAAACCCGGAATAATGAAACAGAAGATACTTATAATTGAAGACAATGAACAGAATATGTACATGCTTACATATCTGCTCGAAAGCAATGATTACTCGGTTTATCAATCCTATAACGGTATTGAAGGGATAGCTGCTGCAAAAAGAAATAAACCTGATGTTATATTGCTGGATATCCAGTTACCCGAGATGGATGGTTATGCCGTAGCAAAGGAGCTTTCGAAAATCAAGGAACTTAACGGCATACCTGTGATTGCTGTTACCTCCTATGCCATGCCTGGCGATAAAGAGAAAGCTTTTGACGCAGGAGCAACCGGGTATATCGAAAAACCTATAGACCCTGATACATTTATTTCACAATTGGAAGAATTAATCTAAAGGAGGAGTATGATAAATATTCTCATAGTTGATGATAAAGACGAAAATCTTTACCTGCTTCAATCAATGCTTGATATGAATGGGTTTAAAACAATTTCTGCAAGGAATGGTAATGAAGCCCTTCATCTGATGAGAAATAATATCCCTGATCTTATCATTACAGATATTTTAATGCCTGTAATGGATGGATTCACTCTTTGCCGGGAGTGCAAGAAAGATGAACGATTGAAAAATATCCCTTTCTTTTTCTATACTGCTACTTATACTGATGAAAGAGATAGGGATTATGCTCTCGGGCTTGGAGCCGACATGTTTATACTTAAACCACAGGAACCGGATGAATTTTTAAAAATTATTAATGATTTCCTCTCAGAGATTAATGCAAAAAAAATAATATCGAGAAAGTATATTGAATATCCGGAAGAAATTGATCTTAAAGAATATAATTCAGTTCTGATAAGGAAGATTGAAGACAAGATGCTCCAGTCAGATAAAGCTGAAAAACAACTAAAACAATACTCTGAAAAACTAGAAAAGGAAATTCTTGAAAGTAGAGAAAAAGAGGAATCTCTAAGAGCCAGTCAGGAACTATTTAAGACATTGACACAGGTTTCCCCTGTTGGAATATTCCAGACAACAGCAGATGGAAATACTACCTATGTTAATCCGAAATGGTGCGAATTAACCGGACTGGAACCAAATGATGCACTAGGTAATGGCTGGTTGAAGGCTGTGCATCCCGATGATGTTGTTACCCTTTCTGAAAAATGGTCAACCGAATCAACAAAGGGAGTCGAATCAAAGGCCGAGTACAGGTTCCTGAAGGCTGATGGTAACATAGTCTGGGTTCTTGGAAATGCTGTTCCTGTATTTAAAGGTAAAAAGCTCTCAGGATATATTGGAACCGTAACAGATATAACTGAACGCAAGATCGCAGAGGATAAGTTGAAGAAAAGTCAGCTCCAGCTTTCAAATGCTCTCCGGGCTGCTCATCTTGGTCCTTGGGAATATGATATTAAAAATGATCAGTTTATATTCAATGATTTGTTTTATGCAATTTTCAAAACATCTGCAGATAGTGTAGGTGGATATTCAATGAAATCGGAAGAATATACCAGGCGATTTGTTCACCCTGACGACATCACAATGATCCAGGATAAAATCAGGAATGCGATCAGACTCGGTGGTTCAGATTATTCAAAGCAACTGGAACACAGGTTTATTTCTTCTGAAGGAGAGGTGGGGTACATCACTGCGAGTTTTTCAGCCATTACAAACAAGCAGGGTTCAGTGATAAGCGTATTTGGTGTCAATCAGGATATTACCGAGCTCAGAAAAATGAGAGATAAAATTTATGAATCAGAGATATACTACCGGACACTTTTCGAAGGAGCAAACGATGCCATTCTTATTATGAGCGAAGATGTATTTGTCGAATGCAATGAGAAAACAATATCAATGTTTGGTTGTGACACCAAAGAAGATATAATTAATCATCACCCCTGGGAATTTAGCCCTCTTGTACAACCTGATGGATTCAATTCAAAAGAAAAGGCATCAGGACTAATTAACACTGCTCTATATGGAAGCCCACAGAGATTCTACTGGAAGCATTCCAGAAAAAACGGGGATCTGTTCGATGCCGAAATTTCACTATGCAGGATAAACATTGGAAAGAAATCATTCGTTCAGTCTTTGGTAACTGATATTTCTGACCGTAAGAAAGCTGAAGAAGACCTTATCGTTGCTAAAGAAAAAGCCGAAGAAAGTGACAAGCTAAAAACTGCTTTTCTCCATAATATCTCGCACGAAGTCAGGACCCCTATGAATGCAATAATTGGATTTTCTGATTTGATAGTTAACCCAGCGCTTACTCCTGATGTCAGGAATGACTTTGTACAGATAATAGTCAAAAGCAGTCATCAGCTTCTTTCAATAATTGACCAGATTGTTAATATGGCAACAATTGAAGCAGGTCAGGAAAAAATCTATGAAAAAGAAATATCGCTTAATTCAGTTCTTAAGCTTGTGTTCGAACAATTTCATCCTGAAGCAGAGAGTAAGAATATCTCACTGGAATGTAAAACATCATTGCCTGACAATGAAGATATGATAATAACTGACGAAACAAAACTAATACAGGTTATCACAAATCTTGTTAGCAATGCCCTTAAATTCACCAGACAGGGTTCAGTAACTTTTGGTTATGATGTCAAAGATAAATATCTTGAATTTTTCATAAAAGATACAGGAATCGGAATTCCGGAGGAGATTCATGAAGCAATTTTCGAACGTTTTCGGCAGGCCGAATCAAATCTTAATCGTGAATACGGAGGAGCTGGTCTTGGCTTATCTATTTCAAAAGCTTATGTAGAATTGCTTGGAGGAAAAATATGGCTTGAATCCAAACCCATGGCTGGCTCAATATTCTATTTTAATATCACTTATAAAAAAAGAACCTGATTAATTCCAGCACCATGCACTTTGCACCATGAATAAGCCTCTAACGCTACTCATTAAATTATCTGGCAAAATGACGTTTTAAAGTTGAAAGCAGTATATTTATGCTAAAAAACTATTCCAAATTACCCTAAAAGAAGAAAAATATGCTCAAGAAAAACCTTATTGCCAGCTTCTTCCTGATTTTGGCTTTTGCTGTTGTCACCAATGGACAGGGCAATTCCAAAAAAGACAACACACAAAAGGAAAAATCAGCTAAGACAACCAAGACAGCTAAATCAACCAAAGCAACTGGAAAAACTCTTAAACAAGCCTATGCAAAAAAATACCTCATTGGAACAGCCAGCGATCTTAACGGACTTACCGATGCGGAGTACGCTAATGTTAAAGCTCAATACGATATTGTAACCCCTGAAAACTGCATGAAACCGCAGCCAATTCATCCAAAGATTGATACTTACAACTTTGTGACAACCGATGCCATGGTTGATTGGTGTCAGAAGAATGGATTAAAGGTCTGGGGACATACATTAGGATGGCATTCGCAGTCACCTAACTGGTTTTTCCAGGAAGATCCGAATGCCACTGCTACACCACCGGCGCCTCCAGCTCAGGCTCCTGCTGCCGCTGCAGCTCCCGGCGCTCCTGCTGCTCCACGTCCTAGCATGGGTGGGTTTGGACGTATAGTAGGTTCGCCTGCCAGTAAAGAAGTCATTTTGGAACGTCTGAAGGGTCATATAATGACTGTTGTAGGTCGATACAAAGGCAAAATTATAGGTTGGGACGTGTTTAATGAATCTATCGCGGATGGTGGTGACGGTTCAACAGAAAACCTTCGCACTTTCAGCTGGTATCAATATGTAGGCCCTGAAGTTCTGCCTCTTGCTTTCAAATGGGCACATGAAGCTGATCCAAATGCAAAACTGTACTACAACGATTACAACATTGAACAGGGGGCTGTTGAAAATAAAGGTAAACATGCAAGCTCTTTGATCCTGCTTAAGCGTCTTTTAGCTGAAGGAGCTCCCATAACAGGCGTAGGCATACAGGGTCACTGGCACCTCGACACAAACCTCGGAGATGTTGAGAAGGCAATTGAAAATTATGCTGCTCTCGGGCTGAAAGTATCTATTACTGAGCTTGATGTGACTGCAACAGGTGATAACAGTGGCGCAATGAATGTGGCTGCCGGCGAAAGAAAAATCCCTGCTGAAAACTATGTTAAACAAGCTGAAGTATACAGGAAATTATTCGAGATCTTCAATCGTCATGCAGATGTTATAGAACGCGTTACCTTCTGGGGTATTAATGATACCAGGTCATGGAGAAGGGGACAGGATGCTTTAATTTTTGATGGACAGATGAATCCGAAACCTGCTTATAACGCTATTATCGAAGCAAGCAAAAAGAAATAACCTGTTTTTAAAATTTTTATGATTACGGACACTTAAAAAGTGTCCGTTTTTTTTCTCAACTCAAATATTTCTCTAAACCTTTATCAAGATGAAAGGTTAACTAATATGAGCCAGGATATACACATGAAATTTGAGGTTGTGCCTGTAACAAAGGACAATTGGGATCTCTTTGAAAACCTGTTTGGTAAGAAAGGCGCCTCTGGCAATTGCTGGTGCATGTATTACCGAACCACCAGTACTGAATTCAAAGACGGGATAAAAGGAGACCGAAATAAGAATTCCATGAAGAAGATTATCAGTGATGGTAAACCTGCAGGGTTACTTGGCCTTCTGAATGGAGAGCCTGTCGCCTGGTGTGCTTTTGCACCAAGGGAACACTTCATCAGGCTTGAAAGATCGAGATACCACAAGCGGATTGATAATGAGGCAGTCTGGTCAATACCATGTTTCTTTATCGGAAAAAATCACAGGCACAAGGGTTTGTCCAATCTTCTTTTAAAGGGAGCTATTGAGTATGCAAAAGATCATGGTATAAAAATAATCGAAGCTTATCCGCTCGTTCCAGCCCATAAACCTGTTCCTGAAACTTCAGCATGGTACGGTATTTTCACAACATTTCAACAAGCAGGTTTTAAGGTAGTTAATCCGGTACCGGAAAACAGGCCTATGGTCAGGTATTACATTTGATATAAATCATAGACTCAATCTAAGTTTGCACATTTTTATGCCATTAACTATTAAGTTATGACGCTTAATATTATTATGTTTGATAATCAATACTAAAAGATAAATGATAAAGACTAATTTTTTATTTCTCATATTCGTGCTATTCTTAACTTCAAGTCAGCAACAGGAACAACCCGCTCGTATCGAAACTCTTTTCGACAGCGACTGGAAATTTTACCCTGGTGATATTGAAGCAGCAAAAGAGGTTTCATTCAATGATGATGCATGGCGAATTCTTGACCTGCCTCATGACTGGAGCATTGAGAAACTTCCGGGACAGGAACCCGGGAAAATAGTGGGACCATTCTCAAAGGAAAGCATTGGTACAACAGCTACAGGATATACTGTTGGCGGAACAGCCTGGTACAGAAAAACATTTACTGTTGATAATGATCAACGTCTGTCAAAAGTAATTCTCAATTTTGATGGTGTCTACATGAACTGTGAAGTATGGATAAATGGAAAAATGGCAGGCATCCATCCTTATGGATATACTGCTTTCCATTTCGATATTACACCTTTTCTGAATCCCCCAGGAACTCCCAACATTTTTGCGGTAAAAGTTAAAAATGAAGGGAAAAATTCAAGATGGTATAGCGGATCCGGTATTTATCGTCATGTGTGGCTTATTCGCAAACAACCTGTCAGCATTGCTCATGATGGGGTTTTTATAAATACCGAATCAATCACAGGTGATGATGCTAATATTAAAATATCTGCAACACTGGAGAATAGTACAGGTAAGGATAATGGTGTAAAAATGAAGATTCACATTTTAGAAATGAACGGGAAAGTTATTGCAACTTCCAAGACTCCGGTTAAAACCATACAATCGGGAGTCATTGATGTTACGCAACGAATAAAGGTGCCGAAAGCAAAGTTGTGGTCTACTGATACTCCCAATCTATACAAGGCAGAAATTCAGATTATTGCAGATGGAAAAGTAACGGATAAGACTGAAGTTATGTTTGGTATCCGAACGATTAGTTTTGATGCAAAAACAGGATTTCAGCTAAATGGAAAGACAACGCTTTTAAGAGGTGGTAACCTTCACCATGACAACGGATTTCTGGGATCTGCTACGATTGACAGGGCTGAAGAGCGGCGTATAGAACTGATGAAGGTAAATGGTTTTAATGCTATCAGGACAAGCCATAATCCACCTTCGAAGCAATTCCTCGATGTATGCGACAGGCTTGGTATGCTTGTGATGGATGAGGCTTTTGACCAGTGGGTTAGACCAAAAAACCCGCAGGATTATAACCTTTATTTCAGAGAATGGTGGAGAGCTGATCTTAAATCGATGGTTTATCGTGACAGGAATCATCCTTCTGTTATCCTCTGGAGTATTGGTAATGAATTAAATGAACGTGCTGATTCATTGGGGTTTGCAATCAGGAAAGAATTGGTGGCTGAAGTTCATAAGCTTGACTCTACAAGACCTGTCACCGAAGGTATATGCGATTTCTGGGATCACAGGGGACAACAATGGTCAACTACAGCCCCTGCATTTGCAGACCTCGATGTAGCTGGTTATAATTATCTGAATACAAAGTATGAATCTGATCATTTAGAATTTCCTGATAGAGTTATTGTTGGAACGGAATCGTATGCCGCCGATGCTTATGCTTATTGGCAACAAGTTGAGAAAAATCCGTGGGTAATAGGCGACTTTGTTTGGACTGCGATGGACCATCTTGGCGAGACAGGCTGTGGAAACTCAAAAACCAGTGAAAAAGAACGGCCCAGGGCCGGACTGCAACCATGGCCCTGGTTCAATTCTTTTTGTGGTGATATTGACCTTTGTGGAAACAAAAAGCCCCAGTCATATTACCGCGATGTGGTATGGAACAGAAGCAAGATAGAAATGATGGCCCATACTCCGATCCCGGAAGGTATGAAGGAAACTGTTAGCTATTGGGGTTGGCCCGATGAATATCAAAGCTGGAACTGGAAAGGCAATGAAGGAAAGTTAATTGATGTAAGGGTTTTTTCCAAAAGCCCGGTTGTGCGGCTGGAATTAAACGGAAAAGTAATCGGAGAACAGTCAATTGATTCAACCGTAACTATAATAGCTAACTTCAAAGTGCCATACCAACCAGGCACATTAAAGGCCTTTGCTTTCAGTAATGGGAAAGAAGTTGCTTCCACGGAATTGAAAACCAGCGGGGTACCGACAAAAATAAAACTACTTGCCGACAGAACAATAATTGAAGCCAGCAGAAACGACCTGTCGTATGTTCAGGTGGAAGTAACAGATGACGAGGGTAATATAATCCCTGATGCATCAATACCCTTAACCTTTACTGTGTCTGGTGTTGGTGAAATTGCCGGATCAGGAAATTCGAGTCCTACCGACATGGAAAGTATTAATAATACTACATGCAAAACCTACAGGGGAAAGGCGCTTGTAATCCTTCGCCCTGTAAAACAAGAAAAGAATGGAACAATTAATCTGAAGGCAGAAGCTCCCGGTCTGGGAAAGGGAGAAATATCTATTCAATGTATTACAAACTAGTGAAATAGAAATCAATTGACCCGATTGTTAAAGATAAATTTAACAATTGAAGACTAATTCATTAAATTGGTGGTATAAAAACAATTACTTATGAGTAAATTATCAAACTACATTGTTAGAGATGGAATCGACAATATTGATTTCAACAAGGTGACAGATATGTTAAAAGATGTATTCTGGAGCATTGATATTAAAAAGGATGAAGTGATCCAGGGTGCAAGGAATTCTGCATTACTAGTTGGAGTGTTCTATTTGAATGAGCAGGTCGGGTATGCCAGGGTGATCTCTGATAAAACACGCTTTGCATACATAATGGATGTAGTTGTAGATAAAAATTATCGAAAAAAGGGCATAGGTCAATTAATGATCAATACAATATTAAAACACCCTGAATTAAAAGATGTATACCAGTGGCTCTTAAAAACGAAGGATGCCCATGGGGTATATGAAAAATCAGGGTTCAGGGTTATTACTGATTCCGACAATTGGATGGGAATAATGAAGGACAGGCCAAAAAGATAAAATCAATGAATAACACAGAGACATAGAGAGCACGGAAGATTATTAACTGTTTAATACAAAATGAAAAGACCAGCTTCAGATAAAAAATGTAATACTTCAGTCACTTTCAATGCATCATTGGTAGCCCCATGCGGTATGAATTGCGGATCATGTATCGGTTATATGAGGGAAAAAAACAAATGTCCCGGTTGCCGGTTCCTCGATCAAAGCACTGTAAGGGTGCGTTGTGTAATAGCTAACTGCGATCATCTTAAAAACACTGAATCGAAGTTCTGTTATGATTGTACCAAATATCCATGCCGACGGTTAAAACAGCTCGATAAAAGGTATACTACACGTTATAATACAAGTGTTCTTGAGAATCTTATGATGATCAAAGAAAATGGCATGGACCACTTTCTTCCATTTGAAACTCAAAGGAGGAAATGCCCCAATTGTGGCGCCACTTTAAGTGTTCACAGGGATTATTGTATGGCTTGCTCGAAATAGCACAAGGGAAGAAGTCGTGCAGGTCTTGCAGGTTTAACAGGTCGTGTAAGTCGTTGATATTTGAGACTTCTCTGAATTTTGTTTAGCTTTGATAAACTAATATTTAAGACTAGAAAATGGATCTCAAAAAATGCATACCGGTATTATTCGTAAAAGATGCAGCAATTTCGAAGAAATTTTATACTGAACTCCTGGGGTTTACTGTAATAATGGATAATGGTGGTACAAACCTTACTTTTAAAGAGGGCTTTGCTGTATGGCAGGTTTGGCCCGATAATATTATTCCAAAAACACTCGGAGCTGAAAACATAACAAACAAAGAAAGTAAAAGCAGATTTGAGCTTTGCTTTGAAACGTCTGAAATAGATTCTATCTATTCATCTCTTAAGAATAATGATGTTCAGTTCCTTCATGAAATAAACACTGAGATATGGGGACAAAGGACAATCCGTTTTTATGATCCTGATATGCACCTGATTGAAGTCGGCGAAGAATTGTCGATTTTCCTGAAACGAATTTATGAAGAAGAAGGGAAGGATCTGGAAGCTACAGCCAGGAGGACTTTTATGCCTATCGATGCATTGAAACACTTTGTAGAATCTCAATTGCCATTGGCTTAAGCCAACGGCAATTGAATCATTCCCGCCCCCAAGGTCTCATTGCTCCCCTCATCAATAAATATCACACTCCCGGTTATGTTATTCTCTTTGTATGAATCGTAATAAAGTGGTTTCCCTGTCCTTATTGTAACCGAGGCAATATCATTCATTGAAATCGTGACATCGCCACACTCCTTCTCAAGATTATTGATATTCACCCGGTGATTTATTGCTTTTACAATACATGTTGTCTCGTTGCTATAGTTTCGAAGAAGATATCTTCCACCAGGTTTCAAAGGTTTCTCGTTGAACCAACAAACCATCAGGTTAATATCCTGACCTGATTGTGGCAATTCACTTTCCTTTACAATAATGTTTCCCCTGCTGATATCAATTTTATCTTTCAACAAAACAGAAACCGAATCACCTGTTGAAACCGATTCTGATTGAACCCCAACCTTCTCAATCCCTGTTATCTCTGACTTCAGCATAGAGGGCAGTACCACCACATTGTCGCCGGTTTTAAAACTGCCTCCGGCAACCCTGCCTACATAACCTCTGTAATCATGGTACTTCTCTGATAAAGGTCTTATTACAGTCTGGACAGGCAAGCGGCTTTTATGAAAGCTTTTCTCCTTTCTTATCTGAATGGTTTCTATCAGCCGGAGGAATGTTTTTCCATTATACCAATTCATGTTAGGAGATGTGTCAACAACGTTATCTCCTGCTTTTGCACTGATTGGAATATAGTGCACATCTTCTATTTCAAGTTTTCCGGCAAGGGCTTTTAGTTCACTGCAGATCTTATCATAAACATCTTTTGAAAAATCGACAAGATCCATTTTGTTTATGCAAAAAACTATGTGACTGATATCGAGCAGCGAAGCAATATAGGTGTGACGAAGAGTTTGCTCAAGTACTCCATTTCTTGCGTCGACAAGTATCACTGCGAGATCAGCAGTACTTGCTCCTGTCACCATATTCCTTGTGTATTGGATATGCCCTGGAGTGTCGGCTATGATGAATTTGCGCAAAGGTGTGGCGAAGTACCTGTAAGCCACATCGATAGTTATTCCCTGTTCTCTTTCTGCCCGCAAACCGTCAGTGAGTAATGATAGATCCACATCTTCTTTGCCGAGGCGTTTGCTTGACTCAACAATATGATCCATCTGATCTTCGAAAATTGATTTGCTGTCATAAAGCAACCTGCCTATCAGGGTGCTTTTACCATCATCAACACTTCCTGCTGTTGTGAATCTTAACAGACTTTTATATTCACTTTCACCATTGATTTTCATAACAAATCTTTAAAAGTATCCTTCTTTTTTCCTGTCTTCCATTGCGGCTTCTGAACGCCTGTCATCGTATCTGCCCCCTCTTTCTGTTACGCGTGTAGCTGCTATCTCGCCAACTATCTCTTCCAACGATTCAGCTTTTGATAACGTTACACCTGTACAGGTTATATCACCGATTGTCCTGCATCTTACATCTGCTTCGAATACCTCTTCAGAGGTTTTTGTCATCATAAAGGGAGCCCAGGCCAGATAGATACCGTTTCGCTTGAAAATTTTTCGACGATGAGTGTAATATAGTGATGGCAGCTTTATTTTCTCGCTCATAATATATTGCCATACGTCAAGTTCTGTCCAGTTACTTATCGGGAAAGCCCTGAAATGCTCGCCAAAGTTCTTATGCCCGTTAAACATATTCCAAAGTTCCGGCCTTTGGTTCTTTGGATCCCATTGCCCAAATTCGTTCCTGTGTGAGAAGAAACGCTCTTTAGCTCTGGCTTTTTCCTCATCACGTCTTGCTCCGCCAACTGCAACATCGATCTTTAATTCCTCTATTGCATCGAGCAATGTTACTGACTGAGCCTTGTTTCTACTCGCGTTAATTCCGGTTTCTTCTGCTACTCTACCCTGGTCAATCGAATCCTGTACGAATTTGACTATCAATTCAACTCCAAGTTCCCTGGCAAGATCATCGCGAAATGTGAGTGTCTCTTCGAAGTTATGCCCGGTGTCAATATGCAATAGGCTGAAGGGCATCTTTGCCGGATGGAAAGCTTTTTTTGCCAGATGGACAAGCACTATTGAATCTTTTCCTCCTGAAAAAAGAATTACTTTCTTCTCAAACTGGGCTGCAACTTCACGCATTACAAAAACAGCTTCGTCCTCAAGCTCCTTTAAATGCTCATTGTTAATTTCCATTTCTATATTATATATTTATCCTGGATCATTTATTATTTCTGATGGAGGCCACATTCTTTCTTGCCATCAGTTTCCCACCACCATCTTCCGGCTCTGAAATCATCACCTTCAGCAATTGCTCGCGTACATGGTTCACAACCAATGCTTACAAAACCCTGGTCATGCAGAACATTATATGGAACCTGGTTCTTTTTGATATAATTTTTGACATCATCAAACGACCAGTCAAAGAGGGGATAGAATTTATGCAGATCATTTATCTTGTCGAATTCAACTGGTTCCATGTTGCTCCTGTCCTCTGACTGGCTTGCACGGATCCCTGATATCCAGAGTTTTTTCCCTTTAAGAGCTCTTTTTAATGGGGTCACTTTCCGTATCCCGCAACATTCAAGCCTGTTCTCTTTCGAATAGTAAAAGCTGAAAGGCCCTTTCTCGCTAACCATTTTTTCAACATACTGGTAATCAGGAAAGTATTCCATTATCTTTTTACCATATTTTTTAATTGTTTCATTGAATACTTTATAAGTCTGTGGAAAAAGCCTGCCTGTATCAATAGTTACTACTTCTACTTCAAGATTGTTTTTGAAGATCATGTTGGTAATAACCTGGTCTTCAATTCCGAAGCTTGTTGTAAACACAGTCTCTCCGGGAAAATCTTCCGCGAGTACGGCAAGCTGGTCTTCCGGGGATCTGCCTGATATTTTGGTAATAATTGTATTTGTCTCCATTGTTTTGTTCTTTACTTCATAATCAATTAACTAAAAGCACCTGACAGGTACTCCTTTGTAAGCTGCTCCTTTGGATCATTAAAGAACTTTTCTGTCGGTCCGGCTTCGATTATTTTACCGAGATACATAAAAACAATATAGTCAGCAATTCTCCGGGCCTGCCTTAAAGTATGTGTGACAAGTATCACTGTATATTTCTTTTTAAGTTTCAGGAACAGCTCCTCAATAGTTTTCGTAGAGAGAGGGTCAAGCGCTGATGTTGCTTCATCACCCAGGATGTATTCAGGTTCTATTGCAAGTCCCCGTGCAAGGCATAACCTTTGCTGCTGACCAATAGAGAGACCTGTTGCAGAAGTTCTTATCCTTTCCCTCACTTCATCCCAGAGCCCTACATATTGCAGGTACTGTATGACAGTCTGGTTCAATGCTTTTCTTCTTTTCATTCCGTGAATACGCGGACCATAAGCGACATTATCGAAGATTGACATTGGCAGAGGGCAGGGGCGTTGTGCAAGCAGTCCCATCTTCCTCCGGGTGTCATTGACGTTGACATCGGAATGATAAATATTTTCATTATCGACAATTACTTCTCCCTTAATTTTGATTCCTGGCGTTTCATCGTGCATCCGGTTCAGAGTTTTCAGCAAAGTTGTTTTTCCACATCCCGACGGACCTATGATGCATGTTATGCTTTTTTCTGGAATTGTCAGGTTTATATCTTTCAGGATATGATGACTGCCAATGGAAACATTCAGGTTTGAGATCCTGATTGTATGATCCGGGTCAGTCAACTTTCTAATGACTGACATGTCAGCTGCCCTGGTGATCTCTTCAGGTAATATTTTTCGTGTGGGTGCAATCAGACTCATAGTTTGTTTTTTGTATATCTGGAACTTATAAACCTTGTGGAGAAACTTAGTATCAGGATTATGACTGTAAGGATTATTGCAGAAGCATAACCCCTGTCCTGCACTTCCGCTACAGGGCTTCCAAGCTGAAAAAATATTGAAAGCGGAAGACTTGCAGCAGGCTGGCTTAATGAAACAGGTATGTTGTCAGTGTATCCTGCTGTGAAAAGAACTATGGCAGCATCACCTATCCCCCTGCCGATAGCAAGAAGTATTGATGTGATAAGACCGGGCATAAGTTGTCGGAACAATACTATGATCATCTCATAGCGGGTAGCGCCCAATGATAACAGAGCATCTGGCAGATCACGGGGAAGAAGTATTGATATCTCGTCAAACGACCGCATCATAATTGGCATGATGAGCAATGTAACAGCTAATATGCCACCCAGCAATGATGTTTTTATACCCAGGAAAACCATCAGAGCAAAACCGAAGGCGCCATATACAATTGAAGGTATTCCGAAAAGGATATCAAGAGAAAACCTGATTGAAGATGAAAACAATGATTTTGGTGGAAGGTAAAAATTAATATACATGACAAGAGGAACACTTATTATCAGGCTCAGGAATACTGAACCGGCAATAATGTAAAGAGATCCTGCAATTGCATTGAGAATCCCTCCCTCTTTGCCAAGATAAAAACCACCTCCCGGGGTGCTGGTGATCATATCAAGGTTAAGAGCCGGGAGTCCCCTGTAAAATATCGTCCCAAGAATGAAGAGTAAAATCGCAAAGACAAATACAAGGGAAAATATCATGATGATCT
Source organism: Bacteroidales bacterium (assembly GCA_036261255.1). GTDB lineage: Bacteria > Bacteroidota > Bacteroidia > Bacteroidales > VadinHA17 > LD21. The sequence continues at coordinate 59,426 of DATALD010000089.1, forward strand.
TAAAGATCTTTTCTTCAAGGTGTTTCATTTGGTAGTTTTATGAAAACTGGTAACTCTTAGCAAGTTGTTTAAGCACAAATCTTGATATGCCGTTAAAAAGAACGACGATTATGAAAAGCAGGAATGCTGCGAAGAGCAGGGCCGATTTGTAGCCTGGTAATGACAACATTTCACCGTAGTTATTAGCAATTAATGCCGGCAGGGGATAGCCCGAATCAAAAAGAGATTGTGGTATTACCGGGATATTCCCGCAAACCATCAATACCGCCATTGTCTCACCGAAAGCTCTTGACAGTGCAAGTACAATCGATGCAATAATTCCAGGAAGAGATCTTCTGATAAGAACTTTTTTTGCAGTCTGCCATTTTGTTGCACCCAGTGCAAGAGAAGCATCAGTTATTTCGTTTGGTACAGACCTGAAAAGCTCTGTGATTATGCTGATAAGCAATGGTATTATCATTACTGCAAGAACAATACCTCCTGCAAGGATAGAATAGCCGGTTGAGTAATCAACAAAATATGGGGCCAGGATGTTTGAGATGAATGGAACTATTGTCAGAGTTCCCCATACACCGTATATTACAGGCGGAATACCTGAAAGCAGGTCAACAACAGGTTCAAAGAAGCGTTTTACCGGCCGCGTGGCATATGAGTGAAGGTATATACTTATGAGGACTGAAAAGGGAAGGGCAATCACTATCGCTATCAGCGAAACATATAAGGTACTTATTATAAAAGGAAGAAATCCAAACTCGCCTTTGAATGGCCTCCATTCCGACGATGTCAGCAGCTTCAGGAGATTCTTTTCCTCCATAACCGGAAGTGACATTATAAAAAGAGAGACCCCGATTATGATAAGGAGAAGGATCACAAAAACTGCAAGGCCTGGTATCACATACCTCACAGTTCTATCCTTAAGTATCCTTCCTCTCTTCATTTGGTTTATTGTATCTTCTTTAGTTCAGCAGCGATTGAGGGTTCTGATAGGGATATATACCCGGCTTCATTCACAAACTTTTGCCCCTCGTTAAGAACCCATCTGATAAACGTTACCAGAATTTCATTCTGAGGTTTGCCTTTCGTAACAAAATAAAGATCTCTTGCCGGAGGCGACGGGAATTTGCCAGAGGAAATTGCCTCAATGAGGTTGTCCAGTGAACCATAAAAATCCTCATCAGGGGTTATTTTGCCGTCACTGTTCAAATCAAGGGGTAGTACCCTGATACCTTCAAGTTGTTTCTTTGTTTTGCTGTCATAAGCATAGCCGATATTGTTATAACCTATCCCAACGGGATCTTTCTTTACTGCAAGAGCAAGACCTGGATCACCATAAACACCGCTTCCCAGAAAGTCTTCCTGCTTCTTGCCAAAATACTTTGCCCAGACTTCAGCAGCGCCGCAGGCATCAGATCTTGTATAAATATGAAGAGGTATATTGCCTTTTGTTCCTGTTATTTGGTTCCATGTTTTATAAGTTCCCGTGATCCAGATTTCATCACCTGCTTCTCTTGTCAGACCTTTATTAAGTATAGCTTCGATGGCAGGATTTGATGCGTTTATGACCGGGATAACAGCATCTTTAACAACAGCAATTGCATAAGCGCCATTTCCTGTTTCTTCTTTATATACCTCCCGTGACACCATGCCTATTTCAACCATATTGCTAAGGGCATCAGTTATACCCTTCCCTGCGCCACCTGCGGAAATATCTATTCTAATATCAGGATATATTTTTCTGAATTCTTCGGCCCATTTTACTGCCATAGGGTATAGGGCAAAGGCGCCCGAAAGTGAGATTGAGCCTTTCAGACTTTTTACCTTTGCGGGTGATTGTTGTGATGACACTGTTTCTGTGCCATTAGCATCTTTTTCGTGGGAAATACCCTGCAGTTGGGGTATTGCTAATAGGGTAAGAATCAGTAGTAAAAGGTTTTTCATAATGTTCACTAACTAAGTGAACAAAAGTATTTCATTATGATTTTTCCGGCAGTAGTACAATGGCCGATTTGAATTGGTATTAATGCTTATTTGTGGGATAGAAGAATTGGGCTCAATTGCCGTTGGCTTAAGCCAACGGCAAACCTTTCATCTAGCTCTCTTAACCTTATAGCACTTATTAGTATTATCAATATACAACTGGCAATCTTTAAAAAACAAATTACCAATCCTTATTTTGTTTGTATTGAAAACAGCTGTCTCAACATCATTGAAGACAATGTCTCCAATTTCAATCACCGGAATGATGCCAATATGTTCTTTTACTTTTTCCAGCCCGCCAATCCGGAAAACTTCTCTTTCATTTTCATGGAGATCATATTTTTGAATGATTGCATTTGCAGGCTCCTGGTTTTGTGGAATTGACATTCCTTTAGAACTACCAAGGTCAATTAAGGCTTTATATTTTTTCCCGTCGATTGTTATGAAGGTGAATGGAGATCCTCCCTTCTCACTGATACGGATTGTTTTAAAAGTCTCATCACTGAGATCTTGTGATGATATCTCAATCGTTTTGTTAGGATAGTCTATCAGCCAGTTTGCTTTGTTTATTATTGGCTGGCCAATGAGGCCCCCGAATGTGGGAATCTGTTCTTTTATTCCTTCAAAGTTGCCGCTCGCTGCATGTGTGTTATTGATGAGGATATCACCTATTATCAGGGTGTCTATTCTTGCATGACTTAGTTTAGCTGTATTATCAGAGGCGCCTGTGATCTTTAGTTTACCTCCTGTTACAGTGTCGTTTTGAAGAAGAGTAATCTGACAACCCGTATCAAACAAGAAATTGGAGGTGTCATTCCCGATTATCAATGGTATAACAATACATGACTTAAACTCTGTAAAAGTTGTTTTATAATGAAAAGTGCCAGGGGAGACACTTCCTGCTTTTTGATATGAGGTAACAGAACAGCTTGTTAAAAAACAAAATATCACCAGGCAAAAAGGTGATTTAGGAAAGAAACGGATCATCACAAATGTTGTTTTCGAGAGCAATTTAGGTATTCATTGTATAAAACTGAAAAAAATCATATATTTTTTGGGTATTCAGGAAGATCAAGGCAGTTAAAAACTTTTTCAAGATCCTTCTTGTTCTCTGATATGACAAATAACTTATCTCCCGGTTCAAGAACTGTAGCCCCATTAGGAATTATATATTGGTCCTTCCTCTGGATCAGGGATATCAATGCACTGCTGGGAATCCCAAGCTCAACAAGCTGTTTTCCCACAGTATGACATTCATTCGGGATTATTACTTCAGTAAGAAGCGATTTTATACCGTCTGTAAGTTCAATGTCCTTATTAGTTCTCTGTTTAAGATTTTCAGGCAACGAGAGATGCAATAATTTCGCTACAAAAGGCAAAGTTGTCCCCTGGATCAACAATGAAGTAAGAGATATAAAGAAAACAATATTAAAGATCATGTGAGCTTTTTCTGCTCCTGCCAGCAAGGGATATGTTGCAAAAACAATAGGAACGGCACCTCTTAATCCAACCCATGATATAAACAGTTTGCTTCTGTTCCTGATCTTGAAGAATGAAAGGCTTATAAAGACGCTTATGGGCCGGGCAACCATTATCAGGAAGACTGAGATTACTAACCCGATACCCACTACCGGGATGATCTGGCTTGGAAAAACAAGTAATCCAAGGGTAAGAAATAATACAATCTGCATCAACCATGCAAACCCATCAAATGTTTTAAGGAACTTCTTTTTATGAATAAGATCCTGGTTGCCAAGATAAATAGCACATATATAAACCGAAAGGAATCCATTGCCACCTATAAAATCAGTGAACGAAAAGGAAAAGATCATTATGGCAATTATCAATACAGTATAAAGACCTTCATAATCGAGCTTTATCTTGTTAATGACTGTTTTGCTTACCCTTCCGAAAACAAATCCCATTAATCCTCCAAATATCAATTGCTGAAAGAAATGTACAACTATTCTAAAGGCACCGGCATCTTCAGATGTGACAAGGCTCGTAAAGGCAATTGTAAGTACAAATGCCATCGGATCGTTACTGCCGCTTTCAAATTCGAGTATGGGACGAAGACGTCCCTTCAATGCAAGGCTTTTTGACCGTAATATGGAGAAAACAGAAGCAGAATCGGTTGAAGATACTATTGACCCCAGCAATAAACCTTCAATTAACGAAAAGTCGGTAACAACCCATACAAAAATGCCAAGAATTACAGATGTTAACAAAACACCTAAGGTTGATAACGATATACCCTGCCACATTATAGGTTTTACCGATTCCCAGCTTGTGTCAAGACCCCCGGAGAACAAAATTACATTCAGTGCTATTATGCCGATGAACTGTGTGGCTCTCGGATTGTCGAAGTTAATACCCCCAAGTCCCTCAGAACCTGAAAGCATGCCTAATCCAAGGAACAGAATCAATACTGGTATTCCGAATTTGTGAGATGTTTTACCTGCAAGCAGAGATAAAAACAGAAGGACTGAACCTACAAGCAGTATATTTTCGGAGGTGATGTTCATAGCGCAAAGTATATGCAAAAATAGTGAATATTAGGGGAAGTGCCTAGAGTGCGCTAGAGTGCCTAAAGTATTCAGAGTTATGAATAAGTAGGTAACATACCAAAAAGTAGTAGCATGAAACATATTTGGCCGTTTCAGGATTTCAAAGGTTTCATAGTTATCATAATTTCTGACACTGAAACATCTGAAACATCTGAAACATCTGAAACATCTGAAACATTTGAAACATCTGAAACATCATCTGAAACATTTGAACCCTTCAACCAATATCATCAATTCTTAATATTTTGCTAACAACTTTAAATTTATAAAAATTCCTGCTTTATAAAGTTTTTATAAATTACGGTGTTTACTAAAAATTATACAATATGCCACGTCGGAGTGATATTAAGAAGGTTTTAATAATTGGTTCAGGACCAATAATCATAGGCCAGGCCTGTGAATTTGACTATTCAGGAACACAGGCTTGCAAAGCCCTGAGATCATTGGGTTATAAGATAGTTCTCGTCAATTCAAACCCTGCAACTATTATGACTGACCCGGGTATAGCTGATGCGACATATATAGAACCTCTTAATGAGTATGCACTTACTGAGATAATTAAGAAAGAACGTCCCGATGCATTGCTTCCAAACCTGGGAGGACAGACCGGACTGAACCTTTCATCTCTCCTGGCTAAGAAAGGCATCCTTAAAGAATACAATGTGGAAGTTATCGGGGTGAACATTGACGCAATTGAAAGGGGCGAGGACAGGATCGCCTTCAAGGAAACAATGAACCGTCTCGGTATTGAGATGCCAACAAGCATAGCTGTAAACACCCTTGAGGATGCAGAAAAGGCGGCAGCCACTCTCGGATATCCTGTTGTTATCAGGCCAGCATATACAATGGGAGGAACCGGAGGAGGAATAGTTTATAACCTTGAAGAGCTACGGACAATAGCAAGCAGGGGACTCGCTGCAAGTATTGTTAACCAGGTTCTTATTGAAGAATCAGTTCTTGGCTGGGAGGAACTTGAGCTTGAAGTAGTAAGAGACTCCAAAAACCAGATGATAACTGTTTGCTTTATTGAAAACGTTGACGCAATGGGAGTGCATACTGGTGATTCATATTGTACAGCGCCAATGCTCACAATTAGCAAAGAGCTTCAGGAGAAACTTCAGAAATATTCTTATAGCATTGTTGAAGCCATCGAAGTTATTGGCGGGACAAATGTTCAGTTCGCCCATAATCCTAAAACAGGAAGGGTAGTAGTTATTGAGATCAACCCAAGAACTTCACGTTCGTCTGCTCTTGCATCGAAGGCAACAGGATTCCCGATTGCTCTTGTTTCATCATTACTTGCCGGTGGATTGACTCTTGATGAAATACCGTATTGGAAAGAAGGAACTCTTGAAAAATACAAGCCTTCAGGTGATTATGTAGTTGTTAAATTTCCAAGATGGGCATTCGAGAAATTCGACGGCTTACAGGATAAACTTGGTACCCAAATGCTTGCGGTAGGTGAAGTTATGAGCATCGGCAAGAACTACAAGGAAGCATTCCAGAAGGCGATCAGGTCACTTGAAATAGGAAGGTATGGCCTCGGCCTTGCAAAAGACTTCAACAAAAAACCACTTGATGAACTGCTTAGTATGTTGACTCACCCTTCAAGCGAAAGGCAGTTCATAATGTATGAAGCTATTCGCAAAGGCGCTGATATTGATAAACTATCAGGCCTTACATACATAAAAAGATGGTTCATTGAACAGATGAAGGAACTCGTTGAGGAAGAGGAGGAGATACTTAAATATAAAGGCAGGATGCTGCCTGATGAAATGCTGACAAGAGCCAAAAAGAATGGTTTTGCAGACAGGTATCTATCAAAACTCATTGACATACCTGAAAAAGAGATCCGGGCTAAAAGAATCAGCATAGGAATGAAAGAAGCGTGGGAGCCTGTACCTGTGAGCGGCGTTGAAAATGCAGCTTACTTTTTTTCAACTTATGGTGCACCCGATAAGGTCAACGTAAGTAACAGGAAGAAAATAATGGTTCTTGGTGGCGGACCGAACAGGATAGGGCAGGGGATTGAGTTTGATTACTGCTGTGTTCATGCCGCATTTGCAATTAAGGAAGCTGGATACGAGGCTATAATGGTCAACTGTAACCCTGAAACTGTTTCGACGGATTATGATACTTCAGATAAACTATATTTTGAGCCACTTACAGCAGAGGATGTACTTAGTATTTACGAAAAAGAGAAGCCGGAAGGAGTGATCGTACAGTTCGGAGGACAGACTCCTCTCAACCTTGCTAAGGAGCTTGCCGAAGCAGGAGTGAAAATACTTGGAACAACACCCGAAACAATTGACCTGGCTGAAGATCGCGACAGGTTCAGGCATGTAATTCAAAAACTGGGAATACCTCAACCAGAATCAGGGATGGCAAGCAATCTTCATCAAGCCCTTGAGATTGCTGAAAGAATAGGGTATCCCTTGATGATCAGGCCTTCTTATGTTCTTGGTGGAAGGGCAATGAAGATCATACTCGATGAAAGCATGCTTAGAGAATATGTGGAAAGAGCTGTTGGTGTTACTCCCGATCGTCCACTTCTCCTTGATAAGTTTCTTGAGGATGCAATTGAATCTGAGGCCGATGCTATCTCTGATGGTATTGATGCTTTTGTTCCTGCCGTAATGCAGCATATTGAATATGCAGGAATTCATTCAGGCGATTCGGCTTGTGTTATTCCTCCTGTGATCATACCTAAAGAGCATAAAAAGACAATATACGATTATACCAGACGCATTGCAATGGAGCTGAAGGTTGTGGGTCTGATGAACATCCAGTATGCTATATATGACAACACAGTATACATACTAGAGGCTAATCCAAGAGCTTCACGTACTGTACCGCTTGTATCCAAAGTATGTGACATCTCGATGGCAACAATAGCAACAGAGATATTGCTTGGTAAGAAACTTCCAGAATTTAACCTTAAGAATAAATCTATTCGCCATTATGGCGTAAAAGAAGCTGTTTTTCCATTCAATATGTTCCCGGGGGTAGACCCTTTGCTTGGGCCTGAGATGAGATCAACAGGGGAGGTGCTTGGCCTCGCTGATTCTTATGGCATGGCATTCTTCAAATCGCAGGAGGCTACATCCACTCCATTACCGATAAGCGGAACAGTGTTGATAACTATTGCCGATCGCGATAAGGAGAAGATACTTGAAGCTGCCAGAAATTTCCATGACATGGGATTTAATATCATAGCAACAGGTGGAACGAGAGATTTCCTGATGAAGAACGGTATTAAAGCAAACCTTATTCTCAAGGTTCATGAAGGTCGTCCAAATATTATTGATGCAATCAAAAACGGCGAAATACAGCTTGTTGTTAATACACCTGCAGGAAGACTTAGCGAATATGACGATTCATATATCAGGAAAGATGCTATCAAATATAAGATCCCTTACATAACCACAACATCGGCAGCCTTATCTTCAACAGAAGGAATCAAGGAAAGGCAGAATCATGCATATAAAGTGAAGTCGCTACAGGAATATCATAGGGAGATTGAAGGCTAGATTGGCTTGCAAGTAATGCAAGTCCTGGACCTGCATGACCTGCACGACCTACACGACTTGCACAACCTGCACGACTTGCACGACCTACCTTTCCGTATGCCTGTAAATATACCAATACGCCAACGGTATAAAGTACAGGCTGACAAACGTACCTATGGTCATCCCGCCGATAAGAGCAAGCGCCATGGGCCGCTGAAGTTCTGACCCCATACCACCGGTGAAGAGCATAGGTAATGTGGAAAAGATCGAGGCCATTGCAACCATAATAATTGGTTTCAACCTTCTTGAACCTCCTGTATAGATTGCTTCTTTCAGTTTCATCCCTTCGGCCCGAAGGTTGTTTATTGTGTCAACCTTGAGTATAGAGTCGTTGATTATTACACCCGACATTACAATCAATCCTATCATCGTCATGATGTTGATTGTGCCTCCCCATAGCTTTACAAGAAACAATGCACCTGCAATATCAATGGGGATTTCAAGGAGTACGATCAAAGGCTGAACAAGTGATTCGAATTGTGCGGCGAGGATAAAATAGAGCAGGAGCAGGGCTACGATGAGTATTATTGACATTTCTTTGAATAACCTCTGACCTGTAATCAGTGAACCGCTAAAGTCAACAGTCAGATCGGGATTTGCTGTAACTATCTTCCTGATCTCTGATGTGATTAACGATGGTTTATTTGTCCTTATATTCAGGTTAACAGGAACATATTCACCATTCATACCTCCTTTTATTACCTTGTATTCATGAATTCTCCTGACTGAAACAACCTGGCTTAATGGTATTGACTGTCCTTTTGTGTTTACAATTGACCCGGTACCAAAAATATCACTCATCTTTTGTTCTTTATCTGACAAAACAATGGGCAACATTTCATACGATGCCCTGAATTCACCAATGCTGTTCTTATTAAGCGAAGTCTTAAGCCTTGAGTACAGTAACATTGGTTGCAGATCGTAAAGTAGCAACCTGTCAGGATCAATTTTCAGATGTATCTTGTCCTCCAGGGCCGGCATTGAGATGCCTGCTTCGGGCCATTTTTCCCTCATCTCATCAATTATTGAAGTCATCTGATCTACCGGTGGAACTTCCTTTAGTTTCAAAAGCGACACTTCGGCAACTAATTGTTCTTCAGATGCTTCAAAGATCTTCTCAAATATATTCTGCTGGGCAGTAATATTGATAAGAGCATCAGGGTAATATTCCTTTAAATATTTTTGTATTTTCTTTTCCGTCTCGGCTGCAGAAATGTAATTATCTGTCTTTATATAGATCTTCGATTGAGTATATGACTGGTCATAATCGCGGTTGAACAGGAATTGTTGCTCACCTATGAAGGAGTTTGTCTGCACTACCAGGTCGCCTGTTGCCTCCAATAGATTCTTAATCCGCGATATACTTTCATCAAGAGTGATGTTCTCATTCCAGTCAATATTTAATACAAGCTCATCCTTCCTTACTTCAGGAAATTTCTCTTTTTCCATGGTGACAAAGAACCATATCATTATGAGAATTGTAATCCCAAAAAAGACCATTGTTGCAGTCCTGTATCTGAACATGAAATCTATTCCTTTTTCATATTTGTCTTCAATGTGCTTGATGCTTATTGTCTTAACAAGTTTTGTAAGAATTCCTTCTTTGCCATTTTTGTATAGCAGGTAATAAATTGTTGGAAGCAGGACAATCCCAACCAATAGTGAAACACCCTGCCCGATTACTATTGCTATTGCCTGGTCATAAAAAATAGCTCCGGCGATTCCACTAAGAAAGATCAGCGGCACAAAAACAGCACAGGTAACAAGAACCGATGAAATGAGAGGTGTGATAACCTCATTTGTGCCTTTTACACATGAATCTGGCAGCGAAAGTCCCCTGTCTATCCATTGTGTTATGTTTTCAATTACAACAATTGAATTATCTATCATCATTCCGACGCCAAGGATAAGACCGGCAAGTGATATTATGTTTATTGACAACCCCAATAGATAGAATAATAAAAGACTAATCACAAGAGTAGCAGGTATGCTGAATCCTATTATCATTGGCGATTTCCCATCTTTGAGAAAGAAGAACATCAGGACAAATGCAAGAATCCCACCTGTCAGGAGGCTACCTCTTAGGTTGGATATTGAATAGTCGAGCAGGCGTGTCTGATCCTGGGATATCTCAAAATTTATCTGGGGGTAGTCTGATCTAAAGATTGTCAGTATCTCTGCCATCTTTCCTTCCAGGTCAGACATCTTAGCTGTTGATTCTTTAATTATTGCAAGTGATACAGCTCTTCTACCATTTGAAATGTATGTGCCTGCAGGTCTTTCCTGCCTGATCCCAACGTCAGCAATATCTTTGATTTGTAGTATTCTGCCGCCCTTCCTGATATAAATTTCACCTACTTCACTCAGCTCTTTCAGGTACGATGTGAATTCCAGGTTATACAGGTATTTACCATCTTTAACAAGAATGCTGCCAACATTGATGTTATTACGTGTTACAGCTTCTTCAATATCGGTGTCTGTAACCCCCAGGCTGAGCATCTTCTTTTCATCAGGGGTGATGTATATTTCTCTTTTTATCTGTCCCGTTATATCAGCCATCCCAACTTCAGGAAGCTGTTCAATTCTCTTTTTGATAACAGTCTCGGAGAACTCACTTAGTTCGATGAATTTCTCATCTCCTGCATTTGGGTCATTTAGTGTGATATTGAGCATAAACACAGGAATATCCGTAGCACTGGCCTTTATGATCCTTGGACGTTCAAGATCGCCTGGAAGGTTATTCATTGAACCGTCAATTTTTTCATTAACCTCCATGAATGCCAGGTCGATTTCATTCCCGAATTTAAATGACAACCTGATTATCGCGCTTCCATTACGCGATTCCGATTCTATTTTTTCAAGCCCCTGCACCTGCAGAAGGTTTCTCCGGAGAACACTCACAACAGTATTCTCAAGTTCCCTTGCGCTCACATTAGGCCGCGATATGGCAACAGTAATCTCAGGAATATCAATATCCGGCATTAAAGATACCGGCAGCCGGTTGGAGGCAACAAATCCAAGCATTAGTAATGCCAGGAAGGTCATTATTACGGCGATGGGTCTACGTATAAGGAAATTTATCATACGGAATATAGGTATGTTTGCTTAGGGCAGAGGGCAGAGGGCAAGGGGCAGGGGGCAGAGTGGGGCTCAGAATGCAGAGCGCAATCAGGGCCTGGGACGGAGAGCAAGGGGCAGGGGGCAGGGGACCGAAAGCAGAGAGTATTTTTCATTCAATAATGGATTTTCTAAAGTTTGTAATTCTTTTGCTTAATGAAATAAGATCCAAATACATATGATTTTTTTCATTCAAATCTATGATGTTCCTTTTCAGGAAAATATGAAGGATATTTGCACACTCAAATACTGATCGTCTTGAAATGTTAAGAAAGCTGGCAAACTCCTTATTCGAGAATGAGCCAGAGCCTTCGGCAATGTTATTTGAAATGCTCATTGCAGCAGCCCTGAGTTGCTCAGCAAATTTGTAGAGTTTCTGTCCCTCAGCTTTATCAGAATAGTCAAATAATTTATCTGCTATTTCTATGGAATCTTTCCATATGTCCATATTCTCAAACCTGAAGTATTCCATCAATCTATTTATTAACTTATTACTTAGTCATCTGCCCCCTGCTCCCTGCCCTCAGCCCTCAGCTCCCTGCCCTCAGCCCTCTGCCCCCTGCTCCCTGCTTCTTCATCATCATCGGCTGATACACCACCAGCCCAATCATACTAAACACCAGCCCCCCGATCGTGCCTGCTGCCAGCGCAAACCAGAACCGTTCATCCTTGCCGGTGAGCAGGAATGGAATGAGACCGATTATTGTCGAAAGCTTTGTGAGAACTATAGGGATTATCTTACTGTTAAATGCTTTTACATATGCAAGTCTTTCAGAGAGCAAAGGTTTTCTTCTTCTTAAGCTGTTATAGTCATTCAGAATATACAATGTGGCATTTACAACAATTCCACATAGTAAAATAAAAGCTGCAAAAACACCTTCATCCACAGATATTTTAAATATGTGAAATGTTACAAAAACACCTATAAAGGAGAATGGGATGAGGCTGATAACTACAAATGGTTGTCTGAGCGACTCAAGCAGAATAGAACATGTAAGGAAAATGATCAGTATTACAAGAAATATCAGGAAGTAATTTGGACTGCCTTCATTCCATGAATACCTATATGAGCTGCTCTGGGCAGTGTAACCCAATGGAAGAAGACTGCTTGTCTCCTCAATATTATTTTTCAAAATATTCTGACCCAACTCAGAATTGCCAATGAAGTCATAAGCAACTGATATAATATATTGTTGATCCTCACGGCTTATAGTATTATCAGATATCTCATAAGTAAGGTTTGAAAAATCTTTAAGCTTCAGATACTGGCCAGAAGTTGTTTTTATCGGAGCATTGTTGAGGCTCCAGTAATCATATTGTTCTGATTGTTTTGATTTAATGTTCACATTTGTGTTTGCGCCATTAATATAAGCATTGAGCGCTGATGATGACCTTGAGAATTTGCTTGCTTCTGAATGTGCAAACCTGACATCCGAATTATTTTCTGCAAGGAAATATTTATCAATACTCAGCTTTCGCCTGTCTATTTTCCTAGTGTTATAGTTGTTTTGAGTGGCTCCAGTCAGATATACTTCTTTAATCCTGCCTTTTCCCCTTACAATCAGCCTCTTTTTTAATTCCTCTGAAAATTTATACAATTCGTCATAATTATAGCCTCTCATCATAATCCTATACGATAAATTGATGTATTCGCTGGATACTTGATTGCTAAAAGCTCTTCCAACACCTGAGACAGAAGCATGATAGCTTCCAATGCCATTCATATAATCTTCTATCCTGACCTTAAGGATGAAAGGGAATATCGAAAAATCATGCTCGGGTTTGAAGGTTATTTCAAGGTTAGCGTTCTGGGCACTTGATATCCTCGTAATAAACATATCAATTTCATTGTAACCTGCCAGCATATTTTCTAGTCCGGCACATGTTGTATTAAGATCATTAATGGTAAGGCCTTCCTCGCTAAGACCAATTTGAACTCGCAGCATAGTTCTTTGGACTTCATCATCACTACTATAATATAATCTGCCATTTTTTGCCTTCTCATAGAAAAGCCTGAAAGTTCCACCAAGAGCTTTATTCACAACAGGTTTAAGATCCTGAACGTATTTTTTATTTCCAAGGGTTTTATTATAAATGCTTTGAAATTTTGTAAGCTCTTCATCCTTTTTTTGCTGATAGTAAGTTGTGACAGGGAGAGAATCGGGTAGGTAGAACACAGGTAAGCCGAAGACAAGAATCGCCAGAATAATAAATGCAATCTTATATCTTATTATGAAGTCAATAGCTTTCAGATATTTTCCTGAAAGCATTACAATCTTTCTTTTGCGTTTTATTATCCTGGCATTGTATCTAGGAGTAAGTTTTATTTTGTCGACAAGTGCTGGAATAAAAACAAGTGCAACAGCAAGCGAGACAATTAAATTTATAATAACAACTGCAGCAAAGTCGGTAAGATTGAGCCTTGATTCCTCATCGAGGAAAAAGATAACAGCAAGCGCCCCAATTGTTGTGACTGTGGCTGCAACAAGAGAGATGCCAACCTTTTTATTCTTATGGAATCTCAGGTGATCGGTCATCACAATTGTATTATTTATTATGATGCCAAAAGAAACAGTGATTCCAGCAAGAGAATACAAATGGATTTCAATTCTGAAGAAATAGTAGAATATGAAGGCAATAAGAATATTTGCAATAAGGCTGATGGAGATTATCAGAAGATACTTGAATTCGCGACTGATTAACAGAACAAACAACAGGAGCAGTATAACTGAAAGAACCGACCTGAAAATATTTTTTGATATCTCTTCGCGGAGAAAGATGGTAGTGTCATTTGATAGCCTTATACTGTATTCCGGGGGTAGTTCTTTTTTTATCTTTTCAATAACGTTCTTAACATTATCAGCAACTTTAATATTGTTTACATTTTTGGCAGCTGTTATCCGGAAATTAACAGTATTCAAGCCATTAATGCGGTAGTAACTGCCTGGCTGCTGGTCTTTAAGGGTTATATGTGCCACATCGGTAAGATGTACTATACGTCCTGCAACTATTGCTACAGGAATATTATCCCACTTGAATGTTCCGGCATTATTCCCTTTTAGTACAAGGTATGTCCTTTTTTCAATCCCGCTTTCTTCGATTTCTGTAGCTCCCCCAAGTTCTCTTTCCAGGAGATAGTTGTCCAATGATGTTCTGATTGATGCAGAGCTTATCCCTAAGGTGTAAAGTTTCTGTTGATCGAATAGCACCTCCCATTCCTGCTGTGTTGCACCGTAGATTTCAATACCAAATACTCCATCAACAAGTGATACAGCAGGTTTAATAACCTTATCAGCAAGGTCATATATATATGAAGTACTTGCATTGCCGTTTATCTCATAACTAAGTAAAGTTGAACCAGTCTGATCCGACGGCATATTCATTGAGATGACAGGATACGTAACCTTTTCAGGGAGTCTTTTTCTTGCCTCTCTCATCAGTGATGCAATTTCAAACCTTTTTGTCCTTAGATCAGTTTTTTTGTCAAATTCAACTCTTATCTGACCCCTTCCTGTTGTTGTTGATGATGCGATTTTTTTTATCCCTGAAACTGTTGAAAGCATACCTTCAAGAACAGTTGTTACTTCCTGTTCAGCTATACGTGCAGGTGTTTCAGGCCAGGTGTAGGAGATAGTGATTGAAGGGAGATATCGGGTAGGGTTGAGTTGAAGCGAAAGCAAAGGGATCATCGCAGCCCCGACAATTATCAGCAAAACAAAAATAATGTTGACAGTAAAACTCGACAAAAACGTGCTATAGTGGACTTCCTTACTCATTGATCAAATTTACCTTCTTCTTGTTCTGCACTGCGCCTCACCTCAGCTGAAGCTACAGTGAGCAAAGCCTGCGCCCTCCGTCCTGCGCCCTGAGTCCTGAGCCATTACTGCTCTTTCACAACAGTCTCGTGTGCCAGGTTAATATTCCCTGCAACTATAACAAGGTCACCAGCCTCAAGCCCTTCCTTTATTGATACTGTACTGCTGTTCTCAAATTCAACATTAACATATTTCCAGATTGCGAGTGAATCCTGTCTTACGAATACTACATCTTTCCCCTGGCGGATCACAAGCGCTTCTTTCGGAACCACGAGGCGGTTAGGCGCTGATTTTCTGATCAGGATTTTTGTATTCATGCCGTCGATGATGCGGCCTGTATTCCTGAATTCTGCCCTTACTTTTATCATACCGTTCTCATCAACCTGGGGATTGATCTGTGTAATCCTGCCGGTGATTGTAACTGAGTCTTCTATGAACGGTATAATACCTACAGACATATCCTTGTAAATGAAGCTGTATTCAGATTCAATAACAGGAAACTCGACATACATATTTTCATCCGAAATGACAGTACAAAGGTTTTTATAATTTCCAGTAGGGTTCCAGACCGTTGCATCAAGATTCGCAATAACACCAGAAATGGGAGAATATATTCTTGTGTTGTTTAAATTATATTCTGCCTCTTTCAGTGCTACCCTGGCGTCACCAAGATTACTGCGAAGCATTGTTGTTCTTATTTTATCAGGAGATAGTTTTGTTGTATCGTCAGTATTGTATTTAGTCCATAGTTCATCATTAAAGTCGACCTCTGCTTTCTTTAACTGGCGTTTGGCATTCTCAACTTTTGAATTATACTCATAATCTTCGATTGTAGCAAGCAGCTCACCCATTTTAACTCTCTGACCATTAATTATATGAAGATTGTTAATGATGCCATTTACTTTAAAAGGAATAATGGCCTTGTTACAGGAAAATGCTTTCCCGTTACTGATAAGCTCATGGTAGAATGTTGAAGGTTCCAGTTTAACAGATTTAACAACAACGGCTTCGCGATGGGTAGTACGGCGAGCCATTTCTTCGAGGTCCTCAGTCTTTTTTGGTTTGCATGAAATGAAAAATGCAATAATGATAATTATAGGAATGACTTTCATCTTTTCAGTAACTCTAAGTAAACTCCATAAATATATTTAACTATTTTTTAAAAGAAAAATGTTTCGATTTAAATGATTGTAGTACAAAATGATTTAAATAGTTAATAAACACTAGTTTAATCTTCATTGCTTATATTGAAAATTTTTATACCATATAAATTGACAGAAGGTGGTTCTACATCCCAATTAGCAGGACTATTGCTTTCATCTGTTTCATAATGAAGAATGTAATTACCAGGCTCTAAATTTAAAATTGTATCAATAGACCTGTTTTTTGTTCCACCACCTGCATGTTTTGTATCTTTCATTTCCATTTTCCACATTACATTTCCGTCCTCATCTTCTATCCAGCCATAATCAAACATGACCGAAGCATAACTTTTTATATTATCACTTACGGAAACTAAAATATACAGATTATTATAGTCCCAACATGTCTGAAAATACCCTGATAGATCTGATTCATCTGTCAGTTTTCCAACAATAGTGTTTTTAAAGTAATAACACTCACGATTATTCCATATACGATCTATATTCCCATCTATGATTGGAGTCTGTTCTGTAAAATATGAGTTTGCAGATTCTGAACTGTTTTTTAAATATTTTCCATCCTGGAGATAAAGAGTACCAAAATAACTGGTGTTATTCCAACTTCTGGAATCATTACTATACCAGGAATATAGGGCTTCTCGTGTATTCCCATCATTATCAAGTACTGCTATATCGAACCCAAAAGAAGTGCCTGGTTTTGGGTTAATAAAACCCAATGACTTCCATGGAAATTTAATTTCCATATAATACTTTTGAGCCATTGGGTCAGATTCACCAACCTCAACTCCATCAATGTTTATATTCTGACCATCTATCTGCAAAAGATTCCATAAAATCCTGTATTGGCGATCATCTCCATTCAGATTGAAATAGGGGAACTTTTCGTTTTTCATATCAAAATATATTTCAACTCCATCATTATCATAAGATTCAATAAGGAATTGATTGATTTTATAATCAGCGCCTTCTCCAACAGCGATCAACCTGATGTTTTTTTTATGAGAAATGAAGAAATGGCTTGTGTCGTAAAAAAAATTCCTATCGACCAGAATCTGAGCTAATATACTATCCGAAAACTCATATTCTTTGATAGTATCATTTTTTATCAAAGGAGCTGTATGTATAGGAATGACTTTATTTTCACAACTAATCATAACTGAAGAAATCAAATACAGTATTAAAACCTGAAAGCTGGATTTTATTCTCATTTATTAATATTTTGATTTACCACCATATTTGTTTGTTCTCTTCATAAGTGAATATTCTCTCCTGGATTCCTCCAGAATGATTTCTGATCCAAAACAAGGCATTCGAGGGCATAGATTCATAGGTGAGATAAGTTGTGTCAGCAAGTTTTGCGCCGGCTGAAACCCATCCCTCATCCCAAAAATAGAGCTCATATATATCTCCTGGAGATATATTATTACTTTCATCTTCAGGATATTTACTTAAGATTTTTATAGTCTGCTTCTTTTCATAATCAGCCTTGCATACAGATATTTCTCCATCATTTTTCAAAATGAAAGGATCTCCTTGAGGAATAATATTGCCTTTCTTATATAAGGCTGACAAATAGGCAATACCCCGCCCCATATCCTTAAAAACATATTCATTATTCTCAACCTTCCCCCAAAAAGATAAAACCCAGTTACTATTGTTAAAGGTACATAGATATCCGGTTTTATTATTGTGTTTTTTTGGAATGTGGACGTCAGAAACAGGTGTATATTGACTTGTTACGTCTTTTGACCTTTTATTATTAAATACCCCTGGAATTTCCTCTTTTTTATCAGCGAGTAGCGGCAACGAATTTGCTTGAATCGAATATGTTTTTCTAAAAACTTTGGCCGGCTTGCACTTTATTCGGCCCACACCAATATATTGCACTTTATGGGAGCCAACACTTGACTCGCCACCATTGAAAGTTTTTTGTTTTCCATCAAATATTACAGCATTCCAATTATGACGCTGATTCCTATTGGCCCAATCTAAAGTATAGTCAAAGGAAACAGGTATTCCCATTGCTCGCATTGGGTAGGTAGCCATTTTGCAGGCAAAATCACATGTTCCGGTTTGGATTTTT
>DATALD010000100.1:0-25171 GCA_036261255.1 Bacteroidales bacterium
TGTACACGATCTTGCTTATAAAGCTTCAGCCTCTCTCGGTAATGAGTTAGTTCCATTCCAGCTGTCAATCGTTATTCCTGGTGATATGCCACTTGTATTTATTGACTTCGGGCTTATTGAGAATGTAATCCATAATTTGCTGCTTAATGCAACACAGCATGCACCTGAAGGCAGTCAGATCAGGTTGAAGTTTTTTTATGATCATGGAGTCTTGAACATATACGTCATGGATCGGGGTAAGGGTTTTGAAAAATCTGAACTTGTTTCAGTTTTTGATAAATTCTATCGGGGGAAGAATTTAAGTACAGGAGGAACCGGATTAGGATTATCAATTGTCAAAGGATTTGTTGAAGCTCACGGGGGAACAGTACAAGCGGAGAATCGTAAAAACAGTGGTGCTCTGTTAAAAATATCAATTCCTTGCCAGGCTAGTAATATTCAGATATAATACTATGGGATTGATGAACAAACCTGATTCATTAGTCTAAAACTAATGTCCCATTAGGCTAGTTCTTTTGTCAAAACCCTTCATGTAGATCACAATAGCTACCACGCTTCGTAATCCGATTAAAAAAATTGGGCTATTATCTTATCACTCCGGTAGGGTGAAAACCCCAACCGCTGTACTATGTATTATAAATCTAATTTACCTGATCTTTAGATGTCCGGATTCTATTACTTTTTTGATAAGAAGCTCATCGGGAGCCTTCTATTGGTTTATTTCCTTATGACTCAGGTTGCTTCAAGTCAGGAAAGGCATTACAGCTTTAACAGGCCAGGAGGCTTGTGTTATCTTAATTACATCTATTTTACCGCCGATAGTGACTACACCCAGATCAGGCGGCCTTTTATCTTTATTGTGGGATCTGAAGATGAATCTACTGAAGAATCATTCGCCAGGGATACCTTAAGAAAATATCCACCCTTTGCAGGGTACGCTTTCATTTATCTTGCAGGGCAGGATTTCACGGACAAAGGAAAACTTGATTGTCTTGATGCTTTAGCAAGTTTGATTACGAATAGTTTCAGTTTTGGCAGATCGAATCTTTTTCTCCAGGTTAATAATAATCTGATAACAAGAAATGATATCGATGGATATGGGCTTGGAGATTATTTTAAACACATCAAACTTATTTCCGAGGAAAAAAATGTTGCTTACAAATCTGACACTGTCAGGATAGAAAATTTATTCAAGGAATCAATTCAGGATTATGAACCGCAATCCAAGCTGGCTGAAGGAGCACAGTACTACTCCGATGATTCTATGACGAAA
The DNA here is from genome assembly GCA_036261255.1 of Bacteroidales bacterium. Taxonomy (GTDB): domain Bacteria; phylum Bacteroidota; class Bacteroidia; order Bacteroidales; family VadinHA17; genus LD21. The sequence continues at coordinate 1,274 of DATALD010000100.1, forward strand.
GAAGTTAATAATGAACAACAGGGAGAAAAACCGCAAAAAACGTACTTTGGACCTCCTGAAATGAAGAATTTCACTCTTACCGGGATTGTTCGTGATGCAATGTCGGGGGAGGTATTGCCATTTGCAAGTGTTCAGGTTCTCGGAACAACAATCGGGACAAGTACAAACTCCGATGGATATTTTACCCTCCTGAAAGTACCAAGCGATACCAATACTATTGTCGTCCAGTATATAGGGTATGAAAAGGAAGCTGTTTTTCTTAGCCCCAACACACCCAAACAAAACCTCGGGGTTGAGATGAAACAGCAATCCAAAACTTTACAGGAGGTAAAGATTACTGCATACAAGGACGATGTGGTCTTTGTACGTAAATCAGAAGCCAGCGTTGTCAAGATTACCCCGGTAAAGATGGAACAGCTGCCCGATCTTGGTGAAAAAGATGTTATGCGATCATTTCAACTGATGCCGGGAGTAAGCGCTTCAAATGAATCTTCTTCGGGTTTGTATGTACGAGGCGGCACTCCCGACCAGAATCTGATACTATACGATGGATTTACTGTGTACCATGTAGATCATTTGTATGGGTTTTATAGCGCCTTTAATGCCAACGCTTTGAAGGATATTCAACTTTATAAGGGTGGTTTTGAATCAAAGTTCGGGGGCAGACTATCCAGTGTAACTGAGATAACAAGCAAGGAAGGGAGTCAGAAATATTTCAATATCGGGGGAGATATTAGCATGCTCAGTACCAACCTTTTCGCTGAAATTCCAATTGGCAAGAAGTTTTCTTCCATGATAGCCGTGAGAAGATCATACCAGGGTAAGATTTACGATATGATCTTCAGTAAATTTAACAAGAGCGCAAATGTGAATGCACCCGATATGGGAACCGGTCCTGGCAGAAGATTCTCACAGGAAACAAAGGTAAAATCATATTTCTATGACCTCAACGGTAAGTTTACCTATAGACCGACCCGGAAAGATGTTGTTTCGCTCAGTATATTCAACGGAACAGATGAACTCGATAACAGCTTTAAATCCGATATTCCTTCTTTTGGACAGGCAAATGCAAATTTCAGCATGAACTCCACAGACCTGACAAGATATGGAAATATCGGATCGAGTATTAAGTGGTCGAGAAAATGGACCGACAAGCTGTATGGCAATACCATATTGAGTTATTCTAACTATTACAACAAGAGAGACAGGTCACAGGAAAGAAATATTTTTAATACAAATGATTCAGCCAGGGTAAGCATGAGCGGTGTCTTCGAGAACAATGATCTTAAAGATTTCAGCTTCAAATCAGACTACCAGTATGAGATTACGGACTTCAGCCAGATGCAATTCGGATCATTTGCTACCCTGTATGATATAAAATACTCGTATGCTCAGAGTGATACAGCAAATATTCTTGACAGGAGCGCCCGGGCCATTCTCGGAGGATTATATATCCAGAACAGGCTAAAATTGTTTGGTGATAAACTCCAGATGACACCAGGATTGAGAGCAAGTTATTTTCAACAGACCAAAAGGTTTTATTTTGAACCTCGTATGTCTTTTAATTATATTGTTTCTGACTTTCTGGCATTGAAAGGGTCAACAGGAAAGTTCTTCCAATATGCCAATAAAGTTATGCGCGAGGACATAATGTCCGGGAGCAAGGAATTCTGGATTTTGTCTGATGATGAATCTATACCAGTTAGTTCGGCATTACATTTCAATTTAGGACTTTCATATGAAATACCTGATTACACATTCAGTGTTGAGGGATACTATAAAAAGATCAGTAATCTTACAGAATATTCACTCCGGGTAAATCCAAGTCCGGCCGGAAATTCGTACAGTGAAAATTTCTTCAATGGCAAGGGATATTCCGCCGGTATTGAATTCCTGACTCAGAAGAATGCCGGAAGTCTCAATGGCTGGGTCAGTTATACACTGGCAACTGCAAAGAACTATTTTCCTGACTATACAAATTATTATTTTCCTGCAAATCAGGATGTTCGAAATGAGTTTAAAATTATTGGCATGTACAAACATAAAAGATGGGATTTTTCAGCCAACTGGATTTACGCATCAGGAAGACCGTATACCGCACCCTCAGGCGCTTACAATATTACGCTACTTGATGAAACAACAAAAGAGTTTTTTACTGTTACATCTAAAAACAGTATCCGTCTTCCGGATTATCATCGACTCGATATTTCTGCCAACTACCGGCTTCTTCTGGGAAGCAGAGGCGACAAAAAGCGAAGGGAAATTGGCTCGGTAAGCTTTTCAATATTCAATGTCTACAACAGGAATAATCTATGGTATAAGGAGTACATTCTTGAAGAAGGCGAGATAATAGCCAACAGTGTAAGTTATCTGGGAATTGTCCCTAATATTTCAATTTCTTTTAATCTCCGGTGAAATGAGAAGAAGTTTAACTTTTATGAGTGTCATAATATTGTTTACAATTATGGCATGTACAGAAAAAAATACTTTTGAGTTTACTGATCTGCCAGTAATCGAATCATATCTTAGCCCAGGGGAACATCCTTTGGTCAAAATATCCCGGCAGATCCCATTTGACAGTTCTGCTGTGTTTTCGGGTGATGATGTAAACTCACTTGAAATCAGAATAATTAACAATAACAATGTTTTTGTACTTACCTCTCTTGGGGATGGTAAGTATATCGACAGCACTTTGGTAATTAAAGCCGGAGAAAGATATGATCTTACATTCAGGTATAATTCCATGACAGTGAGCGCTTATACTACAATACCTTCCAAACCTGTCAATTTCACCGGATCTTCCTCTACTGTTTCAGTAATGAATATGGGAAATATGAGCGGTCCGCCGACCGGTGGATGGCAAGAAATGGTACCCCTGGATCTGAAATGGAACAATGAAGATGGTTCTTACTATATCGTTGTAGTAGAGAATTATGAGAAAAAGCTGAGCCCGATACGGGATTTTGGCGGGAATGAGCCAATAGGCCTGGGCCGATTCAGGAAAATGCCAGTAATTTCTTCCGGTATTGAAATAAGACCCATGGAATTCCGGTATTTCGGCAAGCATCACATAATCCTCAATCATGTACTGCCTGACTATGCTTCTTTATACAATGAAACGTCAACCAGTTCACAAAATCTTACTAATCCTTCAAGCAGTATTATTAATGGTTATGGAATCTTCACAGGATTAAATTCAGATACAATCGATATTGTTGTACGATCTCTAAAATGAATACATATAATAAGACCACCAACAAAGAAACTGCGTTATCAAAAATCAAAATGGATAAAAAGATTTAAAGACAATGGCTGGGACCTTACAAGGCTGGTTTCAGAAAATGAACTATTTTCAAAATCAAATTTCCGTGTATTTACATCAAGGTAATTATGATTATTGAATATATTAATGAGTGTCAAGCCTGCTTTGAACTTAGAGCCCAATATTGAGAAATTATAGTTGGTTGACAAATCACTCCTGAAATTATCCGGAAGTCTGCTGTAATCCCTTGACACAATCCCAGGTCTCGGATTTCCTGTAAATGATATATATGGCTTTCCCGTGGAATAATAAAAGACTGCCCCAAAATTCCAGTTCCCCAGGGCGATCATATTTGTCCATGTCAACCGAAAAGGTTGATCGCTCTGTGATGGTATATCCCGGCCATAGTTAATAGAAATGAAATTTCTGAGACTCCGGCCGTATGACAATGACAGCCAGCTGTTGAGCAATCTGTCTTTGTACAGAACCATTAAATCTGAACCGTAAGCCTTACCCTTTCCATTTATGTAAACACTTGGTGGGTTTTGAGCAAGAACAAGAGCTCCCGGGAAATACTGCGGGAACTCTATGTGTTCGAGAAAAGGTGAAACAAAAATATTTTCCTGCAGACCGTCAAATGATTTATAATATACTTCAGCATCAAACAGGAATCTTCCTTTCCGAAATGTTGAACCTGCAATAAAATGTTTTGAACTTACTACCGGGTGTTTTCTATCATCTGCCATGACCCAGAAATTCCTGTTATAACCTGTCTCCTGTTCTGATATTACCTGATTAATGAATTGATAATACCTGCCGCCAGCAATTCTTGCCGAGAATTTATCGGAGATCTTGAAATCTGCTGAAAAACGAGGTTCAAAATATAACCCACCTGCTATATTTGTATGGCTAATACGAATACCTGGCTTTAAAGACAATCTGCCATCAACATTGATACGGTTCTGAACATAACCTGATAATGCCCGGCCTTGTTGATCCATATTGTCGTACACAAACTTCCTTTCAGCATCCCTGTAGTAATAAAGCGAATTCTGCCTGAACAACAACCCAAATTCGATAAGGTTATTTGAATGTGTTCTGTAAGAGTTCTGTATGGTTAAGTATTTATCTCTTATCCAATTATCAGAATATGTGCTGAAATTATTCACTGAATCAGGAAGAAATTTCGGGTCGACCTGGGATAAAGATGTACGAATCACCAGGGTTGAATCAGAAGATTCACTGTTATAGCCTGATGTACCAATTTGCATGGTTGTGAATAATGATTCATTCCACTGCCTGGACCAGCTTGCACTTAAACCATAATTGCCCCATTTGTTATTATTTGCTGAATTAATTAAAAGCTTATCAGAGCCTCCTGAAAATGTACTGCCAAGAAAATCCCTTCCGCCAAATAAACTCAATGAGAAAGTTTCAACATTACTTGGTCTGAAGCTGATCTTTGCATTATAATCATAAAAACTAAACGATGGATTTGTCTCACTTACAATAGTTGAAGAATCCCCACGAAATAAGTTCATATTCCTGTTATAAACTTCCCTTCTAATACCGGTGGAATAAATATCAGGATATGATCTGCGAACGGCTGCGATTAGTGAAATCTTTTTACCGACAGGAATTTCGGTAGTCAGATTTCCGCTTAGGATGTTAAGGTCGCCATATACTTTAGCTTTGTTCTGATTTCCTGTTTTCCCGGTTATGTTCACAATACCTGAAACCCTTTCACCATATCTGGAATCAAATCCACCTTTGAAAACCTCTATATCCTTAACAACATTTGGATTAATTGCAGAAATCAGTCCAAAGTAATGGCTAAGATTATACATGTTCTGACCATCAAAAAGCACAAGATTCTGATCGTTGGAACCACCCCTTATGTTCAAGCCCTGTGAGTTCTCGCTATAGCTTATCCCGGGCAAAAGCTGTAAGCTTCTGAAAATATCGGTTTCTGCAATTGATGGAAGATCAATCAGTTTAGAAGTATTTATTGTTGTGGCAAAATCAACGTCATTTCTTAGTTCAACTATCTTTGGGCTTTCACCTATTATAACAACAGGATCGATTGAGCGAATCTGCCTCCTGAGTCTGACATCGTAGGTTTTTATAGCTTCATCAAAATAAAATGTGGTGTCGATCGGAACATAACCTATATAGCTTACATGAAGATGAACAGGATTGAAATTCAAATCCTTTATTGAAAATGATCCTTTATCGGTAGATGAAATATGTAAATCTTCATCGTAAAGAATCACTGTTGCAAAAGGGAGATATTCACCTGATTCCTGATCAGTAACAGTACCGATTAACTGGTACCTTTCTGATGTATCCTCTTTTGAGTTTTCTGTATTATCAACTATTAAATACCTGTTATACCTGAAGTTGAATCTGAAAGAGCTATTTTGCAGAATATCATTTATTACTTCATCGGGTGAATTTCCGGAAACATCTTTATCAATAATTACAGATCCTAGCTTCTTCGAGTCAAATGCAACCTTTATATTTAGTTGTGATGATATTGTTAAAAGTGCATCCGATAACTTTGTATTGTGGAATGTAAACCTGTATGTTTGTGCTAATAGTTCTGTTTTGAAAATTACTGTCAGAAAGAGTAATATACAGAATAATTTATTTTTTAACACTGATGAAGATTTTTTCATTTCCATGTATCTCGTAATCGAGATTCATTACTTCACAAATTGATTCCAGTGTTTCTAACAGAGGCTCCTTATTTGTAAAGCTCCCTGTGAAATACTTGGCCTCCCTGGGCCTTGAAGCAAATTTAACATCAAACTGTCTTTCCACTTCATCAAAAACAATGTTCAAAGGAGTATTCTCGAAATAAAATTCCCCGTCTATCCACCCAATGGTGTACTTGGTTTTAGAATCAGTATAAACATTTAATTTACTGTTCAAAAGCTCAAAAGTCTGACCAGCGTCAATAGTTTCCTTCCTATCTCCTGTGTATACTAAGACTTTTCCTGTTAGACAACTTACACGTAAAATTGATTCCCTTGAATATACATTGAAAGTTGTACCAAGTACTTTTATGCTGCCGTTGGGAGTTTCAATAATGAATGCACCCCCTTTCGCCACATCAAAAAAAGCTTCGCCTTTTAGGATCAGTTTACGGTCTCCAATAAAACTCCCTTTCTTGTAAGTAATTTTGCTTGCGGCATTCATTTTAACCATTGAGCCATCGGGAAGCATTATTTCTGTCTGAATTCCATTATCTGTCTTAATTTTTGTCAGAGATAATTTTGGCACAAATATACTTATTGTGATAAGTATTAATATAATTGCAGCGGCTGATGTGATTAGCAGATAACTGAAAGAGAATTTCCTTTTAGGAGAAATATTCTTCTTTTCGGAGAGACTCTGTTTAAATTCCTGCAAAGCTTGTTCTTTTGTCTTTCCCTTTGGGATTTCAAGTGCAGAAGACCTTGCCATGATTTTTTCTTCCACACTCAGTATATTGAAATCCTCTTTTTTATTAGCTTTATTTTCAGGATGTTCTGTCATAATAGTAAATTTAAATTCTAACGTTCAACCGCTCTTTCAGAAATGCAATTGCTTTTGTCATTCTCTTTTCAACGGCTTTGACAGACAACCCCAGATTCTCTGATATCTGGGAATAAGTAAATTCATCAATCCTGTTCATCAGGAAGACTGTTCTGGATTTCTCATCGAGATCCGAAATTGCCTTTTGCAGTTTCAGATCAAAGTCTTTAATTTCAAGATCATAATCTGCAGGTTCTGAAAACATGGCCATTTGATAGTCAGCCAGGAATTTGACTTTGACTTTTGAATGATCTACCGTATTCAGGAACAAGTTTTTGGATATTTTATAAAGCAGGGGCACAATAGTATCAGTATTTATTGAACTTCTTTTTTCCCAGACCTTCATAAAAGTTTCCTGAGTTATGTCTTCAGCTGCCTGCATATCCCCATTCATGTAATATACCGAATTCCTTATGGGATAATACCAGTCAAGAAAGATCTGATCAAAATCAGTCTCGTTTATCCCAATCATTTAAGTTATTGTAATATAATTTTCTAACATTCACACAATCCAATATATCACAAAAAATCATCAGGTCACAAAATTAATATTCTTAACGGCACTGAGATGTTCATTTAACTTTGTTCCGGTTCATAGTTTAATTGCTCTATATACAGATATATAAGAAAAATCCCTACCGGGATAGTATATTTTTTTGGAGGGCCCCTTTGGCCTCTGAAGTTTTAGCGTAGGGGAGGGCTTGAAAAAGAGTGAGAGCGGGAGTGAGAGCGGGGAGACCCCAACTATCTTCCTCTCTTTTTTCTCACTCTCACACTTCACATTTTAATTCATTAATCTTTAACACATCTGACTGAGAACGACATTGTCCTCTCCCAGTCAAAAACAGAGAAGGCAGTATTATAACTATAGACATTCCATCCGTTGGCCTGCGCCCCGTCGCCGTGCTCGGCAGTTGATCTGAAAAATCCGGAAGTGCCGAGATTGCTGAAAACCCCTCCCATATCGCGCATGCCACCTGGAAGAGCAGTAAATCCCGATTCATTTGTTGCACCGGTATTTGGAGCTTGCCAGTGGAGCATTCCGGCTTCCTTTAATTTACCACCTGCAACTTGAGATCCACCAAGGCAATCGGTAAGTTCCTGGAATTCCTCATCGCTTGGCGCGTGCCATCCCACAGGACAAAGTTTTCCGCTTGTCACTGCATACCAGTCATAAAGAGCACCGTATACATCCTTGTAAGTTTTATCATGATTATACCAGCAATAAGTTGGAATTGTATGTCCCCACCAGTCATCTTGATCATATATAATCTTTATTGGAGTTCCATCGTTCATTTTAGTTGTCTTAAGATTCTCAGCCATCCACCACTGGTCGCAAATCTTAACAGTGTGATAGTAATTTCCTTCAATATCCCTGATTGTATTTTTTTTCAGGGAACCACTTATTTTGATCTTGACAAAACGTCCAATTGTCCCATAAAGCTTAACTTTCAATAAAGATTTCTTAGTCAGGGTAATTGGTTTTTGTACAACATTAAGGTTTTTCCTGAAATCAGCATTACTTACAACAAGAACACCATCAATAACTATTTCAAGTTTTGTTACTTTTGTTTTGGTACTGCTCCCATTTTGCACAGTAATGATGAAATTCTCAAGGTAATCATAGTTACGATTAGAAAGAGTTTTAGTAGCATAAAGGTTTTTCTTGCTTGTAATTGTGAAAGTTTTCTGTGGAAAATAGTCAACAATACTGGTACCGGAACATTCCGGCGCCGGGATAACTGACAATTCATCCGGACGATACTGGTACTTCTCGAACTCATCCTTCTGGCAGGAAAGAGCGATTAAGAAGAGCAGGATTATCAACAACTTCACTGGGGATTTGATCCGGAGTGATCTTTTCAGAACGCTAATTACTTTCATGGCATTTTGCTTTTTTTTAAAATATATATTCAGAAAGCGAAAGATTTCCCAGGAAAATAGATATGAAGTTACTAAATTTTCAAATATTTTAGGGCCTTGACAATCAAATATATAGCTACATACGTCAATAAATATATTTACATTGTCACTGATTCATGGATCTATGAAGCGACTGTAAAAGAACAAATCTTCAAATTCGTTGTTCAATATTTTGTCAAACAAAAGTGACGATGGATATTACTCACGATCATGGACATCCTTCTCATCATTAAATACATTTTAAATCTCTTCAAATATGAAAATAGGTATAACAGGAGCGACTGGTAAGTTAGGGAAACTGGTTGTTGAACAATTGAAACAAAGAGTGGGAAAAGATAACCTGGTAGGGCTGGTACGCAACCCTGATAAAGCTAAGGACCTTGGAATTGAAGCCAGGTTGTTCGATTATGATAACCCTGAGGATTTAACTGACCGATTAAAGGGCATTGACAGGATATTGCTAATCTCCGCCAGCGAAGTAGGAAAGCGTTTAAAACAACATAAGAATATTATTTCCGCCGCCAAAGATGCTGGTATAAAATGGATTGTTTATACGAGTTTGCTGCATGCTGACTCCTCGACGATAAATCTTGCAGGGGAGCACCTGGAAACAGAAAAGCTGTTGAAAGATTCAGGTATCGATCATACCATTCTTAGAAACGGATGGTATACTGAAAACTACACAGGTTCAATCAGAGGTGCATTAGCTGGCGGAGCGTTTATTGGCAGTGCAGATTCAGGGAAAATATCTTCAGCAGCCAGGGCGGATTATGCAGAAGCGGCAGCAATAGTAATATCTGATGAAAGTTACAGGGGAAGAATATTTGAGCTGGCAGGAGATAATGCATTTACACTTAGTGATCTGGCAGCTGAAGTATCACGACAAATCGGCAGGTCCATTCCTTACAAAAATTTCTCTGAAGCTGAATATGCAAGGGTATTAGAGAGTTTCAATATCCCGAAAGATAATGCGAATGCGATAGCCAGTTGGGATGTCAGCGCTTCAAGAGGTGATCTATTTGACGACTCCGGGCAGCTTTCAAAATTAATCGGAAGGCCGACTACCTCGTTAGCTGAATCAGTTAGATTGGCATTAACTCCAGAGCACTCCAGAGCACTCTAGAGCACTCTAGTGCTCTTATTCCATTATTCAAATTTCTCCCTTGTATCTGAGATCAGCATATCCCTGCTGTTGGGTATTATTCTGTTATTGAACTTTATTATACGTCTTGAAATATCATTAATCCCTTTTGACAGAATCGATTCCGGATATCTCTTCATTAAGTTAGTCCCCTGGATTGAAGAGAGTTCGAAAGTATCTTCTTCGAACAGAAATCCAAAAAAGCATAAATCAATAGAAAGATATTTCTTAATTGATGCCTGCAGATGGTTACATACTTCAAGCTGATCAGGATGACTGCCCCGGTTGAAAATAATTCTGGGTTGATAGCTTCTTGTAAGAGTTAATATTTTCGATGCCAGGGGAGGATCAACTTTATTAACTATTCCAATTATCTCATCTATTGTTAATAAGTCATCCCCGGTTAGATTTTTATAAGCTTTATTGATATCGGCATTTATCGTTGAGTTTTGCTTGATTTCCTTTAGGGCAATCCGGTGGATGAAGTTTTTAATAAACGAGAGTGTATTAAGGATAGCCGGTTTTTCGAAAGTTGTAACTACAAGACCATTAGTTGCGAAATCAAAATAATCAAGAGTATTAAATGTTGTTCCGGCTCCCAGGTCAAGCACTACATAGTCTGCAGGGATTTTTTTGATTTCATTTACCAGTTTAACTTTTTGTGCGTAAGTAATGTTTGCCAGGAATGGGACCCTGTGGTCAGCGGCAAGATATTGAAGATTAGGTATGTTTGTTTTAACAGGATAATCAACAAGCTTCCCTTTCCTTGTCATTAAATAATCACCGATTCCTGCATAGATATTATCAAGACCAAGATATGAATACAGGTTTGAACCGCCTAAATCAAGGTCGATTGCAACTACTGAATGACCGGAATTTGCTAAAGCGACTGCCAGGTTTGCTGCAACTATACTTTTACCAACGCCGCCTTTGCCACTTGCAATGGGAATGAAAAATGGATTGCTGCCCATAATACATTGGTTTTTCTGATTCTAAAATAACAACATAAAGTTATAAGAAATTATTTGTTAGAAAGTGAGGTAATAGTTTTTGATTGATGGTATTTTGAAATGCATAAAATAAATCTATATATTTGCATACCAAACGGTCGGTTTATGAAGGATACAAGGGAACATATTCTTAATACATCTCTTTTACTTTTTTTACAGAAAAGCTACAGAGATGTAACAATGAATGAGTTAGTTAATAAAACCGGTCTTTCGAAAGGAGCTTTTTATCACTACTTTGCAAGTAAAGAAGAATTGTTTAAAGAGATTGCAACCGGCTTCTTTTCTATGGGTGCAGTCAAGTATTCATCATTCAGTAAAACTTCACTTAATGAATTTTATCACCAGTACATAGATTCTTTAAATGATTCTTTTGTAGCAATAAACAACCTGGTAGATTCTCCGGAGGATAAAACTGTTAAGTTCAACTTTTTCCTGATCTTGTTTGAAGTTGCAAGCCGCTTTCCTGAATTTCTTAAAATGGAATCTGAATTACATAAAAATGATGTTAAAGAATGGATTAAGATAATTTCTGTTGCACGCAAGAGAGGTGAGATTAAAACAAAATCGACTGATGAAGAAATTGCTGATCTCTTCTTGTATTGCACCGATGGTGTTTTTCTTCGTTATGTGAACAATGATACCTCAAAATCATACAAAGAATTTTTACTTAACTCTTATGATACGATTTACAAAAATTTAAAAGCCTGATTTTTTTAAATTATTACAGACCGAATGTTCGGTATGTGAGAGAACCTTATTAAATCATAAAATAAAAGGCCAATGGATAATATAATAACAACAGAGAACCTGACAAAGAATTATAAGGATGTACTTGCTGTCTCTGAAATGTCTCTGAACGTGCGTAAGGGAGAAATATATGGCTTCTTAGGACTTAACGGCGCAGGTAAAACCACTACAATACGGATGTTGCTTGGGATGATAAATCCAACAAAAGGCAAAGCATTCATTAATGGGAAAGAGGTGCATGGGGGAAATACCGATTTATGGAAGGAAATTGGTTACCTGGTTGAAATCCCATACTCTTATCCCGATCTTACTGTCAGGGAAAATCTCGAGATAATAAGGAAGCTAAGGTTTTTAAACGACAACAGGGTTGTTGATTCAATCATGGATCAATTGAAGATCATGAAATATGCAAACCGGAAAGCTAAGAATTTATCCCTGGGCAATGCTCAACGCCTGGGTCTTGCCAAAGCTCTAATCCATAATCCTGGTATCCTGATCCTTGATGAGCCTGCAAATGGTCTCGATCCTGCAGGGATTCATGAAATTCGTGAATTGCTTATCGATCTTTCACAAAACAGGGGTGTAACAGTATTTATTTCGAGTCATATTCTTGGTGAGATATCCCGTTTTGCCACACGCATTGGAATAATAGATAATGGAAAATTAATCCAGGAAATAAATACATCACAACTAGAGCAACTCTGCCGGAAGCGGCTGAAGGTAAATACCAGGAATAATGACCTCGCAAAATCTGTTTTATGCCAGGCTGGAGTAATGTCTTCCAATACTGCTGATAACATGATCGAAATTATGGATAAAGCAATAATCAATGACCCCGGATCTATCGCGACTCTATTAGTTAATAATCAACTTCCTCCATCGCTTCTGAATGTAGTGGATGAAGACCTGGAAGCCTACTTTTTAAGAACAATCAGCATGAAAGGAGAAAGACTATGAAGAATATAAGTATTGCACTTTGGGCAGAGTATATGAAATTCCGTAAGTCAAAGGTTTTTGTTACTACTTTGATTGTTTTTACATTAATCCCCTTGATGATAGGTTTGATGATGTTTGTATCAAGGAATCCTGACATTGCCTCAAAGTTAGGGCTCATTGGGACCAAGGCTAAAATGTTTGGGGAAAATGACTGGAAAGGTTATCTGGATCTGATGACCCAGGTAATTGCATCAATCGGCCTTCTTGGCTTCGGATTTGTTACAGCCTGGGTTTTTGGCTGTGAACATAACGACCGTACAATGAAAGATATCCTGGCTTTGCCTGTTGGAAGGATATCGATTGTTATTGCAAAGTTCATTATTACTTTCACCTGGTGTCTCATACTTGCTGTAATTGCATTTTCTGTTGGAATAGGCATTGGATTAATAATTGATATGCCAGGTTGGTCACCTGCTATGTTTTATGATTTTTCAAGGTCTTTTTTTATAACATCTTTTTTTACATTGTTTCTTTGTTCTCCGGTGGCATATATAACCGGTTATACCAGGGGTATAATTGCTCCATTGGGCTTTGTTTTATTAACAATGATCTTTGCCCAGTTTATTAGTCTTGTAGGTCTTGGTCCATATTTTCCCTGGGCAATTCCCGGACTGTATTCAGTGGCGAAAGATGAACCTGGTTTTCAACTTCATCTTGCAAGCTATTTCATTCTTGCCTTAACCTTTCTTTTGGGATATTGGGGAACAATTCATTGGTGGCAGCATGCTGACCATAACCGGTAACAGATATACAGAAAGCCGCGTATCCGTAAATTCGATTTTATTGTTTTATATTTAAACTTAAAATGAGTTAAAACAATGAAAACCATTATACTTAGGTATGCGACCATCATGTCAATGATGCTTTTCTCTCTCAATACCCAGGCAAAATTGACTCTCCGGGAAATAAGAACAGCCACAAAAGATGTGTTAGTTGTGTTTTTTACGAGCGATACTCTCAACCTGTCGGAGGTCGACATCAGCAATGTTTCTGAATGGAAAATCAATGGACAGCCTTGCAAGTCTATTTACCAGTATTCCACAAAGGCTGATATGTGCGATCATCATATCTATCTCCAGACAACCGACCTCGTTGAAGGCAGGGAATATGAGCTCAAAACACCTTATGGCAGCAGGAAATTTAAATTTGATTCCCGCACCCTGTTCTGCGAATCTATCAAAACAAACCAGGCTGCCTATAGCGCTCTTTCAACGCTGCGATATGCAAATTTTACAATATGGCTCGGAACGGGAGGCAGCAGGAAGATAGAAGGCCCTCTTCCTGCTTATGAGGTCTTCAACCAGAATACAGGAAAAACAATAACAAAGGGTAAACTGGAGGAAAAAGGAATGGACACCACAGCAGGAGGATTCGTCTACCGCATAGACCTGTCTGAAGTACCTGAAGGAGGTCCATATAAAATAGCAGTTAAAGGATATGGCTGCTCCTGGCCATTTGGTGTTGGGGGTGAATTCATGAAAAGGACTGCCTACATTACTTTTCGCGGGCAGTACTATCAACGCTGCGGATGCCCGATCGACAGTCCTGATATTCGCAAGCATGCTTGTCATACTATTGTCTATGATGTCGACGGACCCATTGGAGAAGCCAACATCGTTGTACAGGGTAATGAACCTTCGTTCAACGTCTATGGAGGATATCATGATGCGGGTGATGCTGACAGGAGAGCTTATCATATCTCTAATCCCATGATTAACCTGATGGCTTATGAGGCTTTCCCCAAATTATTCTTTGACGGGCAGTTCGACATACCAGGTGATTTTGACACAGAGTACAATATTGTAAACAAAAGGAACAAGATCCCCGATATCATTGATGAGGCCTCCTGGGGAACACTCATATGGGAATACCTCCAGAATGAAGATGGCAGCATAAATTTCGGAACAGAAACAAAAGGATACCCCGAACCATATGCCGCTCCCCTGGATCGCGACAACAAGAAATACGGAACTGTAAAGACCGATAACAGGGCAACATGCCCCGCTGCCGGATTGTTCCTTCATCTTGCACGACTTATTAAACCTTATAATCCTGAGAAGGCAAAAGAACTCCAGGCAAGGGCCGATAAAGCTTTTGCTTACGGTTCCTCTGCAATGGCCGATCCGGAAAAGCTTTATTACTATATCCAGAGATACCTGTTGACGGGCAATGAAGCGGACCACCAGAAAGTAAAAGAGCTATACACTATTGCAGGCGGACTGAAGAACAATCTCTTTGGAACTGTTGGATATTCACTTAATGACAGGAATTTCGATAATCCTGCCTATATCTTTTCATATATAGTTGATAAGGATGTTCCGACAGATCCTATGATAGTAGCATTTTTCAGGACTGCAATAAAGGATGCTGCTGAAGCCAACATAGCAGAGCTGAAAAAGCATGCCTTTCCTGTGGGGAACACCCCGGAAAGAGGAGGATGGGGACATAATGTAAGACAAAATCATTATGCAACAGCTTCGATGCTGATGTGGAGCCTTACAGGTGAACAAAAGTATATCAATGCTGCTTCGGAGCTCCTTGATTATAAAATGGGATTGAACCCTGTCGGGATCAGCTATGTTACCCAGCTCGGTTTTGACCAGGTGCATAATCCGCACGACAGGGAGAGCGCTTATACTGAAAGCCTTGGTCTTGGATCAAAGCCCGGCATTACTGTCTTTGGTCCTGGGGTTACAGGAAGGGCGACCAATATTCCTGTCATTCCGCAGGTAAACAGCCTGTCAGAAGAACGGCAGTATGTAGATGACCGAGAAATAATCTCATTTAACGAGTTTACAATATTCGAGACACTGGCACATGACGCCTGGTATACAGTGCTTGCAAACGGAGGAAAATGGAATGGCAAAGATCCTTACAGGCATTGATCTGATCCTGATCATTCGCCTTTAGCCTTGAACACTCGGTATGAGTGTGGTTTAACAGTTATCTCGAACCCTTTTTCGGGGGTAGGACCGGTATTCCTGGCAGGGAATGCAGGGGCAGTAGCGCCATTTATCGATTCAGCTGTAACCAGGTCGGTGATTGTGCCAGCAGCCCTGGTATAAACCCTTACAGTTACAGGTTCAGGAAGGAAAGATTCAACGATAAAAGAACCATTATCATAACAAAAGAGGCTTATCCTGGATGGTCCCTCGAGCCTGAAATCCATTCCCTGTGAAGCAACTGTCCTTATGCGGTTGAGCACGGCATCGGGAAATAAATAAAGGTCAGCAAAATTATCAGGTATTGTAAGCACATAAAGGTAACCTTTCGAATACTGGGCCCTGTGAAGAAGTGGCCAGCCATTCTCGCCTCTTATCGCGGAGACCTGTTCCCATGAATCGTTAGTAAGATAGCTTATCTGTGGAATAAGAATTTCTTTTGATGAAGTGAGGGTGCGACCATAACCTGACTTGAACTCGTTCACACTCGCTTTCCTGTCGGTATATCTCAGTTCGGCAATGTCCCCGATACCTTTATCCTGGAGTGCCTTTAGCAAACCGGATGTAATCATAACATCTTTACCTGATTGTATCCGTGCCTTTATCTTTGACACTACTTGAGTATCAAATGCGGCTGACTCTGTTAGAAGGATCATTTTTCCGTCTTCAGGAAAAACGGGAGAGATATCCATCGGAAGACCGATCATTCCAAGATAGTTCTGGAGGAAATCTTCTCCGGTTGCATGAAACGGCCTGTAACTTTTTATCCCGACCGGCTTACCCAGAAGACCAATAAACTTGTCAACCTGTTCAAATGTCATTCCAGCAGCTTTGGCCATGGTTGGCTGGATAGTATTGCCTGCCGGTGAAACAACAGGTTGCATTGATGCATCAAAATCAAATGATGTTCCTGTACCCTGCCATGCTCCTTTTTGTGAGGTACGTATCCTGCTTTGAAGCTGCCTGAAATCAAACATTGTGATCTCAGGGGCTTTTGCAAACAGGCTTATCCAGAACTGTTCCGCATAGCGGTCGAGGTATGTCGCTCCTCCCGAATCAACCCATCCACCGCCATTCCTCCCGGGGGCGATATTATCTAAATACCTGAAAATCAGGTAGCTTTCGTATTGCTGAAGATGCTGATCGGAACTTACTGCGTCGCGTGTCTCGGTTCCGGTGTAAATACCATCGAACATTTTTGGTTCGGTTTCAAGATTGAAGCCAAGTCCCTGGAAGTGTTCATACCAGTTCGGGTATTTGATGACAATTTTAACCTTTGGATTCACTTTCTTAGCAGGGCCGATCACAAGATCCCTGGCAGCTTCAGTCATCAGCTTCAGCCTGAAATCAGTCCAGCTCATATCTCCTTTTGCCTTTATGCACAGGTCGCATTTGCAGCTTGTGTAGAAGAAATCATCGAGGATGAACTCGTCAAAATGCCTGGCTGTAAACTCAGCTATCTCTTTTACTTTTTTACGATGCTCGGGATTGCTGTAACAGAAAGTTTCGAAGTTATTACCTTCATTTACTGTGTATGTAATGCCACCGGAGACTTTCAGTCCCTTTGACTTGAAAAATGCGATTGCTGATTCAAGAGTCTTTTCATCAACAATGAGCAGGTCGCGGTGAGTTTCGAGATAGATCTTATCTATTTTAACCTGGTTGGAGATAAGGTCCCAGGTATCCTTCAGCTTATTCATATCCGCCATATCCCTGACCTCGTAAGCGCGGGTGTAGACCGATACTGTAAAATTTTTATAAAATGGAGGGGTGTTTCCATTAGGGGTTTGACCATTTAAAATTAATGAGCTGAAACAGATACAGAAGATGTTAAGTAATGTTCTCATTGATCACAGGATTAAATCGAAACATAAATGTATAAATTAATTCTTGTTGGAATCTGAATCCGGGCAACTTATTGCAGTTCAATTATTCAAACATCTATAGAGTGTCATCCAGGGAGTGAGTGAGAGAGTTAGTGTTGTCTTCTCACACTCTCACACTTGCACAATTTGACTCGTTTTGAATAGGAATGGGGCCTGGAATCGTTTGAAGTCTGATATTTTAAAACATTCTCATTCAGTTTTTCTGATAATAAAAGGAATTTTCATTGTCATAATCAGATTTCTACCCGGATTACAAAATCCTACTTCTTTCAGGGTTGATAAATGATCGATATACAACTTGTCGAAGATATTTGTTGCTCCAAGCGAAAATGAAAGAAACTGGTTTTTAACTTTTATCTGTCCACCAACGGAGATATCCACTAATGTGTATGAATTAGTGGGGGTTTCTTCTGGTGCAGTATTCTGCTGTTTAAAAACACTTGTTGCGGTAATCATCATGAATGCTTTATTAATAAAAGCAATAGATTCCTTTTCGACTCTGAATTCAAAATAAACCTTTTTTGCAGGTATATAAGGCAGGTAGCTACCACCTTCCTGTTTCCCTGTCACTGTCGAGAATGTTGTTAAAAGATGGAGCCACTTTAAAGCTTCCGGATGAATATGTATCCCAGTCTCACCCCCAAACAGATATGAGGGGTTTTGTTTATACTTATAAATATCTATTCCATTAGTTGTTGTATCACCGGTAGGAGAAATGAAAATATAATTATTAATGTTATTATAAAAACCTGCTAAATCAAAGGTCAGATTATCAATATGATAGTGCAAACTTAAATCAAATTCAAAAGATTTCTCCGGGTTCAGATTTTTATCCCCGACTTCATACCTGGTTTCGTGTTGACCATTTGATGTAAGTTCCGCAAGGTTGGGAGTCCTGTATGCTGAAGCAAAATTCGATCTCAGAAGAAGTTTTTCGGAGACAGAATAAATTGCACCCAGCGATCCACTGAAGCTATTGTATCTTTTCTTAAGAGCCTCCCGATAGTCTGGCTGAATGGTATCACCCAGGGCCTTAGTGGTTATAGTTTTTTCATCAAATCTTAAACCGGTTTGAAATTTCAATCTTCTGAAGAATGTTTTCTGAATCAGGAAAAATGCTGAATTGTTAAAAACTGATGCATCGGGCAATAGCTTTATTTCTCTATCATTCAGATTGAGATTGTTTTGAGACATTCCCTGGTATCCAATGATGTACTCAGAGTTTTTGTTCGAGGGCAAGTATAATTTAGTATCATAGGTTAGGGTCATTAATTTCATCTGGATCTCATAAGCTGATGGCTCACCGAAATGAATAAGTTCTGTGTTCTGGTATGCAGAATTAATATCAAGTTTCATTTTACCCAGGTATAATTTATTCTGTGTTGAAAGCAGATGTGAATTAAACTGCTGGAAAAATATTTTGGGATTTCTGCCTCTTTTAGTTATAGATTCAACAGCTTCCTCTTCTGCAAGCCCCAGATTCTGTTGGCTGTAATCATAGAATAGTCTGAATGTTCCCATTCTCCCGGTATGACCAGTGTTCATCTTGATTGAATACTCTTTAAACCTGGTGTTTGGAACAAAGGCGCCTCCTCCCTGAAGAAAGTCTGAATTTGTTTTTTGACCAAATCTTATTCCACCGAAGAGATGTTGTGATGATCCCTTTATGCCGAAGTTATTTGTGATTCCAAGAGTATTGGAGAAGAGCTGCATGCTATAATCACCTTCAATAGTTCCAATCGGAGCTGGTTTTTCCTTAATAAAGTTAATTACCCCACCTATAGCGTCAGAACCATAAAGCAGGGATGATGGTCCTTTAATTACTTCAATGTCTTCAACTCCGAATTCATCAATACCCAAAGGATGATGATCTGAATATTGATAGTTTTCGAACCTGACACCATTATTTAAGATTAGAATGTCATTCATTGAAAGTCCTCTGATAACAGGCTTAGATACCCCGCTTCCTTTAGATATCATGCTTACGCCCGGGATCTTTGTAATTATTTCAGAGAAATTTGGAGTTAGTTTTATTTCAGAGAAATCGAGTTTCAGGGCTTCAATTTTTATAGCATTTTCATGTTGTGTTGAGCTATAACCTGCTGATATAACTACCTCCTCAGTTATGATTGTTGTTGTTTCAAGTATTGCATTAACCTCAGTATCCGGATTTTGGAGTATTATTGTCTCTATCCTGTTTGAGTACCCTATATAAGAAAACTGAATCTTAATCTTTCCTGAAGGAAGACCGGACAGTTCATAATAACCATTATCATCTGCCATCGTTCCTTTATTGAGTTCCGGCAGAAAGATTGTTGCACCGGGAAGAGGTCTATTATCCTCGTCTGTTACTTTGCCTTTAATTGTATTTTGTGAGTATAGATCAAAGAATAACAATAATAAAGAGCATAAGAAAAATATCTTTCTCATTCTGTTAAATATATTTGTTTTACAATTAGTTAATTAGAAGTTGGGACGGTGTAAAACAGGAGGAGCTCTTAACAGAAAAGAGTATTTTGATCTATTTGAGTATTGAAATGAGGAATGTTGGTCTGTACGAAGTTCAGAATAAACGAAGCTAAACGAATTCGGAATGAATTCTCTGTTAATAAAAGTTGAGAACTGAAAATCACATATAAAACACTTTTCTGAAAATGCAGTTGTTTTATTGTTCTTGTTATGGCTTAATTGATGATCATGGTGATGTTCTAGTTTTATTACTGCCGGCATGAGCAGTAGCAACAACAGAATTAAAGGGACGATATGTTTTTTACTCCCTGACATTTTTAATTGGATCTCTTGATAAAGCTAATAAAAAAACATTCAAAGGTTCAGCATCATTGCTCTTTCTATCCACTATTATTTTTTCAGAGTATTTTTCAGAGTATTTTTCAGAACAATTTGTAATTTCCAATCACATTGTTTTTGTACAGGCTCCTGGAATTCTCACTCTCACTCACGCATCCTCTTAGTGCCGATATCCGGCAGGGAAATAGTAATGATTCCTATAAGTGGCAGGAAAGCACACACATGGTAAACATAATCGATGCTTGTCCTGTCGGCAAGTATCCCGAGTAAGGCTGAACCCAGGCCGCCCATGCCAAAAGCAAAACCGAAGAATAATCCTGATATCATTCCTATTTTGCCAGGGATAAGTTCCTGAGCATAAACAAGAATTGCTGAAAATGCCGAAGCAAGTATAACGCCGATCAAAATGCTTAGCACTGTTGTCCAGAATAGATTGGCATAAGGCAACAAGATTGTAAAGGGGGCCACGCCAAGAATAGAAAACCAGATTACATACTTTCTTCCAACACGGTCTCCAATTGGTCCGCCAAGAAGCGTGCCGGCAGCGACAGCAAAAAGGAATATGAATAAATGCAACTGCGAACCTTGTACTGTCACATTGAATTTATGCATCAGGTAAAAAGTAAAGTAACTCGTTATCGACGCCATGTAGAAATACTTTGAAAATATAAGGACAAGCAGGATTACAACAGACCAGGCAACTTTTCTTTTCGACAAACCATGACCTTTTGATATAGCAGGAGCTCTTTTTCTCACCTGGTTCAGATGATGTGTATACCAGCCACCAACTTTCAGAAGAACAAAAATAGCAAGCAGGGCAAGTATAGAAAACCAGAGGATACCATGCTGCCCCAGGGGAACGATTATCAATGCTGCAAGTATGGGCCCCAGGGAACCACCCAGATTACCACCCACTTGGAAAATTGATTGTGCCAGTCCTCTTCGTCCGCCTGAAGCCAAATACGCAACTTTCGAAGCTTCAGGATGAAAAACTGAAGAGCCTGTACCGATAATTGCAACCGAGGTCAGAAGCGATGCATAACTTTCTGATTGTGAAAGCAGGATTAACCCTGATAAAGTAAAAACCATACCGATAGCAAGAGAGTAGGGTTGAGGTTTGCGATCGGTGTACAATCCGACAAGTGGTTGAAATAAAGATGCTGTCATCTGGAATATAAGTGTAATAATGCCTATCTGTGAGAAGTTAAGATGAAATGTTTCCTTAACAACAGGATAAATAGAAGGGATTAGTGATTGAATTGTATCATTCAGAAGATGAGAGAAGCTGATTGAAAGTAAAATTGAAAATATAGTTTTGTTGGCTATATCACCTGCTAACGCTGATGCAGCGTTTTCGTCCTGGTTCTGCATAATTTTAAATAACCTGGCAAAAATAATCTTCCGTGCAGAACGGGGATGAAAAAAAATGATTTTCTTCAGGGAAGTTAAAATTCAATTGATAATATCACCATTTGTCCTTGCCAGTTTTTCACTCCATTCCTGAAGTTGATCAGGTGTTTGTCTTGTCCAGTTCTCTGCTTCACCAATAATTTTCAATGGTGAACCTGTACGGTACGAACGGGTTGGATTGCCGGGGAATTTTCGATCAGTTACATTCGGATCGTTTTCAAAACATCCTGTCGGTTCTACAATATATACATGTTCATCACCGTCTCCTTTTGCTAATGCCGCTGCCAGCCCGGCGCCGTATTGAGATGCGGTGAAATAGACGTGATTCATAATTATTTCAGACTTATAATTTGACCTGCTTCCGGGTGTGAGCAAATCACCTATTTTCATCTCAGCTTTTGTCCCATGATAAAAGGGTCCTTTATCAGTGAGTTTGTCTTTGACAATCATTGCCAGGTTATAGTTTTTTTTTGAGTTTTCCGGATCGTTTAATTCTCCATAACATTTGGCGATATTCAGATAGAGTGAAGAAAAAGCTCCTTTAACTGAATCGTCATTTATTTTCAATGCAAGGTTAAGGGATGTTTCGAACCACTTTAACCTGTCAGCAGGATTTTTCTGAGACCTGGCAACGAAATATGATGATAGATATTTTTCGAAATCATCCTTAGCTTCATTCCAGGCACGGAGGAATAATTTTACTGACTCATCAGGTTGGCCTTTGTCTTCAAGTTCAATACCCTGAATGCAGAGTTTAATAATGTGATTGTTTGGATTGAATTCCATTTTCGGATTGTTTTAAATTGAGCGAAACAGGTTTAAGCTTCTGTTCACAAATTAACAATCAAATAGGATGAATTGTTAAACCTGGTTCTAGGTCCTGGGTTTGCTCTTTTTTTAAACATGGGTTTGATTAAGCAATGAATTCTTTATTAGTATCGCATTTGAATAATCGCAAAACAGGTCAATAATTGAATCGACCTTAATATGATTCGGCAGAAAATTATCCTGGGGAGATATTTAATTAAATTCCTGTTGTCAAATAGTCCAGTTACAGTTCTGTATCCTATCTTAATAAACTTATTATCTGCAGGTAATGATCCGAAAATTATTTTTAGAAGCGTTGATTTTCCCGACCCATTTCTTCCAAGCAATCCAGTTATTTCTCCTTTCCGACATGAAATGAATACGTCAGTTAAAACCTGCCTATTGCCAAAATTCTTGATTACACTATCTACATGCAACTTACACATATCAGAACAAGAATAACACCTATTATTACATTCAATACAAATCCTATAATCCAAAGATTATTATTGAAATAGAAGAAATACTCCTTCGGGTTTCTTAACTCATAAATAAAATATTGAAACAAGAATCCAGGCAGGACAAATGAAATTCCTATTGTTGACGGGGAAAGATCCCCATTCGACCTTAAACTGATTGAACCCAGCAATAAAGAGTATATAAAATTCGCGATGAACAGCTTTCAAGTATAGCATTAATTATACGCATTGTTTTTCTATGCCTTTTTGCTTTACAATGTGGATCGATCCGGAAGGTCTGTTTCAGGAATAATCCTTTTTCTGATTTAGCTTCTATTCCTCAACTCTGAATCACGATGAGAACTAAAGGAAGTATTGTAAGGGTTCTTCTCATATATTATTGTTCAGCGATTTAATAACAAAAATCGTTCCAATCTTAATCCTGTAGACACCTTATCGAATTAGCCATTTTGTTAAGGTTACCAAAAACCCTAAGTTTTTATTCCAAATCCTTTGAAGAATGTATAACTGAAAACCCCATCATATTGGGTTGTCCGGTATAAATCTTTTATACCTCTCTCGAAAGTATCTTTATCGATAATTCCCTGTTGAACTGCCTTTTGACCAACACCTTCAATCATTGCGGTAAAAGTGTTTTTAATAAATCCTTCTACAAGGTGAGGTCTGCTTGCATCAACATAAACAATCCTGGGGGATACTGATATATCGGAGAGCCCGATTCCTTTTAGTAAAGGATAAAGTTCCCTGCCAATATTTGAATTCCCGCCACTGGATTTCTGAAGTTGAACCTGGCAATTAATTGCTTTATGGGCGTATTCGCTGTCAGGATGGAAGAATGTTGAGCCATGGTCACCTTCAATTGCAATCATTGTTCCTTCTTTTTTAAGAACTCTTTTTGTTTCCTGCAG
>DATALD010000034.1:0-51201 GCA_036261255.1 Bacteroidales bacterium
TCAATAAAGTCGGATAGGTGATTATATTTTAGAAACATGCCAACATTATATGCTGAATTTGAGGTTAATATTCCCATTCTCAGTCCTGAGTTTCTAATTTGTAAAAGAGAATTCGAGATGTTTTCTATGGGTTTTAATTCAGTGATACGGCCTTTTATTTCCTTTCTTATGCGAAGTAGAATTAAAGTCAATTTAGTATTTGAAATTCCATATGCTTTTGTTAGATCTTGATATCTCATCGTTCTTAACATAAACCAATCTTCCTTTATGATAGGTTTACAATCATATTCGTGAGCTATTAAATTAAAGGTATTCAGGCTTAGCTCTATTGTATCAGCGATAGTCCCATCGAAGTCAAATATTAAGTATTTGTTTCCAGTCATTATCTAGGGGTCGTGAATGCGTTGGAAACAAAGTTAGCAACTTTCTAGAATCTTATTCTAAGGTCAGAAGGCTGTAGAAAATCGTAGATATGTAAGAATTAAAAGTTTACATTAGTTTACCCCCAAAGGCGCAAACTGAATGAAATCAATTCATCACAGAACCCGGTAAATATTTTGAACGTAACTCTTTAATATAGGCAACAACATTGTTCAGTTCCTCCTTCGAAACATGATCCTTGTGGAACGACGGCATTGCCCCAAGACCGTTCCTAACCTGGAATTTTATCAAAAAAGACGGAAGTGGCTTATTTATAATCGCCGGACCTAGTCCTGACATGCCTCCAGGATGGCACCTGTTGCAATTTTCCATGAATACTTTTTGTCCCTTCAATGCATTTTCATTCAGGGAAGTCTTTGTGCTACCAGATGGTGGAATGATCTTCTGACTACAGGCTACCAGTAATGAAATCAGGATGAGAACAGATATTTTTTTCATTTCGGTTCAGTTTTGGTAATTCTCCATACTACGCCTGTACCACCCAGTGGCCTAACACTTGCAAGTGTTTCAACAAGCAAAAACGCAACTCTCGCTGATGGGCTGGCTGTATTCTTGAAACAACTGGTGATTTAACTATCATCAAAAACCTGGCATTACCTGCAGAATCGGTTCAGGATGTAGAGCAGGTTATGTCATCAGAATAAGAGCAATCGCAGCTAAACCTTCTTTTCAACTGGCTGAAGGTACATTTTACATACGGGACATCTCCCAGGCTGATCATAAGTTTTTTCACCTTCGCATTTCATCGGACACTGGTACTTTAATCCGCTTTCGGACGACTCCCCGGATGCACTCGACGTTTTTTCTTCTTTATTTTTCTTACTGAAAATTCCCATCGTCATTTAATTTTATCAGTAGCTATTTATTGAAAGTTGTACGTGAAATTTCAGCACCTGCAGGATATGATAAATTACCTTGTTGTTCTGCGGTAATAAATATTTCATTAACATTAAAAGGAGTCACTGCTTTCAAAACTGCCTTTTCTGCATTTTTGTTGATTAACTGCCCTATATTTTTTGTACTGCCGTCATCTGCAACTATCCAGACACTGTAGTTGTTCATGGGTGGGTTTAATCTGCTTGCTTCAGCTAAATTTTTTGCTGTCAGTTCAATAACATAGTTATTGTTTTTGTCTTGTTTTTTCTTAACTGTAATTTCTGCTGCCGGGACAGTATCAGATACGGGAAATTTTACTATGCTGCCGCAAGAGAGCAAAAAAGCAAGAATTCCAATAATTGAGCAACTTATAAATATCTTCATATTTCAACTTTTTAGTTTATGCAAAGTTGACAAAGACTTATTTTAATTGTATTACAATATTATAATCATAAGTTACATAATTAAAAATGTATAATACCCAATCATTTTCCAATAAGCTAAAATAGCAGATGATCTCTTAAGCCCTGATTTCAGGCCATATCTCAATAATCAATGCCCTTTTATCAATGTATCAAAATAATCTGAACCATGTTATCAGTCATGTTAGTTTTTTATAATTCTCATAGGAGAAGTTGATGTCTGAATATCTGGCCAGGCAAGCAAACTAAATAAGTATTAACTAAAAAAGAAATGTTATGAAAAAAGTATTAATGAGTATAATGTTATTAGCAGGTGTTTATGGTCTCTCTTTTGCTCAGCAGGGATCTAACCAGAAAAGTTCAGGTTCACAGCAAGGATCAGAACAGCAATCTCAGGGAATGGGTTCACAGCAACAAAGCACTTCTCAGGGACAGGCTTCCTCATCCAGGGATGCACAATGGGAAAAAATAGGTGAAAAGACGCTTGACTTAAGTACGGATAAAGGAGTTTTTGACTGGAATGCAGACAGGGAAAAAACAGTCAGCGCAAATGATAAGTATTCAGCAATAAAATTCAGGGTTAAAGATGCCCCTGTCAGTCTGACTAATGTCGAAGTTGAATATGACAGCGGGAAGAAGCAGGAGCTGACGGTGGGGAATTCAATACAGCCTGATAGCGACAGCAAAACAATAACTCTCAACAGCACAGAGCAGCTTGATAAAATAACGTTTAATTTCAATAAAAACGATGATCTCGCAAAAGATAAGGCTCAGATAGAAGTTTGGGGTCTTAAAGCCGGAGCAGGTATGGGACAGGGTAATGATTCAGACACTGATCGTCAGAATAGATGAAAACCTCAGGAGTTTTTTCTGAAAAGCCGTCATCTTTATTCTTATGACGGCTTTTTTTTTGGTAGGCTCTCCGCTTCAGAGGAAAGGACTCAGTTATAGAGGTCATATTCCACATCAACTGCACGTTTCCCTTTACCATTGACCATACCGGGCAATATTTTTCAGCCTCCTTCGTCGACTGTCGGGGTTTTTCTCACTCTCACACTCACACCTTTTTCCATGGAGGATTACTTTATGATCCTTTTGGGGTTGCTTCACAAAGAAAAAGCCCCCTGCAGCCTCCTTCGTCGGCTGTCGGGGTTTTTCTCACTCTCACTCTCACACTCACACCTTTTTCCCTGGAGGATTATTTTATGATCCTTTTGGGGTTGCTTCACAAAGAAAAAGCCCTGCAGCCTCCTTCGTCGGCTGTTGGGGTTTTTTGTTTTCATCCTTTCGGAAGCGAGCTTTCCTTCAGGATCAAAACAAAAAACCCCGACGCTGTCGCGCCAGGGCTTTTTCTTTGTAGCGGAGGGAGGATTCGAACCTCCGACCTTTGGGTTATGAGCCCAACGAGCTACCACTGCTCCACCCCGCAGTTTTGAGGCAACAAAAATAGCACAAAGGCAACAATTCAACAAATTATTACCTATGTTTTTTTAATTATTCACTAATTTTGTTAAATCATTTGTGTTACTCAAATTTCCTGTATTTTAAACCAAAATTCTTTGTTATGCCAAGAGTATTCATTGCAACTGATATAGAGAAGGAAAATAAAGAAGTAAAACGCGATTACCTCGACAGACACATGCCACATGTCATCTGCCCCGATGAAGTGAAAAGAGGTGAAAAATTCGAAATAAAAGTACGACTGGGAGACCAGTATCCACATCCCGATGACCCTGATCATTTCATTAGCGTTATACAGCTATGGAATAGGGAAACACTACTTGCTGAAGCCCGCTACACAGCTGGTGTGTATGGCAACAAACCATCTCATTTTGAGATCGATTTCCACATTGTTGCCCCTGAGGTATCAATGAACATGTCAGCAATGGCCATCTGCACAAAGCATGGTCTGTGGCAAAGCGTTGAAAAACCTGTTAAAGTGATCTGATCATTATTCCTTTTTTATGTACATGTGAAATGATGTGTCAGGATTATTATCTTTGCTGGTGATCATACCTTAAAACATGGCTAAAGACGAAAAGAAAAAGAATAACTGGCGCGATAAGTACAGGTTTTCTGTCATTAATGATCACACTTTTGAGGAGTTGTGGAGAATAAGGCTCACCAGGTATAACGCATTTATTCTCATTTCAACTCTTGTCTTCTTTATTATTGCCGGAACAGTATCTCTCATCTCGTTTACAAACCTAAGAGAATTCATCCCGGGTTACCCCGATGTAGATATGCGCCGTAATATTCTTCTTAGCGCCATCCGACTTGACTCGCTTGAACGGGAACTGATACTGCGTGATAATTATTTCCAGAATCTGAAAGATATTGTGTCTGGAAAAAGCCCTGTACAAAACGTTGTTATGCAAGATACTAGCAGGAATTATGGCATAATTGACTTTTCAGTATCCGCCGAACAATCTGAGATTCTCGAAAATATTGAAAGAGATGAGAAATATAACCTGAGTCTTGGCCCGGCAAGCTATGGGAACTCCTCCGAATTCAATGGCTTACATTTTTTCCCTCCCTTAAAAGGCGTCATCTCCGCAAAATTTGATGTCAGAGCCAAGCACTTTGGGACAGATATCGTATCTACTCCAAAAGCAGTAGTATCTTCTGCCCTCGATGGGACAGTTATTTTCACAGGTTGGACTATGGAAACCGGTTTCGTAATGGAAATCCAGCATCAAAACAATATCGTCACTATATACAAGCATAATTCTGTTCTTCTTAAGGAAACAGGAGATCTTGTAAAAGCCGGAGAACCTATATCAGTTGTGGGTGACTCAGGCGAGATGTACACTTCCGGACCACATCTTCATTTAGAAATCTGGTACAAAGGAAACCCACTGGATCCTGAAAAACATATCATATTCTGATCCTACTGAAAGATGCTTGTAAAAACAACTAGAATTGCATTGCTTGGTTCAACCGGTTCGATAGGATCACAGGCGCTTGATGTGATATCGAGGTACCCTGATAAGTTTAGTGTTGAAACCCTTGTTGCAGGCAACAATGTTGATGTTTTGATATACCAGGCTAAAAAGTTCAGACCTAAATCAATTGTTATCGGGAACAAGAATCATTACAAAAAACTAAAGCATGAATTAGAAGGTATTGATATCAATATTTATGCTGGAACAGAAAATGTTTGCGATATTGTTTCCTCCCCGGATATTGATACTGTAATTGCTTCTATTGTTGGCTATTCAGGTTTAAGACCCACTATCGCCGCAATAAAGAGTGGTAAGAAAATTGCACTTGCAAATAAAGAAACACTTGTTGTCGCCGGGAACATTATTGAGAAATTAACTCAACAATCAGGGAGTGTTATTGTTCCAGTTGATTCTGAACATTCAGCTATCTTTCAATGTCTTACAGGTGAATCGAACAGCCCTGTTGAAAAAATTACCCTTACAGCATCGGGCGGACCTTTTCTTGAATGGGACGAAAAAATGTTAAAAAAAGCCAGACCCTCAGATGCCCTGAAGCATCCAAACTGGGATATGGGATGTAAAGTGACTATTGATTCTGCTTCTATGATGAATAAAGGACTTGAGGTTATAGAAGCCAAATGGCTGTTCAGGTTAAGCCCTGAACAGATCTCTGTTATCATTCATCCTCAATCGATTATTCATTCTTTCGTTCATTTTGCAGATGGCTCAGTAAAAGCACAACTTGGCGTTCCTGATATGAGGGTGCCAATACTGTATGCTTTATCATGGCCTGACAGGTATGTCTCTGACCTGCCACGCCTTGATCTTACAAAGCACAAATCTCTGACTTTTATTGAGCCTGATAGTAAAAGATTCAGAAATCTGTCACTTGCCTACAAATCACTCCACCATGGCGGAAACATGCCATGTATAATGAATGCCGCAAATGAAATTGCTGTTGATGCATTTCTGAAAGAAAAGATCGGTTTTATGAAAATGCCCGATGTCGTTGAATATACAATGGAAAACTGTACTTTTTATACTGACCCCGACCTTGATATTCTTGAAGCAACAGACGTAGAGGCCAGGGGAAAGGCAATAGACTATATTAATAAACTCAAGAATTAAAATGACGGTACTTGTTAAAATACTCCAGCTCCTTCTAAGCCTTTCAATACTTGTTATTATCCATGAATTTGGACATTTTCTTTTTGCAAAGCTTTTTAAGACAAGAGTAGAGAAATTCTACCTGTTTTTTGATCCCTGGTTTTCTCTTTTGAAATTCAGGAAAGGAGAAACAGAATATGGCGTGGGCTGGGTGCCTCTTGGCGGTTACGTTAAGATATCAGGAATGATAGACGAATCGATGGATAAGGAGCAAATGAAACAACCACCTCAGCCATGGGAATTCAGGTCGAAGACATCAGTTCAAAGACTACTCATTATGACAGGAGGAGTGCTCTTCAATTTCATATTGGCTATGCTTATATATGTTCTGATCCTTTTTGGATGGGGTGAAACATACCTGCCTAACTCAAGTGTCAAATATGGGATAGTTACTGATTCAGTCGGCCATTCAATGGGATTAAGAAACGGTGATAAGATATTATCTGTCGACAATAAGCCTGTAGAAGATTTTATGCAGATAACAACTGAAATAGTCCTGAATAAACGAAGTTCAGTACAGGTTGACAGAGATGGAGAAAATCTGAATCTTGATATTCCGGATAGTTATGTTGCACAAGTGCTAAAAGGCAGAGGGCAGATTGAACCAAGAACTCCCTTTGGCCCATTTGTTATTTCGGACTTTAGTAAGGAATCACCGGCAAAGCAAGCTGGAGTGATAGAAAATGATGAGCTTGTTGGCATAGACAGTACCACCTTCCAGTTTTATGATGAGTTTCAGAAATATCTTAAAGAAAATCGCGAAAGAGAAGTCGTCTTAAATATAAAACGTGGCGAGCAGAGTGTAAACATTCCAGTTAAACCAACATCAGCAGGTATTTTAGGTGTAGTTAAAACAGGTCTCCCATTAAGCAAGTTGTTTGAGCTTAAAACAATCAGATACGGGTTTTTTGAATCAATACCTGCTGGTATAAAAAAGGGTTTCCAGACTATTGGTGATTATCTTAAACAGTTCCGTTTACTATTCTCAAAAGGGAACAAAGCTTATGAATCTCTTGGAGGATTTATTACGATAGGCAAGATTTTTCCCGGAGTATGGGATTGGCAATCATTCTGGAATCTGACAGCTTTTCTTTCAATCATTCTTGCAGTTATGAACATCCTTCCCATTCCAGCACTGGATGGAGGACATGTTATGTTCCTACTGTATGAAGTTGTTACTGGCCGCAAACCAAGTGATAAGTTTCTTGAGTATGCGCAGATAGTGGGAATGGTAATCTTGTTTTCACTTCTTATCCTTGCAAATGGGAATGATATATTAAGGTTGATTAGAAATTAATTGATGTTAAATTCCTGATAAAATCAAGGATTAGCTTTATTTTGATAATAAGTATTTCTATCTTTGCAGAAATCAAAAAAACTAAAACAATGGGAAGATTTGGTGCAACCGAGATCATTCTTATCCTCGTAATCGTAGTTCTGCTTTTTGGTGGCCGTAAGATTCCAGAACTTTTTAAAGGTATTGGTCAGGGTATGAAGGAATTTAAAAAGGCTTCAAAATATGACCCTGAAGAGGACAGCAAAGAAGTAGCTCCCAAGGATAAATTTTGAATTAGAATATTAATTTTTAAAACCTGCAGGAGATGCAGGTTTTATTATTTTAACCATTGCTCATAATTTTGATTTCGCCTTCGAGGTTCAAAACCTGCCTCTTTTATTATTGACTGAATATCATCAGCACTAAACCTATTATTTGACCCGGCAGCGCTTACAACATTCTCTTCTATCATTATTGATCCAAGATCGTTTGCTCCCGTGTGAAGCGAAAGCATCCCTGTTTGCTTACCTACTGTAAGAAGAGATGCCTGTATATTCTGAATATTAGTTAAGATTATCCTGCTAACCGCCACAAGTCGGATGTATCCGGAATCAGTATACCTGCTTCTTATGCCATGTTTCTCTAACAATTTGGTGCCTTTATCCTGGTAAGACCATGGGATAAAGGCTATAAATCCATAATGGTCATCAGGTTTCTCATACTGGAGATCCCTTAGCTGAATAAGATGTTCAATCCTTTCCTTCTCAGTTTCAATATGTCCATACATCATTGTTGCTGAAGTTGGCAGGTTTAATAAATGAGCTTCTCTCATCACCCCAAGCCATTCAGATACAGTTGCTTTTGCGGGCGAAATGATCTTTCTTACCCTGTCGGAAAGTATTTCAGCTCCTGCTCCTGGTAAGCTATCCATGCCTGAATCAATAAGCTTTGCTAACACTTCTCTCCAGCTCAGTTTCTCTTTGGCAGCAAGGAAAACGATCTCAGGAGGACCAAGCGCATGGAGCTTCAGATCGGGATACTTCTTTTTTAATTCTTTGAAAAGGTCAGTATAAAATGAGAGTCCCAAAGCTGGGTTCATTCCACCCTGCAATAAAAGCTGGTCTCCACCAAGAGCATAGAGTTCTCCGATCTTGGCGCAATATTCATCAAGGCTCGTAACATAAGCATCGGTACTGTTCTTACCTCTGCAAAAATTACAAAAGCTGCATTGTGAGAAACAAATATTTGTGATGTTTACATTCCTGTCAATCATCCACCCTGCATACCTGCCGGGATTATGATATTGCCTTAGTTCATTCGCGATAAACATCAGCTCCTCCAGTGGAGCTTTAGTATAAAGCATGAGACCTTCATCTAAACTGATCGGAGTAAGGTCAAGAGCTTTTTTATATATGTCTTTTACTATCATTAAATGCAAATAATCAGGCTAACGCAACTTCGCTTCTTTTCATCAAAGGATTGCCCAAAGGTAATGCTTTGGAAATGAAACAATCGATATTTTAATTAACTTTACATCTTCAATTTTGTAACACCTGATGAAGCCCTTATTATCAAAAATATCAAACATATTGCCTGAGCATTCTGTAGTCTTTATCATAGAAAAGGACAAAATTCCAGATTTTGCCAGACTGACAGATGCTGAGAAAAACTATGTCCAGAAACAGCTTTCAGCAGGGGAGAAATTTGCGGTCTTAAATGACTATAAAAGATTTATTTATATAGTTAGTCTAAAAGATAAGACGGGGAATTTCAATGTAAGGGAAGATCTGCGGCGGTCAGCATATAAATTAAGAAAGCTGATTAAATCAAACAATCATGACGAACTAGTAATCTCATCAGAGAACTCTTATATTGGAGCTGTTGAAGATTTTACTGAAGGATTGATATTAAGCGTTTATTCTTTCGATAAATATATTACTGATAACAAAGAAGAAAATAAGAAACATCACCCTGCAAAGCTTTTATTGCATGGCAAAACTGATGATAATAAAATCAAATGGCTTAAAGAAGTTACCGATGCTGTATGGTTTGTCAGGGATTGGGTAAACGAACCAGTAAATCATCTAAATGCAGTTACCCTTGCAATGGAAATCAAAAAGAAGGGCGAAGAAGCTGGTTTTTCAGTTGAGATCTTTAACAAAATGAAAATCGAGTCGCTCAAGATGGGTGGATTGTTGGCCGTTAACAGGGGAAGTATTGATCCTCCTTCATTCAGTATACTCGAATGGAAACCGGAAGGTCATTTAAATATCAACCCGATTGTTCTAGTTGGCAAAGGTATAGTATATGACACTGGTGGATTAAATATCAAGACCGGCGATTACATGTCTGGTATGAAGGGCGACATGGCAGGAGCTGCAATTGTAACAGGAGCCTTATACGTGGCCGCAAGAACAGGAATACCTCTTCATATTGTTGGTCTTGTTCCTTCAACAGATAACCGACCTGGTGAAAATGCTTATACACAGGGTGATATTATTACAATGCATAATAATACCACAGTAGAAATCGGCAATACCGATGCCGAAGGAGGGCTTATACTTGCAGATGCAATAAGCTATGCTTCAAAATATAAACCTGAGTTCATAATCAATATTGCAACTCTCACAGGTTCGGCTGCAATGACTTTTGGCGCTCATGCTATTGCAGCAATGAGCAATGCAAAAAAGAAATACATTGACATGCTTAAGGATGCCGGTGATGAGGTTTACGAGAGAATTGCAGAACTTCCGTTGTGGGAAGAATACGGTGAAGCTTTGAAATCAGATGTGGCAGATATACGAAATGTCGGAGGAAGAGAAGCAGGAGCAATCACAGCCGGGAAGTTTCTTGAAAAGTTTACTTCATACCCGCTTATACATCTTGATATTGCAGGTAATGAAATATTAAAGAAAGATGAGTATTATAAACTTAAGAATGGTACAGGTACTGGTTTAAGGCTTCTTTCAGTATTTTTGAAAAAACTAGCAGAATCATATTGAATTAACAAATATCTTATGATGTCTTAACCCACATCATTATTGAACGACCTATGGAAAATAAATCTTTTATAGCTGGTATATCGCAGGGCGATATTAACGGTATCGGATATGAAGTTATTATGAAAGCTCTTTCCGATCCAATGATAAATGATATTCTTACAACAGTTGTTTATGGCTCCCCGAAAGTAGCGGCCTACCACAGAAAGGCTTTGAATATTAATAATTTCAATTTCAATAATATACGGAATGTTGATGAAGCCCATCCCAAAAAAGCAAATATCATTAACTGTCTTGATGATAACATCAGGGTTGAACTAGGGAAATCAACACAAATAGGAGGTGAGTCAGCATTTATTTCACTTGAGAAGGCAGTTGAAGATCTTCTCAAAGGGAAAATTGATGCCCTTGTAACAGCTCCAATTGATAAACACAATATCCAATCGAAAGATTTTCAATTTAAAGGCCATACCGATTATCTTAAGTTTAAGGCAGGCATAGAGGAAGTTTTGATGTTCATGATCTCTGATACACTTAAGATAGGTGTTGCTACTGACCATGTTCCATTAAAGATGGTTCCAGGTTTAATTACCGGGGAGCTTCTGATGAGAAAGATGAAGTTGATGAATCAGTCGCTTAAAGTCGACTTTGGTATCAGGAAACCCCGAATTGCAGTACTTGGGTTGAATCCTCATGCAGGTGATAACTCATTGCTTGGCAGCGAGGAAGCCGAGATTATCGCACCAGCAATACAACAAGCTCAAAAAGAGGGTATTCTGGCATTCGGACCTTTTCCTGCCGATGGCTTTTTTGGAGCAGGTTCTTTCGCAAAATTCGATGGTATTCTTGCAATGTATCACGACCAGGGACTGGCTCCTTTCAAGGCTCTTGCTTTTGATTCAGGTGTTAATTTTACTGCAGGACTTCCATTTATCAGGACCTCTCCTGTACATGGAACTGCATTCGAGATTGCCGGAAAAGGTGAGGCATCTGAAAGTTCATTCAGGCAGGCTATGTATCTTGCCTGTGATATTTACAGGAACAGGAAAATGTACGCTGAAATCTCTAAGAACCCTCTCAAACACCAGGTCATTGAAACACACAACGACCATATCGATGAATTACCTCCCGATCTATATAACTCTGAAACACAGTTATGATTGAATATATAAGCGGACAAATTGTCCGGATAACACCTGCATATCTCATTATAGAGACTTCAGGCATCGGTTATTTTGTGAATATTTCACTTACCACATTCTCAAAACTTGAAAAGAAAAGTGAGTATAAGTTGCTAATTCATGAAGTTATAAGGGAAGATGCTCATCAGTTATTTGGATTTGCAGAATCTGAAGAGCGTGAAATTTTCAGACTCTTGATATCCGTATCGGGCGTTGGAGCCAGTACAGCCAGGATGATGCTTTCTTCACTCCAGTCACAGGATATTGAAAAAGCAATTGCCGGTTCAGATGTGAATATGCTGAAAAGTGTTAAAGGAATTGGCCTTAAAACTGCACAACGTATCATTGTGGATCTCAAAGATAAAATTGGGAAAGTAGCAGGAAGTGATGAAATATTTGCATTTTCAGACAATACAAACAGAGAAGAAGCGTTATCTGCACTGATAATGCTAGGTTTTGCCAAGAGCGCTGTTTCTAAGGTACTTGATAAAATTGTCAGAGAACAGAAGAACCTGACAGTTGAGGATATTATCAGGAAAGCGCTAAAGAACTTGTAATTCTGAATAAGTCCATATTGGGATCAGGAATATTATATCGGAAACTTCTGGTAATACTACATATTGTGGCTGTTGCCGGTTTGCTTCTAATATCAAGTCCTGCACAATCACAGGCAGATACAACAGGTACACTAAGGCTGAATGAGGATACAGGAATTCCCTGGGATCAGAAAGAAAACTCTCCCCTGTTTCTCGATAAACCTTCAAATATAAAACCGACGGTTGTTTACGACCCTGCCAAAAATGAGTATGTAATCTACGAAAAGATAGGCACATTCAATTACAGGGTCCCGATACACATGAATCCTGAGCAGTTCAGGAGATATGAGTATAACAGGGCAATGCGCGATTATTGGCAATCAAGGATATCGGGTGAACAGACTGGCTTCAGGTCGACTCTCATACCCCAAATTGAAGTGGGAGGCGAGACATTTGATAAGATATTTGGAAGCAATATTATAAACATTATTCCCCAGGGATCTGCTGAACTCGTTTTTGGGATAAATATATCACGGACCCAGAATCCTACAATATCTGAAAAGCTTCAAACTATTCCCACATTTGACTTTAAGGAAAAAATTCAGATGAATGTCACCGGAACCATCGGCGATAAAATGGAACTCGGTGTAAACTATAATACTGATGCAATGTTCGAGTTTGAAAACCGGACAAAGCTTCAATATTCAGGCAAAGAAGATGAGATCTTAAAGAAAGTAGAAGCAGGTGATGTAACCCTCCCCCTGACTGGTACTCTGATTACAGGAAGCTACAGTCTTTTTGGATTAAAAACCGAGATGCAGTTCGGTAAACTAACAGCAACAACAGTATTGTCGCAGCAAAAAGGCGAATCTTCGGTTGTCGAAGTTAAAGGAGGTGCGCAGTTAACAGATTATGAGATATTTGTTGATGAGTATGAAGCGAACAGGCATTTCTTTCTTTCGCAGTACTTTCGCGATACTTACGATGCTGCACTAAGAAACCTGCCTGTTGTAAGCTCAGGTATCAACATCGAGAGAATTGAAGTTTGGATCACAAATAAGTCAAGCCGCTTTGAAGAAGCAAGTAACAGGAACATTATTGCTTTTATGGACCTTGCTGAAAACTCAAATCATGTTTACAACAATATTCCTGCTTTCCAGCAATCGCCGGGAGCTATGATATACCCTGACAACAAGACAAATAACATGTATGAGCAACTTGTTACCACGTATGATGCTATACGCAATGTTGACCAGGTTACAAGCACTTTTGACCCTCTATACCCGGGATTCCAGATAGGTCGTGATTTTGAGAAGATCGAAAATGCGCGGAAGCTTAATGAAAGGGAATATACTTTTAACAAGCAGCTTGGTTTTATTTCGCTTAACATGGCTCTCAACACAGATGAGGTTCTTGCGGTAGCGTATGAATATACTTATGGTGGGAAGCTCTATAAAGTAGGTGAATTCAGCACAGATGGTATAAATGCTCCACAATCACTAATTCTTAAACTTCTCAAAGGCACAACTTTAAGCCCCAGACTTCCGACCTGGGACTTGATGATGAAAAACGTATACTCACTGGGATCAGGTAAGCTCGACAGGAAGGATTTTGAGCTTAATATCCTTTACCAGGACGATAAAACCGGCAATTCAATCAACTACCTTCCTGAAGGCAGACTTTCAGACCAGATCCTTTTGCAGGTGCTGGGACTTGATAATCTCAATTCACAGATGGACAGGGAGCCTGATGGTTTTTTCGACTTTATTGAAGATGTTACAGTAATGACAGACAGGGGAAAGATAGTCTTTCCTGTTATTGAACCATTTGGCAATTATCTCGCCTCTAAAATCGCTGATCCTGCTCTTGCAAACAGGTACGTTTTCCAGGAGCTTTACGACTCCACCCAGACTATCGCCAGGCAAATGGCTGAGAAAAATAAATTTAAGATCACAGGTCAGTATTCTTCAGAGTCAGGATCAGAGATAGTACTTAATGCATCAAACATTCCACAAGGTGCAGTTAAGGTGACTGCCGGCGGGGTGCCTTTAACAGAAAACACCGACTATACTGTCGATTATAACATGGGTACTGTGACAATAATAAACCAGGCTCTTATTGAATCGCAAACACCAATACAGGTTTCACTCGAAAGTAATCAGAACTTTGGTTTCCAGACAAAAGCCCTTCTTGGTACTCATCTCGATTACAGGTTTTCTGACAATTTCAACGTTGGTGGAACATTCCTTCATCTTAATGAGAGGCCTTATACCCAAAAGGTAAATTTTGGTGAAGAACCAATTTCGAATACAATATGGGGCCTTAACACTTCATATAAAACTGAGTCACAATTATTGACTAAGATCATTGACAAGGTTCCTTTACTTAGTACAAGCGCTCCATCCTCATTTTCGTTTTTTGGTGAGTTTGCACATCTTATACCCGGCCATTCAAAAGCTATATCAAACGCAGGTAATTCTTATATCGACGATTTTGAAGCTAGTGAGATACCCCTTGACCTGAAGTCATTCAATGCATGGTCGATTGCAAGCATCCCGCAGGGACAGGATAACCTGTTCCCCGAGGCAAGATTTAATAATAACCTTGTCTCAGGAATAAACCGCGCAAAATTTAACTGGTATGTAATTGATCCCCTGTTTCTTCGAAATGGTTCGTCAACACCCGATTATATTAAAGGCAATCCTGCTGAACAGCAGAATCATTTTGTAAGGGAAATATACGAGAATGAATTATATCCACCAAGGCAGAGTCCAAGCGGAATTCCTACGAATATCTCTGTCCTCAATGTCGCCTATTATCCCGCTGAAAAAGGGCAGTATAATTATGATACTGATCCGGGTACCTTGTCCAGCGGGATGAATCCGGAAGGGTTGCTTAACGAACCTGATACACGTTGGGGAGGCATGATGCGAGAGATCCTGACAAGCGATTTTGAAACTGCAAACATCCAGTATATAAAATTCTGGGTTATGGATCCATTTGTCAATGATCCAAACCTGCAGGGTGGTGATCTTTATTTTAACCTCGGTAATATCTCTGAAGATATCCTTCGTGACTCGAGGAAAAGCTTTGAGAATGGATTGCCTTCTACTGCTGATGTTAAAAATATTGATACAACAGCATGGGGCCGTGTACCAACTGTCCAGGCTGTCGTACATGCTTTCGACAATGCACCTGAATCGCGTGTCTACCAGGATATAGGCCTTGATGGATTAAACGACAGCGACGAACGATCATATTTCAATAACTATCTTACAAGGGCAAGTCAGATTACTACTCCCGAAGCTTATACCCAGATTGAAAAGGACCCGTCAAATGATAATTTTCATTATTTCAGGGGTTCTGATTATGATGCACAAAGACTGAGCATCCTTGAGAGGTACAAAAAATATAATGGACAGGAAGGCAATTCACCTGTTGCCGAGTCAATTGAGTCATATCCTACATCAGGTACAACATTACCTGATATGGAAGATATCAATCGCGACAACACATTGAGTGAAACGGAAAGTTATTACCAGTATAGGATCAGTATGCGCCCGGAGGATCTTAAAGTTGGTACTAATTATGTAGTCGACGAAATTGAATACACTGCCAAGTTCGAAAATGGCGATTCAAAAGTAAAATGGTACCAATTTAAAATCCCGGTCACCGAATATGAAAGGGTTGTTGGTCCAATAAGCGATTTTAAATCGATCCGTTTTATGAGGATGTTCATGAAAAATTTTAATGAACCCATAATAATGCGATTTGCAGAGCTTGATCTCGTGAGGGCAGAATGGAGAAAGTATAATATTTCTTTCATGGAAGGAGGAGAGAGGGTTTCTGTGCCTGAAGCTGCAGACGGAACATTCGAGATCAGCTCGGTAAGTATTGAGGAAAACTCCGACAAGACACCTGTAAACTATGTTCTTCCTCCCGGATTTGACAGGATCACGGATCCGCAAAACCCGCAACTACGTCAGCTTAATGAACAGTCTATGGTTTTGCGTGTACTTAATCTTGAGGATGGCGATGCCCGTGCCGCTTTCCGAAACGTAAATCTTGATATAAGGCAGTACAGAAGACTGAGGATGGAAGTCCATGCAGAGGCTATGATAGGACAGCCATTACAGGACGATGAACTCTCTGTTTTTGTAAGAATAGGATCGGATTATAAGGGCAATTTCTATGAATATGAAATTCCACTGAAGCTTACTTCCCCCTCTCGTTACAACAACGAAAGCGAATCAGACAGAGCTAGAGTATGGCCACAGGAGAACAGTATGAATATTGACCTCTCATTATTCCAGGAGGCCAAGCAGGAAAGAAACAGGCAGATGCAGGTTCCTGGTTCATCGCTTAGTGTTTCAGATGTATTTGTTTATAATTCAGGTAACGCACGGATTTCCGTTTCAGGAAACCCAAACCTTAGTAATGTAAGAGTTATAATGGTGGGTGTTCGGAATCCTATCAGGACAAGGAATACATTTATTGATGATGGCAATCCTAAATATGGTGAAATATGGGTTAACGAGTTACGGCTAAGCGATTTTATTGAAAATGGCGGTTGGGCAGCAAATGCTCATTTTCAGGCAAAACTGGCTGATCTTGGTACTCTTGATATGGTAGGCCAGACAAGCACTCCCGGTTGGGGGAGCATCGATAAAAAAGTTAACGAGAGAAGCAAAGAACAGATCTCTAAATACGATCTAAGCTCAAGCCTTGAATTAGGAAAGTTCTTCCCTGAAAAGATTGGTGTGAGATTACCTGTTTATATTGGTTATTCTGAAACAAGAATAAAACCTCAGTACAACCCGCTTGACCCTGACATTCCACTTAAAGATGCAATAGCAAACGCTCCAAATAAACAAACAAAAGACTCAATCAGGAATATTTCGGACGATTTTACAAGGCGGAAAACTTTTACTGTAAGTAATGCAGGAATAACAAAAAGAGGAGAGAAACCACACCTTTACGATCTGGCTAACTTAAGCGTTAACTACACATATAACGAAATATACAGGAGTAACACAAAAACAGAGATTGACGTTGAAAAGAATTACAGAGGAGGAATTAATTACGATTACCAGGCAAATCCTAAAAATATCACTCCTTTCCGGAATGTGCGATTTCTGAATTCTCCCGCTTTCAGGATCATAAAAGATTTTAATTTCTATGCACTGCCAAAAAGCCTTACTTTCAGAACCGAACTAAACAGGTTCTATAATGAAGTAAAGACAAGAAATATTAATAATCCTTTCCTTCGGGTAACACCTTCATTCAGGAAGGATTTTGAATGGTCGAGGATGTACGATTTTAAATATGATATAACAAGGCAGCTTAAGTTTGACTTTACGGCAAACAACCTTGCGAGAATTGATGAGCCCACGGGTGGAGTTGACAGGAACCGCTACAGCAATTCTTATGATTCATGGAAAGATTCAGTCATGACAAATCTTCGGAATTTTGGACGTACAACAACGTACAACCATTTCATGAACATGACTTACACATTGCCAATTAACAAACTTCCGCTTCTTTCATGGCTGAACTCGACTGCAAGATATGGCGCTGACTATACCTGGCTGGCCGGCCCTATATTCCCTGACAGCCTTGATATAGATATCGGGAACTCCATAAAGAATCATAATGAATTATCACTTACAGCCTCTGCCAGCCTTTCAAGTTTATATGGCAAGTCAAAATTTTTGAAAAATATTGAAAACAACACCATGCCTGGGGCGGCTCAGAAGATGAAGACTGAAACTAAGACGGTTACTTTCACCAGAGAGAATGTTAATTTGAGGGAGAATACTGTCAGATCGATAGTTCATAACCTGAAAA
This sequence comes from Bacteroidales bacterium, assembly GCA_036261255.1. Lineage (GTDB taxonomy): Bacteria > Bacteroidota > Bacteroidia > Bacteroidales > VadinHA17 > LD21. The sequence continues at coordinate 17,691 of DATALD010000034.1, forward strand.
CAAAAGACGTCATTGTAAAGATCTTTGATAAAAATGGCAACCAGGTAAATGGTAAAGTTGATGTTATTAATGATAACCGTGTAAATTTTACTGCTTCACAAGCTGTTGATGGGGCGAGAGTTATTGTTGAAGGAAAGATAAAGAAAAACAGAAATCCATTTATTGTTGCAGGCGAGTACGTTGTAAGAGCATTAATGGGTGTCAGGTCAGTAAGTCTTACATATACTTCCTCACAGGGGCAATACCTCCCGGGATATAAGCCAGAGACTAATTTCCTTGGTATGTCACGTCAAAACAATATTCTTTCTCCCGGAGTACCTTTCATTCTTGGTTATGGAGACAACGATTTTTTCAATAAAGCTGTTAGAAACGACTGGCTTTCAACTGATAGTCTTTTGAATACACCTGCATTATCAAATAACAGGATTGATATTTCTGCTCGGAGCACAATCGAGCCATTCCCGGGACTAAGGATTGAATTGAACGGCGACAGAAGGTTTTTAAAAGATGAAAGCGCCTATTACATAGCTGATATAAATGGTAATTTCCCTGACAGCACAAGAAACCCTATGATAACGGGGAACTTCTCAATATCGGTAATATCGTGGGGAACGGCTTTTGAGAAGATAACAAAGGATAATGATTACGTTTCACCAACATTCGAAGCATTTAAGGAAAATACAATAATCATTTCTGAGAGAAGGGCCGATGCAAGGAGAGGGAAGGATCCAGGATACGACCCTGATTTTGACCCTATGACTGGGAATCCGATAGTTGGACCCTATAAAAGTGGTTACGGCCAGACTTCAAGAGATGTATTGATACCTGCTTTCCTGGCCGCATATACCAAGACAAATCCAAAAAAGGTTACTCTCGACAATTTTCCTTCAGCATTGAAGATGATGCCAAACTGGAGAATTACATTTGACGGACTTTCAAAATTTGAATTCATTCAAAAGCTTTTCAGAACAGTAAGGCTTGAACACCAGTATCGAAGTACATACCAGGTTGGTACCTATTCAACAAACCTTAATTTCAGGGATAATGGCAGTGGCTTTAGCGATGCCAGGGATATGCAGAATAATTTCATACAACAATATGAAATAAACGTAGTGACATTAACAGAACAGTTCAGTCCATTGATAAATATTGACATGAACTGGAAAAACAGTCTTAATACTAGATTTGAATGGAAGAAATCAAGAACAGTATCTCTTAACCTTACAAGCAACCAGGTTGCCGATGCCAGGGTTAACGAGTTGATAATAGGTGCAGGTTACAGGTTTGATGATGTTCAGATAATACTTAATACAGGCTCGGGTCAGAGAAAGCTTCAAAGCGACCTTAATATCAGGTTCGACTTATCTGTCAGGGACAATAAAACACTTGCAAGAAAGTTCGTTGAAGATGTGAACCAGCCTGTTATCGGTCAGAAGGTATTTACTGTAGGTGCAAAAGCTGATTATGTATTATCAGACCGGTTTAACCTGCAGGTATTTGCCGATCATACATTGAATAATCCTTTTGTATCAAACACGTTTCCTACCTCGAATACCAATTTTGGTTTCAGTCTTAAGTTTACACTTATACAATAGGTCAGATTAGTCTTTTTTGCAAAAAAAAACATTTATAATTCATTCTCAGGTTGATTTTGTGTATTTTTATGTTTTGTTCCTTTAATAACCCCAATTTTTAATCAAAACTACTCTGATATGAATGTTCCTGAAAATTTGATGTACACTAAAGATCATGAATGGCTCCGGATGGAAGGAGATATAGCTTATGTTGGGATAACTGATTTCGCACAGTCGGAATTAGGAGATATTGTCTTTGTTGAGATTCAGACAGCAGGTGAAACAATAGCAAAGGGCGAGGTTTTTTGGGACTATTGAAGCTGTAAAGACAGTATCTGATATGTTTATGCCTGTTTCAGGGGAGGTGCTTGAGATAAACCCTGACTTAGACAGTTCGCCTGACCAGGTCAATAAGGATCCATACGGGAAAGGATGGATGATAAAAATAAAGGTATCTGATCCTGCTGAAGCTAAAACACTTTTAAATGCAGCAAAATATAAAGAGCTTTTATAACATTACCTCTCACTTAAATCCAAAAAAAATCAGAGGGTGTCTCAAAAAGACACCCTCTCTTTATATCTTACTGTGTTCTGTGTTCTGGGTCTAGCACCTATTACCTAGTATCTGGCACCTTAAAGTGTTTTCTTTATTTCTATTTCCTGGTAACCTTCCACTACATCGCCTACTTTAACATCGTTGAAATTCTGGATGTTAAGTCCGCATTCGTAGCCGCCAACAACTTCTTTAACATCATCCTTGAAGCGTTTAAGCGAGCCTAGTTCACCAGTGTATATGACAATGCCATCGCGTATAACCCTAACCTTAGTGTTCCTTGTTATCTTGCCTTCCTTGACATAGCATCCTGCAACAGTCCCGACTTTTGTAACTTTAAAGACATCACGAATCTCAAGTGTGGCAACAATTTCTTCTTTCACCTCCGGACTAAGCATTCCCTCCATTGCAGATTTTATTTCTTCAATGGCGTTGTAAATGATAGAATAGAGCCTTACGTCTATTTCTTCTTTTTCTGCCAGTCTTCTTGCACTCATTGATGGTCTTACCTGGAAACCGACGATAATTGCATTCGAGGCAGCGGCAAGCAGGACATCCGATTCGGATATCTGTCCGACTGCTTTATGGATGATATTGAGCTGGATCTCGGGAGTTGATAGTTTGATGAGTGAATCACTGAGAGCTTCAACAGATCCGTCAACATCACCTTTAACAATGATGTTAAGTTCCTGGAAGTTGCCGATAGCGATTCTCCTTCCGATCTCATCAAGTGTAATGTGCTTCTGTGTCCGCAAACCCTGCTCTCTCTGGAGCTGAGCCCTCTTGGTAGCAATATCTTTTGCTTCACGGTCATTTATCATTACATTGAACTTATCTCCAGCCTGCGGAGCTCCGTTCAGACCAAGTATAAGTGCTGGAGTAGCAGGTCCTATTTCATCGACCTTGTTTCCCCTCTCATTATACATAGCTTTCATGTGACCAAAGCAACTACCTGCAAGCATGATATCGCCTATCCTAAGAGTGCCTGCTTTTACTAGCACTGTAGCGGTGAATCCTCGCCCTTTATCAAGAGAAGATTCAATAACTGTGCCTATTGCCGGCTTATCGGGATTAGCTTTAAGATCGAGCATTTCAGCTTCAAGGAGTACCTTGTCGAGAAGCAAGTCGATATTCAGACCGCTTTTAGCAGAGATCTCCTGCGATTGGTATTTGCCACCCCAATCTTCAACAAGATAATTCATTGATGCAAGCTCTTCTTTTATCCTGTCGGGGTTTGAGGTAGGTTTATCAATTTTGTTTATAGCGAACACTATTGGGACACCTGCTGCTGACGCATGGTTGATAGCTTCTCTTGTTTGGGGCATAACACCATCGTCAGCTGCTACTACAATAATTGCAATGTCGGTGATCTGGGCTCCACGTGCACGCATAGCAGTAAATGCTTCGTGCCCAGGCGTGTCGAGAAAGGTTATCTGTCTGCCGTTTTTAAGGTTAACAGCATAAGCTCCGATATGCTGGGTTATTCCTCCTGCTTCACCGGCAACAACATTTGTGTTTCTGATATAATCAAGGAGCTTTGTCTTTCCGTGGTCAACATGCCCCATAACAGTAACAATCGGGGGGCGTGGCTTCAGGTCATCCTCAGTATCTTCGATCTCTTTCACAGCTGCAAGAAGCTCAGCGCTTACAAATTCAACTTTGTAGCCATATTCATCTGCAAGAAGGGCCATTGTTTCAGCATCAAGTCTCTGGTTGATTGATACGAACAGACCAAGGCTCATACATGTTGAGATGATATCTGTTACCGGTACATCCATCATTGTTGCCAGTTCATTAGCTGAAACAAATTCTGTAACCTTCAGAATATTCTTTTCGGCTTCAATCTGGTTAGCAGCTTCCTGGTTTTTCTGACTGAATGCTTCGCGTTTTTCCCTCCTGTACCTTGAGCCTTTTGATTTGCCTTTCGTTGTTAGCCTGGCAAGAGTTTCTTTTATCTGCTTCTGAACTTCTTCCTCATTTACTTCAGTTCTTACAGGCCTTTTCTTGATCACTTTTCTTGCCCCCGGCTTTTCCTTTTTGTCGGCAGTAGTTGGAACAGGCTTTACAACAGGAGTATTTTCTTTTTCCTTAAGGATTCTTTTTCTTTTCTTTTTCCTCCTGAAATCACCTTCTGTATCTATTTTTACAGGCTGCGGCTTCTTCTTGTCGGCAACAGGAAGATCAATCTTGCCTACGACAATCGGGCCACTTAGCTTTTTCACACCAGGTTTATAAATAACCTCTTCTTCAGGGAGTATTGATTCGTCAAAAAATGGTTGTTCAATTGCTTCTTTGGTTACAGTTTCTTCAACAATCTTAGGTTCTTCAAAAGGAGCCTCTTTTGTTTTTTCTTCTACCACGGGGGCTTCTGCTTTTTCAGAAGCTTTTTCAGCAGCATTCTCAACAGGTTTTTCCTTCTCTTCCTTTCGGGCGGGTTTTTCCTTTACAGTCTCAAGGTCTATTTTACCAACAATGCGAAGATCAATGTTTGATTTCTTTTTTTCTTCCTGTGTTGGCTCTACAACAGGTTTTTCTTGTTTTTCTACCTTTTCAGGTTCCTTTTTCTTTTCAGTTTTTTCTTTCTCTTCATGAACCGGAGGAGCCGCCTTAACAGGTTCAGGTTTTGTCGGAGCAGGCTTTTCCACTTTAGGCTTGGAAGCTTTTTCAAGATCTATTTTTCCAACAAGCTTTACTTCCGGCTTTTTTACTTCAGTTTTGATATCAACCGAAGGTTTTTGACCCGAAGGATCCTTTATCAGAACATCTTTGTCCTTTTCAGCTTCTTCAGCTTCTTCCTTCTCTGAGAAATCATCTATCGAAACGGATTCCTTTTTCCTGTGGAGATCTTTCAGGATGAGCTTTTCAGACTCCTTCTTAACGCTTATATCCGTGCTGTACTCTTTAACAAGCAGAATATAAGCTTCATGTGGAAGTTTTGTGTTTGGGTTAGGATCAAGATCAAACCCTTTCTTATGCAGGAATTCCACAATTGTGGAAATACCCACATTGAATTCACGGGCTGCTTTGCTTAATCTTGTAGCCTTAACGTCTTCTGTCATACTAATTGCCTTGCCTTTCCTAAATAAAGCTTATTAAATATTTCGTGCAGGAGTATTCAATTGCCGGTTTTCTATCGGAATTGGAGACCTGCTTTTATTCAAATTCAGCTTTTAAAATATTAACTACTTCTTTTACAGTTTCTTCTTCTAGATCAGTTCTCTTTACAAGATCGCTTATTGAAAGATTGAGAACACTCCTTGCTGTATCGCACCCGATAGCTTTCAGTTCTTCGATTATCCAATCCTCTATCTCATCTCCGAACTCTTCAAGGTTGACGTCTTCTTCATCTTCACCTCCCGGCTCTCTGTATACATCTATCTCATAGCCTGTAAGCTGACTTGCAAGCTTAATATTCAGACCTCCTTTACCAATTGCAAGAGATACTTCATTTGGTTTGAGGAATATCTGAGCCCTTTTTCCTTCTTCGTCAAGCTTTATTGATGTAATCTTAGCCGGACTAAGCGCCCTTTGAATGAATAACTGGTTATTTGAGGTGAAGTTAATAACATCAATATTCTCATTCCTTAGTTCCCTTACAATACCATGTATCCTTGAACCTTTCATCCCGACACAGGCTCCGACAGGATCGATTCTTTCATCATAAGATTCCACAGCAACTTTTGCTCTTTCGCCGGGTACCCTGACGATTTTCTTGATTGTAATGAGTCCATCAAATATCTCAGGGACTTCAAGTTCAAACAATCTTTCAAGGAATACAGGTGAAGTACGGCTGAGAATAATAAACGGAGTATTGTTTCTCATTTCAACCTTTATGACTACAGCTCTTATTGAATCGCCTTTTCTGAAATGATCGGAAGGAATTTGTTCACTTTTCGGCAGAATGAGTTCATTACCATCATCGTCAAGAACAAGGATCTCCCTTTTCCATACCTGGTAAACCTCACCTGTGACAATCTCACCAATGCGATCCTTATATTTAATATAGATATTGTTTTTTTCAAGATCGAGAATTCTTGCTGTAAGATTCTGTCTTAGAGAGAGAATAGCTCTTCTTCCAAAATCAAAGAATTTAACCTCATCCGAAACTTCCTCACCAACTTCGTAGTCCTCATCAATCTCTTTTGCTTTTGAAAGAGGAATCTGTGTTACAGGATCAGTGACTTCATCATCGTTAACAACTACTCTGTTTCTCCATATTTCGAAATCACCCTTATCAATATTTACGATAATGTCAAAATTATCAGCCGAGCCGTACTTCTTGGCAAGCATGCTTCTAAATACATCCTCCAGAACGCTCATCATTGTTGGACGGTCGATATTCTTCAGTTCCTTGAATTCTGAAAAGGTGTCGATCAAATTAAGATTTTCCATTTGGCTTGAACCCTTTGTTATTTTATTAATAATATTACTCTTGCAGTTTTTACTTTTTCGAAATTGAAAGATAATTCCTTCAACTCCCTGGCTTTGCCTTTAACCTTTACCTGGGTTTCAAGCTCAAAGCCGCCGTTAGTTACATTCTTAAGAATGCCTGAATACTTTGTTCCTTCAGTATCAGTTACTTCAATTTTTTTGCCTTCGTTCTTGTAATATTGCTCTATCACAGTAAAATAAGCATTGAGGCCAGGTGAAGATACTTCAAGATCATAGTCCTCAACTTCCCTGTCGAGTTTGCTTTCGATAAAGCGGTGCAAAGCGACACACTCGTCAATGGTGATGCCTTCCTTCTTATCGGCAAGCACAGTGATCCTGTTGGTAGCGCTCACTTTTACGCCAACAAGAAATATGCCTGACCCCGGTATGAAGTCATTAATTATCCCCTTTATCGTTTCTTTCTCAATCACGCGTTTTAATGTGGTAATAAATTAGGGGACCTCGGTCCCCTGTACTCAAAAACATCACAATTCGAATGCAAAAATACATATTAATTACAATCCGCCAAAAAAAATCGTTAATAATGAATTATTTATATTCATAAACCGATATTTGTATCGTTATTGTTTTTGAGTTTCTGATATCCAAAAATTGAAAAATGCTTACTGATTTAAGCAATTGTACTCTTTGCCCAAGGAACTGTAACATTGACCGGTACCAGGGTGCAAAGGGTTATTGTAGAGTGGATGCCGGGCTGAATATTGCATCAATATGCATTCACAAAGGTGAAGAGCCTGTAATTGGCGGGATTGACGGGATATGCAATATCTTCTTTTCAGGATGTAACCTAAGATGTATTTACTGCCAGAATCATGAAATAAGTCAGCCAGACTTATCAGTTGCTTCAATTGCCGTTGGCTTAAGCCAACGGCAATTGCGGCAACTGAACAACTTTGAAAGGATCATTTCTAAGGTCACTGCAATCTTATCAACTGGTATCAATTCTTTAGGTTTTGTTTCTCCTTCGCACATGATTCCCCAGATGTTAAGGATTATCTCGGGCATTCACGAAAAAGGATTTAAGCCTGTTATTATTTATAATTCAAATGGATATGACAATGTTGAGACAATCAGGAATCTCAATGGTATAATCGATGTATATCTTCCTGATTTCAAATATATTAATCCCGATACTGCTTTTAAATATTCCGGGGCACGTAATTATCCTGAAGTTTCTTTGAAAGCAATTAAGGAGATGTATTACCAGAAAGGTTCAACGCTTCTCACGGATGAAAATGGCAAAGCAGAAAGTGGTCTGCTTATACGACACCTTGTGCTGCCGGGTCATATTGAAGAAAGTAAAAAGGTGCTTGATTCAATTGCCGAGAATCTTTCAACAGGTGTGAATATATCACTTATGTCGCAATACCATCCGATTCATAAAGCTGTGGATAAAGCGTTTTTTCCACTCAACAGGACTCTATATGCATCAGAATATGAGTCAGTTGTAAATTACATGCAACTGCTTGGATTTCGTAATGGCTGGATACAGGCGATTGAGAGTTCAGCAAATTACCTACCTGATTTTTCAAAAGATAATCCGTTTGGATGAAATTGTTCCTTTTTGCATTCAGGATCTAGATAAATTTTTCTCTTTTCTGCAGGTTGAACAAGGCCAGCAACAGAAAAACAACTGATCCTGAAATAAGGATTATCCTGTTTTTTATACTAATTATTTCCCATGATACTTCATTCATATCATAAGGAGGAACAAAAGGATTCAGGAAAATATTCCATTGACTTCTTCTTAGAAAATCAGCCATAATAAGGAATAAGAAGCCTATTATAATCATCACAACAGCAGTGCCATTTCCGTTTTTTATAACTGTCGAAAGTGCAAAAGCAAGCATGCCAAGGAATAGAACAGGAACCATTACCTGTGTTGACATTATAAAAAAGTTGAATTTCACTATCAACAGTGAGGAGAAGAAAGTAAAGACAATCATAATAAGAGTGGCAATAAAAAAAATCAGGACAATCCTTACAAGCCAGATCTTATACCTGTAATCAGGAATTCCAAATAGTATTTCAATAGTCCTGGCATCCTGATCATTCTGTATACCGAACACTGAAGGATAAAAGACGAGCAGGAGGCCGAAGATCATAAATATTTCATACAGGTCGCTCATCTTTGGCATATCAGCCTCCAATACATAAATGACAGACAATCCCATCCAGAAAATAACGGCGCCCGCAAGAAACCATATAAACTTATTTGCAAAAATAATCCTTAGGTTATAAAGAACCATTTTGGAAACAAGGGTGATTAGATTATGTATTTTTTTATTTGCCATTTTTTGTTATTTGATTGTGCCCATTGTCTTTTTTCCGTAGTAGCCAGAGGTAAGCATCCTCAAGGTTTGGAGTTACGCTTACTGCTCCTTCCCCGGGAATTGCATCCGAAACTACCCTGACCCTGATGTTCTGTCCTTCTGACATGTGATGTACAACAAGGTTATTCCTGACGAAATCGTTGAAGCCAGACGATGGGATGTTAAGTTGCCATACATGTCCATTGGCTTCTTTTGCCATGTCAATAGGTTTCCCGAAGTACCTCAGCCTGCCTTTATCAAGTACAGCAACCTGGTTGCATGAACTTGATATATCCTCAATAATGTGAGTTGAAAAGATCACCACCCTTTCGCGGCTTAATTCAACAAGAAGATTCCTGAACCTGATACGTTCGCGGGGGTCGAGCCCTGCTGTAGGTTCATCAACTACCAGTATTCTTGGGAGGTGGAGCAGTATTAGGGCTATTCCCATTCTTTGTTTCATCCCCCCTGAATAGGAACCTATTTTTTCATGTCTTCGCTCCTCCATGTGAACAGCGCGAAGAACGTATGTAACTCTTTCTTCGCGTACATCGGTATCAGTAATATTCTTGAGCATCGCCTGGTAATGGAGGTATTCATGTGCTGTCATATTTTCGTAGCTGCCGAATTCCTGTGGCAGATATCCTATAAGACCCTGAAGCTCTTCTCTTTTCAACTGAGTATCAAGGCCGTTGATCCAAACCTTACCATAGCTTTGTTCCAGAATCCCGCAAATAATCCTCATAAGAGTTGTTTTTCCCGCTCCATTAGGGCCAAGAAGGCCAAACATGCCATTCCCAATCTCCATTGAGACACAGCTTAATGCCTTAAACGGTTTTTTCCTTTTCCCGATAAGGGGAATAACAGAGACTATTTTATATATACTTTTCCGGAGTCCTTTAAAGCTTCCTTCAAGCCTGTAGATATCGATTTTTTCACGAGATAGTTTCTCTCCTGTTTTATAAATGAACAGGCCGATATACCAAATTAAACCAAGAATAAGAACAACGGCAATATTATCCCATTTTAGCTGAAACCAGATGAGGTTGATTGCTGGAATTAACCAGAATACAGTGAAATCTATGATTTTTGCAGATAATTTGAGCAGCTTGCTTTGACTGGAAGAGTAAAGATTTTCAAACAACTGTTTTACTGATGTCCAGATTGCAGAGATGAAGAACCATGCAACTATACTGAAAACAAAGATCCAGAAACCTTTATCAAGATAGGAGTAGGTAAAATAAACAATAAAACCAAGCAGTGGAAGTTGCCATCCTAAATTGGTCAGATCTTTCCATGATGTGACTTCTTTATCAAGGCCAAGCCTTTTACGGATTAGTGCTCCGGCTTTCCACTCGCGTGCCCACCTGTTTTCTCTATCGTATATTTTTACAAGGCTCTGGATGTAGATGTATATGCTTTCACCCTGTGGTATTACTGTTTCACGGGCTTTTTTGAGACTTGTCATTACGAACCATGTTCCAGCAGGCGTTATTATCAATACAAGTAGTGTTGTAATAAGTTTCCAGACGAACTTGTCAATATTATTGTAGATGAGAAATACAAAGATCAGGAAAATGGTAAGCTGAATAAGTTTTGTGTAGATTTTCAAACCTTTAAACCATTCAATGGCGCTCTCAAGTCCTGAATAGAAAGTGGGAATAAAAACAAGTGTAAGTAACGTACTCAAAGTTAATCCTCCAATTACAGTAATAGCGAATGTTGCTCCTATCACACTTACATATTCTGATGTTCCCATTGCCAGCGGGAACATGGCTATTACAGTTGTTGAGGCGGTTATCAGTATCGGCCTTAACCTTGATACCCCGGCAGTCATCAGCGCCCTGTATGACCTGTTTCCTCTGTTCCGGAGAATATTGGTATAATCGATTAGTATTATCCCATTATTTACAACTACCCCAAGTAAGATCAGGAATCCCATGAGGGTATTTGGATTAAGAATTGAATTACCAGTAAGAATAAGAGCAATAAGCGAGCCCAGAGCAGCAAGAGGAATGCTGAACATAAGCACAACAGGGGTGGCAAGCGATTCGAAAACTGCTGCAAGGATCATATAAATGAGCAGGAAGGCGATACCGATCAGGTAATAAAAATCCTTTAACTGGTTTTCTTCCTCAATTACTTCGACAGCAATTCCCGGGGGAATGCTCAGGTTACTGACAATCGACCTGACATCCGACCTGGCGCCTTCGAGGAGTTCCTTTGAGTTTTTGACCTCTTCTTTGAAATTATACGTTAAGGTAATGCTTTTTTCCTGGTTCTCCCTGTGGATGTTACCGCTTCCCGACGAAAATACAATATCCGAAAGATCCTGCATATCCATTATTGTCCCCGTCGATGACGTTACATCGAGATTTTTGAGATCATCAATAGTTTTATCCTGTGCTAAAATCTCATCCTCAGCATACTTGATAATAATGTCGTAACTCTCTGTTCCCTGCATGAATGTTGTTCCGGAGGAGTACTCTCTTCCAAAGGTTGATAAAGAAGAAGAAAGGTCCATCAGGGTGTAATTGTTCCTGCCCAGGTAATCCATGTCGAACAGGAGCTGGACCTCCGGATTATTTGCCTGTAAATTAAGGTTTGCACTGCCGATAGCGTTGAGATCTTTAAGATAGTTTTTAATGTCATCGGCAAGATTCCTCATTTTATTAAAGTCTTCCCCTTTAATTACAATGCTTTCAGGTTTGCTCCCAATGCCAAGCATACCCATAAGATCATTGCCCGGATTTGTAAACTCTCCGCCAGTTTCCGAGGCGAAGCCGCCGCTTGTTGATAACTCATCCATCGTTATCTCAGCTGATGAAATATTCTTTGTCCTTTCGCTTATATCGTTTTTTATTTTCGGAAGTGTCCGTTTGCTTTTTTTATCCCAGTCTTTCTGAAGGTTGATTGTAACTGTCGCTCTGTTTTCTTCAACCCGGCTGACAACATCCTCTTTTTCGGGAAGTGAGGTTAGTCGTGATTCGATCTCTGAAACAACGGCATCTGTCTTCTCAAGAGTTGATCCCCCGGGCATAATGACAGAAAGCCTGAAATTTGGAGTCTGAACTTCTTCCTGTGAGGCAATACTTAATCCTATGCAGATAAGCAGGGCAGCAAAAAAAACTACTAATGTTCCGATAATAGTTGCAGCAGGGTGTCGCAGGCATGATTTGAAAACAATATGGTAACCCTGGATGAGCCTGTTATGAATTGATAATTTCTTGAAAACATCTGATTTCCCCCCTGAAGGTCTGGAGAGGAGATAATATGTTGCCATCGGAATCAGCAGCAATGCAACAAGAAGAGAGATCATTAGTGTTGATACTATTGAGACCCCAATGTTTTTGCCGATCAGCTTCACAAGGAAGTTGTCGGAAAAGATGAAAGGCAGAAATACAATAAGGGTCGTAAGTGTGGATGCAAAGATTGATCGCCAGACTTCTTTTGTTCCCTGGAGGACTGCGGTTTTTGGATCTTTACCCTGGCCGGCAAGCCGATATATATTTTCAAGGACGACAACAGAGTTGTCAACGAGCATTCCAATAGCAAGCGCCATACCAACCAGGGTAAGGCTGTTTATTGTTATACCGGCGGCATAAAAGAAATTGAACGCAGAGTAGACTGATACCGGGATTGAAAGTGCAATAACAGCAACCAGCCTGATATTCCTGAGAAAAAACCAGAGTATCATAATTGCAAGGATACCTCCTGTTATTGCAAGGTTTATTATCTCATCAATGTTCTTCTCCATCATTTCAGCCGTGTTGTTCTGCACAACAATCTCAATCCCTGAAGCTTTAAGCTTTGAGTTGAGTTCAGCTATTTCTTTTGTCGCAGCATGAGAGACATCAATTAAATTAGCCTGATTATCATTTACAAGAGCAACAGTAACAGCCTCCATGCCGTTTACCCTGCTTATTGAGCTGCGTTCCCTGACCCCGAAATATATTTCAGCTACATCTCTCAACAAAACATTACCTGAGGCTTTTACAACTATATTACCTATTTCTTTTACATCAGTATATTCGGAGGTGACATTAACAAAAAGCTCATTTGTTCCGTCAACAGCTTTCCCTGCAAAAGTTTTGCTTGCCCTGTTATTGTTTAACAGGTTTCTCACATGGCTGATTGTTATGCCATTTGCTTTACATGCCTCTTTGTGGAGCCTGATCTCGATTGAGTTTTCCTGCCCTCCAAATACCTGCACTCCTGCTATACCATCAATGTTTTCCAGCTCAGTTCTTATTTCACGATCAGTTATATTTCTTATCCTGTCAATTCCACCCTCTCCTCTTACCTGGAGTTCCATAAACTGGTTTGTAAGCTGTTGAAGGTCGATTTTTACAACGTTGATAATGAACGATTCAGGGATAGAGCTCTTCGTCAGATCAATTCTTTCCTGGAGCTTGATATTTGCATATTTAAGGTCGACTTTTTGATTATAATATACTGTGATCCTGCCGTAATTAGATGTGATTGTAGATTCAATCTTCTCTATTCCTTCAAGAGTGCCTATTGCTCCTTCAATGGGGACAATTGCCTGTGCTTCAATATACGATGGATCCATCTCAAGCGGGGTGTTCACCTGTACAATCAGGGTCGGCAACTGTGAGTTTGGAATTAATTCAACTTTGAGCTTCTGATATGAAATATAGCCAAGCATTGTAATCCCAATGAAGAGCATGCTTATCAGAATCCTTCGTTTTAATATAAAATTCATTCTCCTGCTTGTATTTATGCATTTTTTTTGCTCGAATCTGCAAACTTGGTGCTGAAGTTGTCAAAAACCCAGTATACGCAGGGTATTACAACAAGTGTTAGGATAGTTGACGATATCATGCCTCCGATAACAGCTATAGCCATTGGCGAACGTAATGATGCGCTATCTCCAAAACCAAGGCTTAACGGTACCAATGCAAGTATAGTTGTAAGGCTTGTCATCAGAATTGGTCTGATCCTCTGCGAACCTGCCAGAGCTATTGCATCCTTTTTGTTTAAACCATTGCCACGAAGTTGGTTAATTCTGTCAATAAGCAGAATTGCATTGTTAACTGCTATACCTCCAAGCATTATAACTCCAATAAAAGCCATCATATTAAAGGACTTCCCAAGAATGAAAAATGCAAGGACTGTTCCTACTCCGGCAAGAGGAATAGTTAACATAACAACAAATGGCTGGATGACAGACTCAAACTCTGCTGCAAGAACCATAAATACAAGTACCAATGAAAGTATGAGCGCAAATGAAAGATTCTTCATTGATTCTTTCCTCAACATTTCTTCGCCTGTGAAGCTCATTTTATAATCAACTGGCAACACTACAGGTTCAAGGTATGCAGAAGCTTTTTTTATTACTTTATCGAGTGCAATTCCCTCCGACACACTGGCATATACATAACATGTTCTTGCCTGGTTTCTCCTTGTTATTTCCCTTGGACTGATAACTGTTTTTATTTTTGCAAGCTCACTAAGTGGAACCTTAACATTACCTGCATTTATCAGAAGATCATTAAGCTGGTTTACACTAATATTTCCAAGCTTGATCGTTACATCTTTTAGTTCTCCCTCTTTCTCAAATGTTCCTGCGGCTGATCCTTCAAGATAACCTTTTAACTGGTTAATAATATTCTCGACAGTAACATTATAAAAGCTTGTTTTAAACCTGTCAATTGCAATTTCAACCTCCGGAGTTCCTTCATCAAGAGAAGTTGTAATATTAAAAAGGTCAGGGTCATTCAGAAGGATTGTCTTTGATTCATTCATTATTCTTTCAATCTCATAGTAATCTTTCCCTGATATCTCGAGGGCAAAAGGGGCTTCTGTTGTACCTAGTACAGCATTTAATGATGATTCTTCCCTTTTAAAACTTACTTCAAGATCGGGTAATGCACCAATTTGTTTTCCTATTAGAGAGATAACCTGTTCTGTCTCTGCTGCATATTCTTTTTTCATAAGAACCTTTATTGATGCTTCATTTCCGCCCTTTACAATATCGGATTTGTTCAATGTTGAGGTGTTGTCAGAGCCAGAATGACAGTATATAAGACTAAGTTTATCTCCAAGTAAATCGCGTATGAGACTTTCTATCCTTGCTGTTGTGCTTGCTGTTCTCGTGAGATCGGTGCCTTCGGGGAGCCTTAGATCGATAGTAAACTGAGAAGATTCTGATTTTGGCATGAACTCACTGCCTATTCTCGGAACTAATAATCCGCAAATACCCATCAGAACTATTGCAAGGGTAATAACGAGTCCCCTCTTGTCAAGTATTTTTGCAAGTGTATTCCTGTACCAGGAAAACTGAAGAGGTATTTCTTTTTCCTGTTCTATCTGATTGTCAGGGTACAATACTGAAACAAGCATCGGAATAACGAGCATTGCTACGGCAAGAGACGAGAGAAGAGCAAAAGTAACTGTCCAGGCCTGGTCTTTGAACATTTCACCGGATGCTCCATGTAGATAAACTATTGGAAGGAAAACAACTACAGTTGTTACAGTAGATGCCGCAACTGCTGCCCCCACTTCCCCTGTCCCTCGTATCACAGCTTCTTTTATTGGTACTCCTTCTTCGCGAAGCCTGTTTATATTTTCTATAACTACAATGGCGTTATCAACAAGCATCCCTGCCCCTAAAGCCAATCCTCCAAGAGTCATTATGTTTAATGTCAGATGATTGAAGTACATCAGGTTGAAGGTTGCAATTATCGAGACCGGAATTGCAATGCTGATAACAAGGGTTAATCCTATTCTTCTCAGGAAAAGATAAATGACAAATACCGACAGGATAATTCCTATAATTAGTGTGTTTTTTACTTCTCCAATAGCATTGTCTATATATTCTCCCTGGTCCTGCACCCTGATAAACTCATATCCTGGAAGTGCCTTTTCAAGTTCAGTGAGAGTTGTCTGCAGGCTCTTGACGGCATCAACAGTGTTGAACTTTGGTTCTTTATAGATCATCAGCCCAATGCACTTGTTGCCATTTATTGTAACAATATCTTCAGGATCCTTATTCTCATAAGTGATTTTCGATATGTCTCGGAGATACACTGGTATCTTCTCTGAGATATTATTCTGATCAGGAACAGTATTGCCCTGGCTTCGTCCTTCAGGAAGAGAACCTGATCCGGATGGAACTGACTGTTGCTTAAAGCCTACAACAATGTTTTCGAGATCACTAATGTCTTTAAGAACACTTACGCCCTTTACAGAATATTTCAAGCCCATGTCAACAATTGAACCTCCTGAAACATTCCGGTTATAGTTACTTATCTGCGATGCAATTGCATCAGATGATATGCCATAGGCTTCAAGCAGATACCTGTTTGTCTCAATAACTATCTCCCTTTCTTCTTCACCTGAAAGTTTAACATCAGCAATACCTTCAATTCTTACAAGCTCGTTCCTGATATAATTATTCGCAACCTTTCTTACCTCATCGAGATTCTGCATCGATTGGTTCCTTAGACCAACAATCATCACAGGATCAGAGTTTGGATCATACTGCGAAATCGAGAAATCTTCAAGGTTTGAATTCTGGCTGAATGAATTAAGCTCTCTCTGCAGATCCAGGAAGGCTTCGTCCATATCCTTGTTCCAGTCATATTCGACTGTGATTGTAGCAGATCCTGCGCGCGAAACTGACGATACCTGGATAACATCACTCTGCCTCATTGCAAGAGATTCTATCTGGTCAACATAGTTTTTCTCAATCTCTTCAGGTGGTTTCTCACCTGCTTTAAGCTCAATAAATATCTTCGGACTGTTCAGGTCGGGGAACAGATCTGTGCCAAGCTTGCCAAATGAAATATATCCAAGCAGGACTATTCCAAGTACCAGCATCAGCACTGTAACAGGATTCTTTACTGCAAATTTGGCAATACTGTTCATGTCAGTTATTTGATGATTTTAACCTTTGTCCTGTTGCTCAGTGTCTCAAAGCCGCTGGTAACAAGAACTTCGTCCTTTGTAAGACCTGAAGTAACTTCAATGTCAGCTAGATTTTCAAGGCCTGTTTCGATAATTCTTTCTGATGCAACTCCTCTGTCAACGATGAATACTGTTTTTCCTCTCTGGCGCGAAAGGATGACATTTTTTGGAATGACTATAACAGAATCTTTATGATTGATTATTATATCCACCTTGACGAACATACCCGGCCTTATCAGAAGATTAGGATTGTCGATTGTAATATTCCCTTTGAATGTACGGGTATTAGCATCTATCGCGGGAGAGAGCTGGGTAATTTTTCCCATGATTGTATCATCGGGCAGGGTATAGTTCGTCAGGTTTGCAACCTGGCCGGGCTTAATCACTGAAATATATTTTTCAGGGAGCTGAACATCCATATACATTGTTTTGTAATCCATAATCTTGGCTACTGTTGACCCTGATTCAACCTGGGTGCCTTGAGTATAATATGGAAGGTCGACAATAACACCATCAATTGGTGCAATGACTTTTGTCTTTTCAAGCTGTAGCTGTGAGCTCTCAACTGTTGTCTTTGCATTCTCATAATTGATGCTGGCAGTCTTTAAATCTTTAAGAGTAACGCCTCCTTTCTCATAGAGTGATTCCTGTTTCCTAAGCTCTGTCTCCGATAATTCAAGGTTGAGTTTGTTTGTTTCAAGTTTTAAAGAGTTTATGTACTCTTTGTCCTCAAGCCTTGCAATTACTTCACCATTATTGATCTTATCGCCGAGCTGCCAGGGCCTGCCCGTGCGTGGATTCATTTCGAGATAATATTTTGCCGCTATTTTTGATTTTAGAAGGATATCACCCTTTGGAAATGCAGTACCTGTAGTATTAATAAATTCTTCGATAGATCCTGGTTTGATATCTTCAACAGAAACAGGTATCTCTATATCTGCATTGAGGTTTTGATTCTGATTTCTGCACCCTGCTGTAATTATCAGTGCTGATGCAGCAATTAAAAAGATCTTCTTCATATTTAAATTATTTTGAATGCGTATTAATTTGAGCTTTCTAATGTTTTCAAAGGTGTTACAGGCTGTTTGTTCTCAAAGTCGTACAAGGTCTGTATTTTCAGATTTAAAAGCTCCAGTTTATATGAAATCAATGAGTTTGTATAGCTGAGCTGTTTTTGTGAGAGCTGGTTTTGAACAAGGTTAAGGTCAAGACCAGTAAGATCGCCGTTTTTATATTTTTCCAGATTAAGATCATAAGTTAACTGGGCATTTGTAACGGATTGCCTGGCTATTTCAATCTGATTCTGTAGGTTTTGAAGATTGCGATAAATCTTTCTGATATCAAGGATGATAGTGTTCTGTTCTTCTTCAAATGAAATTTCCGCAGTCTGAATATTTGCTTCACTCGCTTTTATCCGTGATTTCCTTTCTCCCCAGTCCCAAAGAGGTATTGTAAGTGAGACAGATACGTTTTCATTATTAGTTGGATTTGAATAAACATCTTTAAATTTTTCATTATCGCCAAATAATCCTACAGAAACACCAAGGTTTCCCTTGAATTCATTTAACGACCTGGTTTGTATAAGATCAAACTGTGACGATTCGATATCAATCTGTCGCTGCCTTAATTCCATCCTGTTAGCAAGTCCCTGTTGAATTGCAAAAGCAATGTCGACAGACACAGTATCAACGCTTATATCTGTAATTACTATCAGGTCTTCGTACAAGTTAGAGCCTATAAGAATTTTGAAATCATCCTTTGCATTTTCGAGAGAGACAACCTGGTTTTCATAATCTGATTTAGTTGTTGCAAGGTTAAGCTCGGCCTGGAACATTTCTTCCCGTGGAGAAATACCTGCATCAACTTTGTTTTTAGAAACTTCGTAGTTTTTTTGCATGTTCTCATAAGCCTGTCTTGAAATTTCAAGACCCTGCTGTTGCTGGTACACATAATAGAACGCCTGTGTGACTTGTCGCTCAAGGGCAAGGAGTTGCATTGCATAACTAAGCTGCGAATTTTCAAGAGCAAGTTCCAGCTCTTTCAATTGCAACTTTGTCCTGTTGTATGTAAATAAGGGTTGATCAAGATTAAGAGAAAGATTATTGCTGAATCCTTTTGTCGATTTATCATTGTATTCACTATAGGAATCATAATAGCCAAACCTGTTTGTAAGAGATACACGTGCATCGGTCAAAGTAATAGGCTGTGAAATTGTGAAATTGCCAAAACTCTCAGTGTTCTTTCTGGAATTCCATCCCGAAATAAGTTCATTGAACTCCCGGTTCTGTGTATAATCCAGCGGATTGAGAATCAATGAAAAATTTGATTTTAGTGATGCGTTCTGTGCATTCAGGTTTTCCTGGCTCCTGATGAGACCTAATCGGGTTCGTTTTATTGAAGGACTGTTCTCCGCAGCAATATTTAAAGCCTGTTCAAGCATCATTCCCTGCTGCGGAAATAAAGCAGGAGAAAAGGTGAACAGTAAGATCAATAATCCGGCTAATCGTTTCATATAGTTTTGTCTGTGTTATCTTTATTTCTTTATTATGGTTTGAATTTTGACTTTTCTAATCCTGCCTAACCCATCTTATCGCATCCCCGATTACTACTTTACCTTGCGACTGGTTTGTCAGTGCCACTTTTGCAGTATCAGATGAGATGTAATACTTACCGAGATTGTTCCATCCTCCTTCGGTGTTCTGGAAATCGATTGTGATCTCTTCGATACCATCGTCGTGGAACACTTTATAATGCATATCACGAGGTGTTTCCTCCTGATATTGATCCTCCTCTGCTGATTGAGAACTCCCTTTTATTGTCACCCGGTTTATAGCTTTGCCGATGTAGGCATACACATTATAGTACCCGGCTTCTTTAATAGGTGTTGACCAGCTCACCATCTTTCCGGTTTCTACATTTGAAGATGCTGTATAAACGGCGGAGAGTATGTATTTGCCATAATAGTCAGAATTTATTATAGGTTGCCAGAAATCTGGAGGTCTATATATATTCATATTTTCATACATGCCTCTCATGTTGTTTTTTAAGCCAAGGATTTTCATCAGAGGGGCCGGTTCGGCTTTTTTGCCAGGATCGAACCCCGGATCCTCATTGTCAACAATTATTTCTGAAGGATTATCCCTGTTTAAATTGTATTCAAGCCTTTCTTCACCTTCAAAGGTTCTAAAGGTACCACGCGATTTCAAAACCTCAGTAACAGGCAGGACTATCTGTCCCGGAATGTTTTTTGAGAAAAGGGTGTTTATAACCATTTCCCGAGGTTCAAAGTCAAGCAGTATGCCTATTTTTTTTGTTTCAAAAGGTTTAAGAGTCGTGATCCGTGAAATACCTGAAGTCTCCATTCCCCTTGACTGGCTTGATGAGACGATAACCATGCCACCACTATAAACAATTCTTTGCTGGCCACTATTATTATTACCATCACCTTCAGTCCTGAAGGAAACATTAAAGAGCCCATCAACAGGTTCAGGATTAGAAATAACAAAAGCAACCTGGTATCTCAGGCGACCATCAATTACTACCTCAGTTGTTTTAAAATCTCCAACAATAAAACCAGGTTGGCCTTTCCCATTGTACCAGTTTTCGAGCATTCCATAAAACTCGAATCCAAATTCGTTTTTTATATCATTGTTAAACTGCAGAAGATCAATTTTGCTGAACTTATTCCTGTCAAGATAATCGCTAAACCACTTTTTAAATTCTTCAGCTCCTGCTTTAGCCCTGAGAAAATTAAACAGCCAGTCGCCCTTGAGAGTGATTGTTGTTCTTATTGTATCTCCTTTTGGATTCTTCTTTAAAAGGTCACTGAATGATATGTCTCTGAATATCAGATTCGCCAGGTCTGTTTCCGAAAGGGTGTTCCCAAGAACTGTATAACCAGATTCATTGGGCGCTGAAACCTTCTGCAGATGTGATTCCATTACATTGTTTATTGCCGAGTAATCTTTTGAATAAAAATTGTTTTTGAAGAAATAAAAACTTGGACCGAGTCTGTATCTGACAGGTTCGTTAATAGCAATACCTTCAACAAATCTGAAATTCTCACCGCTGATAAATGTGTTTCTGATAAAAGAATTGAATATTCTCACCTGCAATTCTTTATCAGTAATGACCTGGTTGTTCCTGGCCATCCGTTTTTTCTGCCTGGCGAAATCTTTTGAAAAGCCTGCATTCTGTATCGTGGATAATCTTTCAGGCAAAAGAACCATAGATGGCTGTAATTCGGCCCTTGTCTGAGTATTCTCCTTAGGATAGGAGTGAAATTGAACAGGCACTTCCACGAGGTACAGTGATGAGAATGGATATGGTGTGGAGAAATTAGTCTCAAGCTCACGCATTATTCCTGAAACTAATGTCGGTAAAGTATCCTGAATTTCATTTAAGACTTTTTTATAGTAATCATTTCCGGGGAAATGATAGCAAAGGTATTCCGTTGAATCGACTTGCAGAGTATCTGCAGTATAGTTTCCTATTGCTAATGTTATGCCGGTAAGCGGGCTTGAGGGAGTAAAAATGGTGTAGTTGTCAGAATTTACCGATTGCCCCTGGGATACAGGAATTAGTCCATTTTCGTTCTTAACCTTTAAAACATACTTCGTGAAATCAATTTTGATCTTCGCCGGATTCGATGGATAAAAATTCAACCCGGCAACAGGATACCATTGCGATTCAGGGGTAAGTAAAACATAGTTGTCCTGTAAAAATGCCTGCCTTTTACTTACATTCACCATTGCTATGGTATAGGGATTTTCTTTAATGTCATCACTAAAGCCTGGATAGCAATATGATTCATTGATTCCCCCTTCATAAGCGATATATAAAGAATCAATACCTCCCTGAAGAAGGTTTCTTTGAGCGAAGACTTCAATAATATGATTATTCCTCTCAAATTTCATGGTCCCTGAGATACTTGAAACTGAAGTTACATCCAGGTCAGGATTAAGCGAGAAAATATATGATTCGATTGCCTCATTGTTGTTATTTTTAAAAACAAGAGAAGCTTTGCCTTTAATAGTTTTTCCTTCGTGAATAACCTCAATAACAGCATTGGTGACATCAGGGAATAGCCTGTCTTCATATTTCCTGTTTGTAGCTATCGAGGATTCTTTGGTTTTTACTCCTTTTTTGAAAAGATCTAATGTGTTGACTCCTGCAATAACTGAAGAAACTAGAAAGATCACTATCAGTATTAATGTCAAAACGCTATGAGGTTTTGACTGGGGAAGTCTTCTGAACAGGATTACTGTTGCAAAAACCATTGCCATCCCCAGGCCGAAATAAATGAGCCTTTGATTTATTATAAGGTATAGATTATCGAAACCAATCACTCCAGACTTGAAAACAGGAAGACCGAAAGCCATGTAGTCAAAAATAGATCCTGCCTTGTGCCATAGGAAAAACATGTCGATGGCAGCAATGCCAAGCAATACAAGGAATGTAACTGCCTGGTTCTTTATTGCAGACATCAACAGGAATGACAAACCGAGGCTAAAAACAATTGTGGGAATTGTTATAATAAGAAGATACTGGAAATACGACAAAATGTCAACTGTCATCCTTGTTGAAATAATATTCATCAGGAGAGCAATAAGCAAAGCAATAATATCGAGCCCAAGAAAAAGCCTCAATATTCCCCAGCTTTTCCCGAGTACATATTCGAGATTAGACATTGGACGGGTATAAAGAACTTCGTTTGTGTCTATTTTCTTGTCTCTTTTCAGGAAATCTGCTGCGAGAAATATGATAACTACAGCCTGTCCGATGTTTAGAAGGTACAGATTTAGCAAAGGCACTGATGAAGGAATTGAAATCAGGTCCCAATCTTCATCCCCGATAGGAGAGAAGATCGCAAGGTTCATCATCGATAAAATGAAAAGAGCGCCGATAGAAAACAGTCTGAAAAACCAGCTTCTTCTTAGTATCCGGGCTTCATACCTGGCAACTGTACTTATATAATGAAGTGATAACATGAATTCTTAATCTCTTGTGTAGGTTTGAAGCTTATGTTCCATATAATATACATAGGCATGTTCAATATTTGGAATGATTTGGTCAGATTGAAATTCAGGAGGGTTGTCACAAACAATCTGAACTTCCCATCCTGTCTCCGAAGGTATAGTTGAAATTATGTTGTACTTTTCTTTCACGCTTTCATAATCAGCTGTACTTAGGTACAATTTAAATACATGCCCTTCAGCCGTATTTACAAGCGATTCAGGCGAACCGGAGAACACTAGTTGTCCCCTGTTTAGCAGAGCCATTCCCTGGCATGTTGATGATATGTCTCCGACAATATGGGTAGATAGTATTATTGTTACATCATTCTGACTAAGTTGCGAAAGTATATTACGAAACCTTATCCTTTCATCAGGATCCAGACCCGTTGTGGGCTCATCAACAATAATAATGCTTGGATTCCCAATTAAAGCCTGAGCAATACCAAGGCGACGTTTCATTCCTCCAGATAACCTGTTTGCCTGTCTGTCGCGTACTTCGAGCAATCCAACCTGGTCAAGCAATCCATCTACTGCTTTAATTCTCTCTTTCCTGTTTTTCAACCCGGCTAATGAACCTGAATAATCGAGAAATTCCCATGTCTTAAGTGAACTGAAAAACCTGAAATCCTGAGGCAGGTAACCAAGCATTTTTCTTATCTCTTTCCTGTTTTTCTGAATGTCTAGCCCGTTTACAAAAACACTTCCCGATGAAGGTTTCATTAACGTGACAAGTATCCTCATCAGGCTTGACTTCCCGGCGCCATTCGGGCCAAGAAGGCCGAACATACCATTTCCGAAACTTAAGTTTATATCTTTAAGGGCCTGATTACCATTATCATAAATCATGTTTAAACCCTTAATCTCAATCTTCATAGATAGCTTGTTGTTGTGGATAATACTCCAATTATTGTTTGGTTTTGACTTTCAAAAGACGGATAATAATCCAAATGTTGCATTAAATATTCTATTTTGTTTATTCTTTAACTCTTTTTTTTGATTTTTTAGTCTTTGAATACACTTCTCATAACATTGTAAATAAAAGTACTTTGAAATACAAAGTTAATAATTGATTTTGAGTTTCCAAAACAATGAATGAAAAGAGCCGGGCATTTTGTTTCTGTTGCAAACAGAAATTAATTCATATTTTTGCATTATTATAATAATTGGATGGCTTACCAGAAAAACAAGAGGAAGATTATCAACGACCCGGTGTACGGTTTTATAAGCATCCCGCATGATATCATTTTCGATCTGATAGAACATCCATGGTATCAAAGGTTAAGGAATATAAAGCAGCTT
Source organism: Bacteroidales bacterium (assembly GCA_036261255.1). Classification (GTDB taxonomy): domain Bacteria; phylum Bacteroidota; class Bacteroidia; order Bacteroidales; family VadinHA17; genus LD21. The sequence goes on from DATALD010000034.1 coordinate 41,830, forward strand.
GGGCTTACAAGCTTTGTTTACCCCGGAGCCTGTCATACGCGCTTTCAGCATGGGATAGGAGCAATGCATCTTATGAGCCTTGCTCTGGAAACTCTTAGCAGGAAGGGTGTTAAAATAACTCCTGAAGAAGATGAAGCAGCAAGTATAGCAATTCTTCTTCATGATTGCGGCCACGGACCATTCTCACACGCTCTTGAAACATCAATAATCAGCGGAATAAGCCACGAGGATTTATCGTTGCTCATTATGAAAAAACTAAATGATGAGTTCAACGGAAGGTTAAGCCTTTCACTTGAGATGTTCAATGATACATATCATCGGAAATTTTTTCATGAACTTATTTCAGGACAGGTAGATACTGACAGGCTGGATTACCTGAGAAGAGACAGCTTTTTTACAGGCGTTGTTGAGGGTTCGATAAGCTCTGACAGGATAATAAGGATGTTAAATGTTGTTGACGACAGGCTTGTAATAGACGAAAAAGGAATATACTCTCTTGAGAAGTTTCTTATTGCCCGAAGATTAATGTACTGGCAGGTTTATATGCATAAAACTGTTCTGTCAGCAGAAAGCCTTCTTGTTAAAGTGCTTAAAAGGGCGAGAGAACTTGCAATGACAAATCATGATATCTATTCAACCCCTGCCTTAAGGTTTTTTCTCTATAATAATTTTGGTCCACAAGACCTTACAAAAGATGGACTTTTTACACCCGGGCATATTGCTAATCTCTTCACTAAACTGGATGATAATGATATAGTTATTTCTGCCAAATGCTGGGCTGACAACAATGACAGAACACTGGCAGATCTTTCCTTGAGGCTTATTAATCGCGATTTGTTTGCAATAGAATTGCAGAATGATCCTTTTAACCCGGGCCGGATTGAACAGATTACAGAGACAATACAGAAAAAATTGTGTATTGATAAGGAACTCGCAGCATATTATTCTTTCTCGGGAAGCATCTCGAATATGCCTTTTACTCCTGATGCACCTGAGGTTAAGATACTTTTGAAAAACGGAAATATTGCCGATATTTCATCTGTTAGTGATATGTTCGATCATAATTTTATTTCTGAAAGACTTACAAAATACTACCTGTGTTATCCAAAGGAATACAGGAATAATTGACATACTTTTTTAAAAAAACAAAAAATGGAATTTGATGCCGCAACAATAGCAGGGTTTCTTAATGGAGAAATAGAAGGTAATCCCGGAGAAAAGGTTAATACAATAGCCAAAATAGAAGAAGGGTTTCCCGGAGCTATCTCTTTTCTTGCAAATCCTAAGTATGAACAATACATATATACAACTAAATCGTCAATTGTTCTGGTGAACCGTGATTTCAAGCCTTCTGCAGCAATAAATGCTACACTTATAAGGGTTGATAATGCTTATGATGCCTTCGCATCTCTTTTACGCTTGGCCGAACAAGCCCGGCCAAAGAAGAAGGGAATCCATCCTTCGGCGATTATTGAACCTTCCTCAAAAGTGGGCAGTGATGTCTATGTTGGCCCTTATGTGTATATTGGGGAAAACTGTGTAATAGGGAACGGGAGCTCAGTATACCCGCATGTACATCTTGGCGATAATTCGCGTATTGGTCAGAACTGCACTCTATATCACCGGGTTACTATTTACCACGAGTGTGTGATAGGAAATAATTGTACTATCCATGCAGGATCAGTTATTGGAAGCGATGGTTTTGGATTTGCACCGCAGGCTGACACTTCTTACGGCAAGATTCCACAACTCGGAAATGTTGTTCTTGAAGATAATGTTGAAATCGGAGCGAATGTTACGATAGACCGGGCAACAATGGGGTCAACAATAATAAGGAAAGGAACAAAATTAGATAACCTTATCCAGATAGCACATAATGTTGAAGTTGGTGAGAATACGGTAATGGCAGCGCAGGTTGGCATCTCGGGCTCGACTAAAATAGGCAGCAACTGTATGTTTGGAGGGCAGGTTGGGATTGCCGGACATCTTAAAATTGCTGATGGAACAAAAATTGGCGCCCAGGCAGGAATCCTTGGAGATATCAAGGATGTGAATACAACAATTCTTGGCTCTCCTTCAATGGATGCCAAGCAGTATTTGAAATGTTCTGTTGTCTTCAGAAAGCTTCCTGAACTGAAGTCACGAATTGATAAAATGGAGAAGGATATTGAATCAATTAAATGACAAACAGACAGCTTTATTTATAATTTAATTGCCATTTCAATTAATCCCTGTGAAAAAGTTGCTTTATAATTTGAGATTTTTTTATTCTTTTGCAGCAGGGAATTTTTTAAAGATCTACTGATGACTGAAAAACAAAAGACCCTTGCCAGGGAAATTAGTCTTACCGGCAAAGGATTACATACTGGTATTAACGTAACAATAACCTTTAAACCAGCTCCTGCAAACCACGGCTACAAATTCTGCAGAATTGATCTTCCTGAAAAGCCAATAATAGATGCACTTGCAGAGAATGTTACTGATACAGCACGCGGCACAACACTTGTTCAGAACAATGCTTCTGTCGCAACTGTTGAGCATGTTCTTGCAGCATTATATGGTCTGCAGGTTGATAATGCATTAATCGAACTTAATGGGCCTGAAGCTCCTATTATGGGAGGATCAGCCTGGAAATTTGTTGAGGCTATAAAAGAAGCAGGTATCATCGAGCTGAAAGAAGACAGGAATTACTTTGTAATAAAAAATAAAATTACGTATTCTGAAGAAGAACATGGTGTCGACCTCATCATTTATCCTGACGATCACCTCAGTATAAACGTTCTCATTGATTATAATTCAAAAATCCTGGGGAACCAATATTCTATACTCGATTCAGTAAAAGATTTTGAGAAGGACATCGCCAGAAGCCGGACATTCGTATTTTTCCATGAACTTGAGCCACTATTTAAAATGGGCAGGATCAAAGGAGGCGACCTTGATAATGCAATTGTAATACTTGAGAAGGAAGTAGGACAGGAAGAGATTGACAGGATTGCCACCCTTTTTAACAGGCCCGGAATAAACAACCATGTTGCAGGTGTTCTGAATAATACAGAACTACGTTACCCGAATGAACCCGCCCGTCATAAATTACTTGACATAATGGGTGATATAGCTCTTGTCGGGATGCCAATCAAGGGTAAAATTGTGGCCACAAGGCCTGGCCATGCTGCAAATACAAGACTTGCAAAGCTTATAAGGCAGGAGATGAAAAAAGCTTCGAAGAAGAACATTCCTGTTTATGATCCTTCAGCAACCCCGGTTTATACAATTGAAGACATAAAGAGACGTCTTCCACACAGATATCCTTTTTTGCTTGTCGATAAAGTCATTTCTCTTGATGAAAATTCTATAGTCGCGATAAAAAATGTCACTTTCAATGAGTCATTTTTCCAGGGGCACTTTCCTGAAGAACCTGTAATGCCAGGAGTTCTGATGGTTGAAGCCCTGGCCCAGACGGGAGGCTTGCTCGTTCTCAGCACTGTTGAAGAGCCTGAAAAATATTCAACTTATTTTCTAAAAATAGACAAAGTTAAATTCAAGCATAAAGTTGTGCCAGGTGATACTGTCATCCTTAAAATGGAGTTGTTAGAACCAATTCGCAGGGGCATTGTATCAATGTTCGGACAAGCTTTTGTCGGTAACAATCTGGCGCTTGAAGGTGAAATGACTGCACAGGTTATTAAAAATAAATAGCACAAATGATCTCAAATCTTGCTTATGTGGACCCGGATGCCAGGCTGGGTAAAAATGTTAAAGTAGAACCTTTTGCCTACATAGGTCCTAATGTTGAAATAGGTGACGAAACATGGATCGGTCCTCATGCAACTGTAATGTACGGCGCAAGAATAGGAAAGAAGTGCAGAATATTTCCTACCGCAGTTGTTTCAGGTATACCTCAGGATTTGAAATTCAGGGGAGAAGAAACTACTGTAGAAATAGGTGATAACACAACAATACGCGAAGGGGCAACAGTAAACAGGGGAACAGCAGCAGCCGGAAAAACAACTGTTGGCCACGATTGCCTCCTGATGGCATTATCGCACATTGGTCACGATTGTGCAATAGGCAATAATTGTATTATTGGCAATGGAACAGGACTGGCAGGCGAAGTTAAAGTTCACGATTATGCTATACTGAGCGGGGGTACGCTTGTTCACCAGTTTGTAAGGATTGGAGCTCATGTGTTTGTAGGAGGTGGCGGAAAGGTAAGGATCGATGTTCCTCCTTTTGTCCTTGCCGATAGGGAACCCCTATCATATATGGGATTGAACACTGTTGGACTTACCCGCAGAGGTTTCTCAAAAGAAAGGATTGACGAGATCCATGATATGTACCGGGCAATCTATCAGAAAGGTATGAATTTTACACAGGCTGTTGAATTCATACGAAACGAATTTAAACATTCTGAAGACAGGGATTACATTATTGGCTTTTTCGAAAACTCTGAAAGAGGTGTTATAAGGGCAAGATAATTCATGTCCCAGATGGCCAGCCCTGAGCTGAGATGTTTATTTCTGTTCCTCCTGATCCAACAAGAACATAGCCGGATTCGATATCGGTCATGTGACCAATGACTTTAATATCTTCTATTTTGCCAACCTTTTCAAGTTCGTTTAATGGGACAGTGAACAGGAGCTCATAGTCTTCACCGCCATTAAGGGCAGGAGTCAGTGGATCGAGGTTGAACTCTTCGGCGACCTTTGATGTCTCATAGTCAATTGGAATCTTTTCTGAGAAAATTCTGCAACCAGTGCCAGATAATTTGCATAAGTGAAGCAGATCTGATGCAAGACCGTCTGAGACATCGAGCATGCCTGTAGGAATTATACCTGTATTACACAGCAGATCCAAAACTTTAGCTGGGAACTCAGGCTTCAGCTGTCTGCCTACAACATATTCATAACCTGAAAGATCGGGCTGGAAAGATTTGTCTTTCTCAAACAGCTTCCTTTCCCTCTCAAGCAATTGCAATCCCATATATGCAGCGCCAAGATCACCTGTTACACAGATCAGGTCATTTGATTTTGATCCTGTTCTTCTTACAATGTTTTCTGAAGAAGCCGACCCTGTTGCTGTGATGCATATCGTCAATCCCGTCAGTGAGCTTGTCGTATCGCCTCCTGCAAGATCAACTCCATATTTATCGCAGGCCATCCTTATACCTTCATATATCTCATCGACTTGTTCAATAGAGAAACGAGAGCTTATTCCTATCCCTGTTAGTATCTGCTCCGGCTTGCCATTCATAGCATATATGTCTGAAATACCTCTGATGACAGCTTTGTAACCTAGGTGTTTCAGTGGTGTATATATAAGGTTGAAATGGATCCCTTCAAGGAACAGGTCTGTAGATACAAGAGTTAACCTATTGCCATTATTAATAACCGCAGAGTCGTCGCCAATGCCTGTAATTGTCGATTTATTTTCCTTCCTTGCTGTCTTCCCGAGGTGACTTATAAGCCCGAACTTGCCAAGCTTACTAATAGGTGTATGTTGACTATTCTCCATTAAAACTACTAATTTATACACTTATAATATCCCTCCCAAATGGGGATAGTGCAATTGATGTGAGTTTAAAATGCTGCATGCCAAATGGAATACCAATAATAGTTATACACAGGAACAAGCCAAACACAGCATGGCTCACTGCAATCCAGAGTCCGCCACAGAGAAGCCATATTACGTTCATCAGGATGTAAAGACAACCTGACGCCCTTGAATGCACCTGGGTGTTCCTGCCAAATGGCCATAAGGCAAGCGCTCCCATTTTTAACGTCTGTATTCCGAAAGGTATTCCGACAATTGTTATAATCAGTACAAGGCTGCCAATAAAATATTGGATGGCAATAATGATCCCACCAAAAATGAGCCAGATAATGTTGCCAAACAGATTCATTCCGTTATCGTATTAATTATATTTCCTCTTTGCTTTTTAAGGTTTTATAACAAATGGTTTAGCGTTAAGCATTGCTTCCTCCTGGTTAACCATTGGACATCCCGGCACTGGACAGTTGATTATTTTATGTTCCTTTGTGTCAGCTGGTTCCCAGCCAAGGATAAGGTAAAGTGTAAAGAATCCAATTATGTAAGCAACTGCAACGTGCCATCCTTTCTTAACCCATTCAATAACATTTCTTCCTTCAGGGAATTTATTTGTGATAGCAACACCAGCTGAGGAGCCGAACCATATCATTGACCCACCGAAGCCAACAGTATAGGCGAGCATACCCCAGTCGTAATGACCCTGGTCGAGAGCAAGCTTTGTAAGGGGGATATTATCAAATACTGATGACAGAAAACCAAGGGCAAAGGCTGTACCCCATGAAGCATTCGGCAGTTCCTCCACAGGCATCATTGATGCTGCCATAACAAGGCAGAGAAGAAACACTGTCCCTTTTATTGAAGCCGGTACTTCGTGCCATGGAACAGGTCTTATCATTGCTCCAATAATTATTGCTATCCAGACGCCCAGGGCAGGCATATCATAAATAATATTAGATATGATTGCACCTGCGAGAATAAGGCCTACATTGAATATTTTCCACCAGTCAACTTTTACAGTGACATTTGCATCCTGCTGAATTCTCTGGTATTTATCCTGCTGGTGTGAAGCAAACCAGGCAAAGAATATCATGGCAACTGCCGCTGCAACATAAGCATGCAGAACATTGAAAGCGCTCACTCCATCGATCCACATCATTGTTGTTGTGGTATCTCCGACAACACTACCGCTTCCTCCTGCATTACTTGCGGCTACAAGGGCAGCTATATAACCAATGTAAACCTTCTTTTTAAAAACGACAAGTGCAATTGTTCCACCTATAAGCGCGGCAGCAATATTGTCAAGGAAAGATGATAATACGAAAACGAATATTAATAATACAAATGGACCTTTCCAGTCATCAGGAAGGTATTTCGGAAGTACATCAGGAACACCTGATTCTTCAAAAATCTTTGAGAGTATTGCGAATCCAAGCAGCAAGCCCAGGAGGTTCAGGAGAATTCCCCATTCACCCTGTCGTAGATGTTTGTCCAACAGCTGCTGGCTAAGATCATTTTCCCCGAACAAATGTTCGAGAAGATGGAAACCGGGATCAAATAGGAGTTTGAATGTAAGGAGAACTGTTAAACCAATTACTGCAACCCAGAATGTATGTTTATGGAATAAAGCTACACCAAGAAGTATAAGGCCAAAGATTATAAACTCAACCCTGACAGGGCCAATTTGGGGGACTGATCCGTCGGCGCCGAAAAGTGTGGCAGGAGCAATAATCAATATGAGGAAGAAAATAAGCTTTCTGCTATGTAAGCTTACAAAGGTCGAAAGAGAGTTCTTCATGGAAATTGTTTAATTATTAAGTCAATGTTTCAAACCCGCGAAGGTATGATTTTTTTATTTTCAGAGGGTGTAAATAATCATTATTGTTATCACATCACAAACCATTCCTTTAAATGCATTAATAATCATGTAAATTTTATATTTTTGCACTGTTTATTTAGATTAAATATAAAGAAAGAATAACTGTTTCAAAGTTTCAAAGATTCAGGATTCCTATACAGATTGAACGATGAAACCTTGAAACCCTGAAACCCTGAAACGTTGAAACGTTGAAATTTTGAACATGGAGAAAGATCAGGATAAAATATTAGACGAAGTAACAAACACCGAGTACAAGTATGGTTTTCATTCTGATATTGAGATGGAACTTATTCCAAAAGGTCTCAATGAAGATGTGATAAGAACAATCTCGGCAAAAAAAGAAGAACCAGCCTGGCTTTTGGAATTCAGACTTAAATCATACCGGCACTGGTTGACAATGAAGATGCCAACATGGCCGAATCTTAAGATACCATCGATTGATTACCAGGATATTATTTATTATGCAGCCCCGAAAAAAAGATCACTTGTTAACAGCATTGATGATGTTGATCCTGAGCTTAGAAAAACATTCGATAAACTTGGTATTCCGCTTACGGAACAGAAACATCTTGCCGGTGTAGCTGTTGATGCAGTAATTGACAGCGTATCTGTAAAAACTACTTTCAAGGAGACACTTGCCGAGCTAGGGATTATCTTCTGTTCATTCAGCGAAGCAGTAAAGGAATATCCTGATCTCGTAAAGAGATATCTCGGCTCCGTTGTTCCACATACCGACAATTTTTTCGCAACACTTAATTCAGCAGTCTTTAGCGATGGCTCGTTCTGTTATATTCCCAAAGGGGTCAGATGCCCTATGGAGCTTTCAACATATTTCCGGATTAACCAGGCCAATACCGGTCAGTTTGAAAGAACTCTTCTCATCGCGGATGAGGAAGCTTATGTCAGCTACCTTGAAGGATGCACAGCTCCAATGCGTGACGAGAATCAGCTACATGCAGCTGTCGTGGAAATAATTTCAGAGAAAAATGCAGAAGTAAAATATTCAACAGTACAAAACTGGTATCCCGGAGATAAGGAAGGTAAAGGCGGTGTCTTTAATTTCGTCACTAAACGGGGAATGTGCAAAGGTGAAAACTCAAAGATATCCTGGACACAGGTTGAAACCGGCTCCGCAATCACCTGGAAATATCCATCGTGCATATTAAGAGGTGATAATTCAGTAGGTGAGTTTTACTCAGTAGCAGTGACAAATCATCATCAGCAGGCCGATACCGGAACAAAGATGATACACATTGGTAAGAACACGAAGAGCACAATAGTATCGAAAGGCATTTCTGCAGGTAAGGGGCAGAACAGTTACAGGGGACTTGTAAAGGTTTTAAAAAATGCATCAAATGCAAGGAACTTCTCACAATGTGATTCACTTCTGCTTGGTGATAGATGCGGCGCCCATACATTTCCGTATCTTGAAGTTGATAACCAGTCAGCAATTGTTGAACATGAAGCTACCACCTCGAAGATAGGCGAGGACCAGATATTCTATTGCAACCAGCGAGGCATCTCAACAGAAGATGCCATTGGTCTCATTGTCAATGGTTATGCAAGGGAGGTCATTAATAAGCTTCCGATGGAATTTGCCGTTGAAGCCCAGAAGCTCTTGCAGATAAGTCTCGAAGGTAGTGTTGGTTAGTATTTAGTTATTTTCACGATATGCTTGTTATAAAAAATTTAAAAGCCTCCATTGCAGGGAAGAACATTTTAAAGGGTGTAAGTCTTGAAGTTAAACCTGGTCAAGTTCATGCAATAATGGGCCCCAATGGTTCAGGTAAAAGCACGCTTGCTTCAGTCCTTGCCGGAAGGCAGCTTGTTGAGATAAATAATGGTTCTGTTGAATACCTTGGTAATGATCTTCTTGGAATGCCTCCCGAAGACAGGGCAAAAGAAGGAATCTTCCTCGGTTTTCAATACCCGATTGAAATTCCGGGTGT
>DATALD010000103.1:0-2881 GCA_036261255.1 Bacteroidales bacterium
CTCAAAAGAGATAAAAACGATTGCTGTAATCGGTCCGAATGCAGATAATTTTGAATCGTTGATTGGAAATTATAACGGTATCCCAAAAGATCCAGTTACAATTCTTGAAGGTATTAGAATGAAGGTTGCACCTGCAACGAAGATTATTTATGCAGAAGGAAGCGATCTTGCCGAGAGTATTCACAATCTTGTTCCAATTCCTTCAAGATATCTCCTTACACCCGATGGTAAGCAGGGCGTCCTTGGAGAATATTTCAATAACAGGGACATGAAGGGAGAGCCTGATTTTAAAAGGATTGATGATAATGTTAATTTTTACTGGGAACATCTCTCCCCAAAACCAGATATGCCTGATGATGATTTCGGTGTGAAATGGACAACATACATAGTACCTGACAAGACAGGAACTTATTATATAGGAGGTTGGGGATCATCGGCTTACGAGATCTTTCTTGACGGCAAAAGAATCATCAATTTCAGGAATGAGCACCACGCCTTTCATACCGAAGCTCAGGCGGAACTTGAAGCCGGGAAAAAATATAAGATCGAAGTTCTTTATAAAAATTATGCAGGTGATGCAGGCATGAAGCTATTATGGGCTCCGCCTCGGCCTGATATCCTTAAAGATGCAGTTGCAGCAGCAAATAAAGCTGATGCTGTTGTTCTTGTTCTCGGTCTTTCCCAGCGGCTTGAAGGTGAAGAGATGCCGATAAAAATCGATGGATTCAGCGGAGGCGATCGCACAAACCTTGATCTTCCCGCTGTACAGGAGCAACTCCTTGATGCTGTTGTTGCCACAGGTAAGCCTGTTATTGTTGTCCTGACAAACGGCGGTGCATTATCCGTTAATAATGCACAGGAGAAAGCCTCTGCAATTCTGCTGGCAGGTTATGGAGGTCAGCAGGGTGGAAATGCCGTTGCTGATGTGATTTTTGGAGATTATAATCCCGCCGGAAGGCTCCCTGTTACATATTACAAATCGGTTGATCAGATTCCTGCATTCGAGAATTATGATATGGAAGGAAAGACATACAGGTTCTTCAGGAAGGAGCCTCTTTATCCTTTCGGGTATGGATTAAGCTATACAACATTTGCTTACAGCAATCTTTCGATACCTGAAAAAGCTGTTGCAGGTGAGAAAATCAGGGTTAAGGTTTCTGTTACAAATACAGGCAAAGTGGAAGGAGATGAAGTTGTAGAGCTGTACCTTACAGATGAAAAAGCTTCTACGCCAAGACCAATACACCAGCTTGAAGGGTTTTCAAGAGTATTTCTGAAGCCAGGTGAATCAAAAAATGTTGAATTTACACTTGAACCAAGACAATTCTCAATAATAAATGATAAAAATAAACGAGTAATTGAACCCGGATATTTCAGCATTTCAGTTGGCGGAAAACAACCGGGATTCAAAGGTTATCTTGATCCTCAGTTCACGCAGGTGCTGACAGGAAGAATAAAAATGACGGGGAAGGAAGTTGGATTTGATAATTAAGTTCTTTAGTGATATAGTTGAAGAAGATCATAATTACTGTTAATAAAATAACAATTGAATTCTATATTTCGCAGGAAATCTGTACTGGCAGCAGATGAGGATGGTCACAATTCAGGCATGAACCGTCTTTTGTCTGTAAAGGATCTTACTTTCTTTGGTATAGCCGCAATAATAGGGGGAGGGGTATTCAGCGCAATAGGAAATGCATGCTTCTCAGGGGGGCCGGGGGTGATTTTTCTTTATGCAATCTGTGCAATAGCATGTGGATTTACAGCAATGTGTTACGCCGAATTTGCCTCACGGGTCCCCATCGCGGGAAGCGCTTATACTTATGCATATATTACTTTCGGTGAGCTTTTCGCCTGGATAATCGGATGGGCGCTTATTATGGAGTATTCAATCGGGAATATATATGTGGCATTCTCATGGAGTGGCTATTTCACAAACCTTATACCCGGAATACCTGAATGGCTCACGACAAATTACAGGAGTGCGCACCAGGCATTTCTGTCAAACACTGCCGGTGAAGGGCTGACAGCCTGGATGAATGCTCCTGTTATAGGAGGGATGAGGATTATCTTTGACCTTCCTGCAGTTGCAATAAATATACTGCTTACAAGCCTTGTTTACATCGGCACAAGGGAATCGAGAAACATGAGCAATACGATGGTGATGACAAAGCTCGCAATCATTGCACTTGTTATCTGTGTTGGATTGTTTCACATTGATATAAATAACTGGACGCCATTCATGCCAAACGGTTTCGGAGGTGTAATGGCCGGTGTATCTGCAGTATTCTTCGCATATATCGGCTTCGACGCTATTTCGACACTGGCCGAAGAGACGAAAAATCCCCAGCGCGATCTTCCGCGCTCGATGATATATGCTCTGGTTATATGTACGGTTATTTACATGGTGCTTGCTCTTATCATTACCGGTATGGCATCGTATAAGGACATGGGAGTGAGTGATCCCCTGGCTGAGATTTTCAAGCTAAAAGGCATGAAATGGATGCTTCTTATTGTTTCAATAGGAGCAGTTATCGCAATGACGGGTATTTTACTCGTCTACCAGATGGGACAACCCAGGATCTGGATGAGCATGAGCCGCGACGGGCTTATGCCAAAGAAGTTTTCTTCAATACATCCGAAATACAAGACTCCGGGCTTTGCAACAATAATTACAGGACTCGTTGTGGGTATTCCTATATTATTCACAGATGAGAAGCTTGTTCTTGATTTTACAAGCATCGGAACTCTTTTCGCTTTCGTGCTTGTGTGCGGAGGAATACTATTGCTTCCAAGGGAAACCGGAAAAAGAGAAGATGGTCGTTTCAGAATGCCGTATATAAATGCAAAGTGGATTGTGCCGGGAATCACATTGGCGGGT
>DATALD010000107.1:0-1777 GCA_036261255.1 Bacteroidales bacterium
ATTGAAGTAGCCGATGAATCTGGATATATAAATAATACTCAAAAAACCGAACTGATTTCTGAATGTGAACAAATTGGTAAAATGCTTCAATCAATGATTGATAAATCCAAGTTGTTCTGTAAATCGCAAAATCGGTAATCAATAATCAGTAATCGGTAATCGGTAATCAGTAATCGGTAATGAGTAATCGGTTAACAAAACTGAATACCGAACACTGAATACTGAATTCTGAATACTGAATACCTAATACCGAATACTGAAGTAATCAGTAATCAGTAATCAGTAATCGGTTAACAAAACTGAATACCGAATACCGAATACCGAACACCAACTAACCCCCCAAAGTATGGTCAACTCAAACACCCCCGACTTCTATCCCGAAGAAGAAACCATCGACATCAAGCGGTACATTTCATTATTCCTGAGCAACTGGTACTGGTTTGCAGGAGCATTGTTCATTGCTTTGACAATAGCTTATGGAATAAACAGGTATTCCGAAAAGGTTTACACAGTTTCTTCAACATTGCTTATACGCGATGACCAGGTCGGGAGCATGAGCAGCAATGTAGAGAGTGTTATTCCCGGCGGCGATATCTTCAGGAGGCAACAGAACCTTAAAAACGAAATGGGAATATTAAAATCTTTAAGCCTTAATTACCAGGTAATGCAGGCCCTGAAAGATTTTGATGTATCTATAGTTGGAATTGGACGAAGAGGTATTGTCGAAAGTCGTATTTATAAATCGGCTCCGTTTACTGTAAAATACCATTCTCTTGGAGATCAGACAACGGGTAAGAGAGTGAATATTAGTATTGTTTCAGAGAGCAAATATGTAATTTCATTTAAAGATTCAGCAGAATTCAGCAGGGAAATGGCTTTTGGTGAAAGATTCAATGAAAGAGGTTTTGATTTTTCATTGGAGTCCCGGTTTTACGGCAGCAATGCATTTGATAAGGGGAAATCAAACAAATATTATTTCTGGTTCGAGGATCCTGCAACGCTTGCTAATAGCTACAGAAACAGGCTGGCTGTCTCACCTATAGAAAAGGATGCTTCCTTAGTTACACTGTCGATATCAGGGTTTGTCCCGGAGCAGGAGGCTGATTATCTTAATAAGCTTATGGAAGTGTATCTCGAGTATGGCCTTGTAATTAAAAATGAGACTGCGGCAAAAACATTGAAATTCATTGATGATCAGCTTGGAATTATCTCTGATTCTTTAGGCCAGGCTGAAAGTAATCTTGAAAAGTACAGGCTTGCTAACAATTTTTTTGATCTCAGCCGGGAAGGTGCAAATATTCAGAATAAGCTTACATCTTCCGAAAACATTAAGGCGACTCTCGGACTGCAGCTTCAGTATTACAGGTACCTTTCTGAATATCTTAACGGCGCCGGTGGAGGTGAAAGTATTATTTCTCCTGCATTGATGGGCATAACGGACCAGGTTCTTATAAAGCTTGTAAACGATCTTTCAATGCTCCAGAATGAAAAAGAGACTATAGGATTTAATCTAAACCTTGATCAGCCACTCGCAAATTTATTGGATGCCAGAATAAAGGAGACAAAGTCAGCTCTGAGGGAGAATGTGAATAACGGAATGTCTTCGCTTTCACGTTCAATTAATGAAGAAAACAGCAAAATATCAGATATTGAAAGACAGATAAGGAAACTACCTACGACAGAAAGAAATCTTATCGGCATACAACGGAAATTTGACCTGAACAATACAGTATATACATATCTGCTTGAAAAACGAGCCGAAGCAGGTATTGCAAAA
>DATALD010000035.1:0-67275 GCA_036261255.1 Bacteroidales bacterium
ATCAGGTTATACATCATAGAAGGAAATCCTTTTCAGAGGAATATATTGAATTATTAAGAGATTTTGGTATTGACTATGAAGACAGATATATTTTTAAGCCTGTGGACACAAATGATATCGTGCCTGACGGCACTTAATTTCTATTCCGGGCTCCGGTTTCTACCGATATTATATCCCTAACTGGACACTAATTTTTGAAGCAAATTGTTTTCAATTAAGGAAAGATTCGCTTCATCGCGTTTATTGCCCCAGGCATCGAAGCTTTGCCGTGTTACTGCTTCTGTTGGAGCATCAACAAGCTCTGTCAAAGAACCTAAATGATCAGTAAAGGTATAATATAATTTGCCGGGATTGGTGCCTTCAATTAGATTGTCTAAAAAAGTTCTCCTTCTCCTAATGAATGTAAGTCTTCTTTCAATTTAAGGTAATTGATACTGTCCATATTCCTTTTCAACTCTTTATTCATTATCTCATTGTAGATATAAATCCCTCTCCAATTGTAGTTGGTAGGCTTAATTTTTTGGACTTTCACATCATGTTCTGAATAAACTCTTTCCTCCGATCGTGTCCCGTGTAGATCGGCAAATAATATTATTTGAATATTACCTTTTTTAACATCTCTGATAGCCGTATATCTATTGTATTTAAAAAAGTATCCATATCGGAATAATAGAAATAGAGTTGTCATTATTAATGAAGACAAAATAATAAAATAAGCTTTTCTTCTCATATTGAATCTTTAAGGATTATAAAACTTAAGACCCCTGGGAATAACAAAATCGTCATTTGAGAATGGGAAATCATTTTCCAATGCCTTGATAATTCCTAATCTAATTTTGGTCCAACCAGCCGAGTTATTTATATATGGAACATTTCGTAGAAACAATCTCCCATCTTCATATGCAGCATTATCCGAATATGATTTAAAATTTGGGTAAATTTTGTCCAATCCTAGAAAATAATGAAATGCATGAATCAGCTCATGTCGAGCAACATAATGAAGTGAAAGATCATTCATTGTAGAATTCGGAGAAATTGATATTTTCACTCCACCAAAATAAGCAGGTTTTGTTACTCCACCAACGTATACTCGCTCTCCATCCTTAATCCGGTACCAAGCTCCTTTTAACCTATCAAGCATTAAGTATCCGGGCTTTTTCAGGTTTATATCTCTAATGTCCCAGTCGCCTTCTCCATAACCAACTTCATTCTTTATATACGATTCGACATAACTTTCCGACTTCATTGTCCCTGCACTATTTGGGATTCTTTCAGCTTCAGAAATACTTTGTGTTCTAATCAAGCTGGATAAGCCAAATGCAATTGCTCCTGAAAAAGCGGATGCTTTCCAATTTACATTAAAATCGTTTTGATAAGCATAGGAATTAATTCCTGAGTTTATTGCTGTTGACAAGAAAGCTGATGTGCCATCTTTTAATGCGCTTATAAATGGACTGCTCCCTATCGGTATTACATTAACAAGACTACCTACTCCAAGAGTGATTCCAACTTGTATTGCTGAAACACCAATACTTTTGCCAAAACCACACCAATAATTACCACCATCATTTTTTGCAGCATTTCCAGCAATATCAGCTTGCATTAAAGCAAACCCAATAGCCATC
This sequence comes from Bacteroidales bacterium, assembly GCA_036261255.1. GTDB lineage: Bacteria > Bacteroidota > Bacteroidia > Bacteroidales > VadinHA17 > LD21. The sequence continues at coordinate 1,626 of DATALD010000035.1, forward strand.
CACCAGAATTCTCCACTAGGATCAGTATATTTAAGGGGATTGTTTATACAATAACTATACCTGTTAAAGCTCTGAGAGAGATCGGGCATCTGGACATAGGGATCGGGAGAGAGAAATCTTCCCAGGGCAGGATCATATACCCTGCCATTCATGTTTATAAGCTCAAACTCCTCGAGGTGCTCGTGGCCTGTAAAACCCCTGTCTGCAAAGAGGTTGTATGTCGCAGGGATTGTCCAGTCAGAAACATCGCGCTTATTGCCCCAGGCATCGAAGCTTTGCCGTGTTACTGCGCCTGTTGAAGCATCAACAAGCTCTGTCAAAGAACCTAAATGATCAGTAAAGGTATAATATAATTTGCCTGGATTGGCGCCTTCAATAAAGTAAATTGCACAGATGCCTGTTGGCGAGCTTACAAAAAAGTACTTGTTTGTCGTACTGCCATTGTTTACTTCTTCGTAGTCGCCAAAAAAGTACTTTGTTATTGTTGTTGAGTTATGTGTATATACTGTTTTCTTCCTTTGTTCATCAATACCATAAGTAAGGACAAGGTTTCTTAATGAATTATCAGGAAGTGTGTCGGTTATTGAAAATATCTTGTTAAATGGGGTATATGTAATTAATTGTCTTAAAGGATAGTAGCTTGCATTATCTATTGATGTTAGTGCATGAGGCCCATAATTTTCCTCCCCGTAGTTAATATCACCCTGCGACGCTATTTTTGTTTTTCCGGTTATGTTGCCCAGATTATCGTAGTACATTGTCCTATCACCGGAGGAGTTATGTGAATTATTGTGATAATATTCAATTGTTGTTAGCCTGTTCAGATTATCGTAAATAAAGACTTCCTTTTGATTTGTGAGGTTATCAAACCTGAAATTCAGGTTTTTAAGATCATCAAAACCATAGGACATGTTTCTGACACCCGCTGTTGACATACCCTGTAAATCTCCAAATTCATTATAAGCCACCGAAGTGTTATATGACCCCTGGTTGAATGATGTGATCTGTCCTAATGCATTCTCAGCAGTTGCCTCCCAAAGGGTATGGCCGGAATCGCTGATCTTTGTCAGATAACCCTTGTCGTTGTAAGTTTTTGATACCTGGTAGCCGGTAGACCAGTTTTGGTTTTTCATTCTTCCAAATGCATCGTATGTGTACCATGTTGTCAGCGCTTTGCTTACTCCGTTTTGCTGTGTTGTCTCCGTCTGGCTTAATAATTGTCCGGTGCCACTATCGTAATTAAAATATATAGTATTAGATCCATTGTTGTAATTAACAGAATTAGTAACACCCAATAGTGATTGATCGTATGCATATACAGTTGAGACGCCATTAATCTGTTCAGATGTTACTCGTCCTGCAAGATCGTATTCGTAAGTTGTTACCTGGTTTTTATTATCCTTTGTACTTTTAAGATTGCCCAAAGCCGTATAAACATTAACTATTTTTCCGGCATCCGGATCATTAATTGTATCGCGATTACCATAGATATCGTACGTAAACTGGGTCTTAAATGTAGATCCATCTATCTGCATCTCTTTTGGCAAACCCGAGGCATAATACCTTGTTATAACTTTATTTAAGCCATTGTCAATGCTCTCAATTGTTTCTCCCAGAGAATTTGTCTTCTTTGAAGTTTTCTGGGTATGACCAGTCTTACCGCTTGTTACTGAAACTTCTCTTACACCATAGCTATATGTTGCAAAACTGCCATCTGCATTCTGCAAACTTGAAACCCTGTTGTAAGCATCATATTCTGTTGTGTTCCAAAGGGGAGTGGATCCGGAGAAATATGGCAATGATTCCCTCCATGGTCTTTGGGCAAAATCATATAGTTTATCCTGGTTCACGATATTTCCGGTCAGTCCGATTGTTGAGGTTCTTAGCACTTTACCGAATTTATCATAGTAAGTAGTTACAGGAGCGCTTCCTGATGCTTGTTTTACAGAATAATAAGTTGATCCCGAAGGTGCAGAAGGATTGTCCCCGGTCCAGAACAGACTCGCCATTTCCTCCATTTTGTCATGATAGATTGTCTTCTTCAATCTGCCGAAACCATCATAGTAGTAATTAGTTACAAAACCATTAATATCAGTCTGACTCTGCAACAAACCTGTCTCATCAGAATAAACGAAAGATTCTGTGTTTTGCAGAACATCTGTTTTTGTCAGAGGAAATCTCCCATCTGCAGTGTATATAACTCCTGATGTCCTGGACCGATTATCATATTGATCAAATGAAGCTACTGTTGTAATGGAAGTGACATTGCCATAATTATCATAAACATAACTTTTCTTCACTTCCTTGGCAGTTCCTCTCTGGGTATATTCATCTTTCAAGGCTCCATTGGTTGAGAAGTACTCAAAATCAAATTTTCTTGCATAATCACTGACACCTGGTCGAATCTGCCTGGTTCTTTTCTGAGTTAACTGACCAATAAACCATCTTCCATTTGAAGTGTTATGGGAGTAAGTCAAACTGTCAATTGTTTCAGCTTCCTTAGAATAATGCGACCAGTTTTGTGTGATTATTCTTTCAGGAAGCAAGTAATTCGAGTATGACAGTAATTTTTTTACCTGTCGAGTATCGTTTAAAATATCAGTTGATACTATAGAATCAACTAATACATTATAAGTGTTATTTAGGGATTTACTTGAATAGTAGTTAATACTGCTTGATACTGCATTATTGTTAATTGACATTGTAAGAGTGTCTGGAAGAAGCTTACATTTTGACCCTTCCAAAAAAATGCTAAAGTGTTGTCTTGATTGACTTTTTACAGCAACTGTACTATCAATAGTATTGATAGATGAAAAACCTAAAAAACCCTGTCCATTTGTATGCATCAAAGGTTTGTTAAAACTATAGAAAGTATAATTATTATCTTCTTGGACTTTAGAAATGGTTTTGTTAAAAGTGGAAAGAATAGTGATATTCCTTGAACCATCTGGCAGTTCCTTTAAAGACTCTTTTCCAATTGGGTAAAAAGCTTTTTCATAAGAAATATCAATATATCTACCTGTACCATTTGTAATGTTATTTATTTGATTAAATCCAAAACCCTTTGAAACTGAATAAAAGAATGGGTTGCCAATACCAGCAAAACAATCCAAAGTGAAATCTTTATCCGCTTCCCCACAGTATCTCAAATAGTGATTGGGGACATTGCTCTGAGTTAATTTCAAGTCAAAACTGGTCCCTTTTGAAATAAATAACATAATTTCCTTGGATGTACTAACACCATTATTCCAAATATTTCTGGCTTCTAAAATGTCTGATTTGCCATCTTGATTAAAATCAGCTATAGAGTAATCATGTTTGCTTGATAAGTAAGTATTAAGAGATGGAGGCACAATAGTACTTGTAAATAAAGTATTTCCATTTGATGCAAGTATGTACCAAGTAGTTTGGGAAGTATCAAGGAATAGAATATCATCATTCCCATCCCCATTAAAATCCCCAACGAAAAAATTATCAGTTTGATTAGCACCATAGTAAATATATTTACAGTTAAATTTGGCATTGCTCTTTTCGTATTCCCAGAATTCAATTTTATTTGTTTTCAAGAAAACAAGCTCTTGCTTTGAATTGCCATTTATATCTGAAATAAGATAACTTAGTGAAGAGCCAAAGACAGTGCTGGAACAACCGAAATTAAACTGCAGACTATTTTCATACGACATATCATTTTTCAATAATAAAAGATCAGGTTTGCCATCTCCTTCAAAATCGGTGTGAACTAAATTTACATCATTATAATTGGAATTCCATAGCCTTATTTTTATATCAAGATCAGTTTGCCTTGAAAAGGCACCATTATTATACTCATATCCCCCAAATTTAACATATGGATAACCCCATGACATTGTAGAATCCTCATTATAAGTGTACTCTGTATGTTCATATTGGAAGTATAATTCGGATTTGCCATCAAGATCATTATCGAATATGTAGTATTTTCTATTATCTGGTATGGCTCCTTCTGCCAGAACTGGAAGATTGCTACTTACTGAACCAGGATTAAGAAAAACGGCCCAATTATACTTAATTGAACCAGTTTTGTAGTAGCCATAAGTAACAAAAAAATCAGTAATACCATCTCCATTGAAATCTCCCGGCGAATGAACAAGATTTGGATAACCATATCCTTCAGCGATCCTTTGTGCCAAATGATTTGGATTTTGAAAACTGTATGCATCTGACTTGTTATATGTATAATTTTCTTCAGACCAGTCAAAAACAGTATAATTATATTTTTCATTGTTTTTGCCTGTAAGCTGGACTTTTTCCAACCTTGAATATGAATCGTTTGTATAAATAAGCGAATATTCTCTTAAGGTTGAGAGTGCACCTCCAATATAATTTACTTTTATTGTAGATAGTCTTTTAGTTGTTTTTAATTCCTCTCCAAAGATGTATCCGACAATTAGATCATTCCGATTTTCATAACCAAATTCAATTTTATAATCACCACCGGCATAAACTATTTCTTTTAAACGATGATTAATTCTTGTGTTCGTTGAGGTTGTCGTTATATTACAGTAATAATCGAATCCTCGGGATACATCTCCGCTATAAATTGGAGACTGAAAACCGGGATCGTTCCAGTTATAAAATAAAGAATCACCAACATATTGTGTGCCTCCGATCAATTCTGATTCGTAAACAAAACTTATCTGGTTACTAAATGGATCGCTTACAGAAGTGAGCATCCATCCCAGCGTTCTAGTCCTGGTTATTGTGGTACTTGAATTCCAATTAACATTAGGGTATGGCGTACATAAGTAATAATCTGTACTTTCTTCATTGATAGACATATCCATTCTTGAAGCATAAGTATACTTTTTGCCATCACCAGTCCACACCTTAAAACTTTCTGGTCCATTCTCATCGAAATTATATGCCATTATTTTTGTTGTATAATCCGATTCTTTGGCATATTCTATACTATCAGCATTTGCCTGTGTGGAACCATAAGGATACTTTGTTTTTATGAATAATCTTGCCCCATCGATTGCAAAGACATCTGATTCATCCCATTTGATCTCTTTGGCTTCTGAATCATTATAAACAGTTTTTTGGGTTCTGGTGATTGAGGAAAATCCTGCAATATTCCATCCCCATCCTGCAACACCATTTCCAGCCTGGCTGTTATAAACAAGAGACACTGATGGAGTCATGCCATTAATACCAGCAGGACATTCGATAGGTATTGAATAAGTGGCAGCACCTGTAGGACTTACATTAAACTGCCCTGGTATTGCTCCAACCACACCATTGTTATCAACTATTTCACCAACAGTTCCTCCAGGATCACCAGTAATGTTTCCGACTGGCTCAAATAACAACCTTGGATTAATACTTGCTTTAAAGTTGTTTCCCTGGGTTGCTGAGTATGAAAATCCAGGTTTAAGAGAAATATAATCTCTTGCAATGTATTCCTGTGTGCCGGATTGTGCTGTGTTAAGGATGTAATGTTCTTGTTGGCCGTTTGCTATGGTGTTTGTCGCAATAAATACAACAATCATAAAAGCTTTTTTGAGATTTTTGAACATGGCTTCTGGATATGGATGGGTTAGGTTATTTCTTATTAATTTTTTACAATCCTGTAGTTATAAATACTGCCATTAATCCCGATAATAAGTATATATACACCATTGCTCAGATCGGTGAGATTGAGCTCGGTTTCAGGCAGAATTGCTTTTACTTCTTTTAATTGTGTACCGCCAAGATTAAAAACCTGGCATCGTCCATTGGAGGAAAGAGAAAATTTCTCAAATACTATTTTCAACATTCCGCTTGTAGGGTTTGGGTATATCTTAATGCTCTCCGCTTCAGGTATTGCAAGCTCCTGCTCATCCTCCTGTGTTTTTATTTCTTTTTCATCAAGAGGAAAACTTACTTCACCTTTTGGCATGTCAGTGACAGAAAGAACCCTCGACTCTCTGTTTCCGTTATCATCGTAGGTATAAGTGATCCTGTTGCTCTGAGCAATGAGGTTATTGCCAATAAAGATTGCCAGGATCACTGTTGTCAGGTAAGTAGATAGGTTAGTTTTCATATCAGTTGTTTTTTTCGGCTTCGAGTATTTCGATTTTTTTGTTCAGTTCGATTATGTATAGGGTTAGTTCTTCAATTTTCTGCAGCATTTTTGTCTGCATCTCGCTAACACTCATTCCATCTGTCTGCATTTCATATGCTGATGCAACATCAGGAAGATGTTTGTTTTCTTCAATGTATTTCTCAACTTCAGCCAGTTCGGGGAGGTTGTATCCGGGATCGAAGACAAAATCGGCGCCGGAGGTGTTTACGACTATTTCGTCAGCGCGGATTTTACCAGAAACGTTTAACCTGTAGTTACCAGGATCTGTTGTTCCAATACCAACATTCCCATCATCCGTTATTCTCAATCTTTCAGAGTACCCCCCCGTATGGAATGCAAAATATCCATTACGTGTATAGAATCTGGTGTTAACAGAAGCCTGTGTATTATATCTATCAATAAACTCAAAATAATTATCTGTCCCAGGATGATATTCCATACCTCCTCCAGAGGCATATACATGAAATTTGGTATTTGGGGAGCTGGTACCTATCCCAACATTTCCATTCGACTGTATCGCGAATTTTATATCCTGATAATCACCTTTACTAACTATCCAGTCCTGGAGAAGATTACCAAAAAACCAGTTATCACTACCATCAAGAAACTTTGTTTGTATTCCCTGTATAAAACCTCCTACGTTGGTGTTTCTCTGCAAAATCAGGTTTGGTGACCAATCTGCAATTCTAACTGGACCGGCCAGAGGATAGTCGTTATTCAATTGAGCAGCCAGGGCAGCAGGCAGGATCATAAACAAAACGAGTAGGTATTTTTTCATATAAGTCATGGATTAACCGGTTCGTATTCTTTCAATTTTTCTTCAAGAAGCTTTATTCTCTTTTCCTGATCGATTATGTAAAGAGTCATTTCTTCCATTTTCTGCAGGAGCTTTGTCTGCATCTCGCTCACATTCATCCCTTCTGACTGCATTTCAGAGGCATGCGCAACATCAGGAAGGCGTCTGTTTTCTTTTATGAAGTTTTCAACTTCAGCCAGATCTGGGAGGTTGTATTCTGGATCGAAGACGAAATCGGCGCCGGAGGTGTTTACAATGATTTCATTAGCACGGATATTACCGGAGACGTTTAGTTTATATACACCAGGATCAGAGGTTCCAATTCCAACATTGCCAACAGTGTTTATTCTGAGTCTCTCAGTCCCATTAGTACCAAGTGTTAGAAATCCTCCATCAACACTTCCTCCCCGATAAAAACTAATAAATCCATTATTACGATTGTCATAGAACTGTTGTGTTATTCTAAAAGTTTCACAATTAGCTGGTGAAGTTGAACCACTACTAAAAATCAATTTATTATCTTCGGAGCTTGTTGCAAGGATGGCTGCATCAGAATTTGGCCCATTATTTATATGGAGTTTTGTTATGGGTGTTGTTGTACCAATCCCCACCTTCCCATCATAATTCCATAATCCATTTCCGGGAAGATTAACAACACCGGCAAAATTGTTCTGATAATCAACTGTAATAGTGTTGTTACCATAAACTTGTTCGTCAACAATAGACCAACCTTCAAACCATGCAGGTAATTCGGAAAACCCACTTGCAAATACTCTTACATTGAATCGTTGAAAATATCCCCTTTCATCAATGAAAATAACTACTTTGCCTTCTTCTGTTGTAAGCTTGACAGTAGGTGTCCAACCACCCCAGGAGGATAGTTTTGGCGCATAGAAGATATTATCATATGTATAATAATTTAAGGTTAATCCAATTGAAGATTGACCCCCATAATTATAACCTTCAAAAATTATAGTAGGCATCTGGCTTGAATTAATAAAAGGCAGGTTTGTTTTAATCTTAACGCCATATGAAGGTGTTCCATTATACGCATAACTTACCGGATTGTATACCTGTGAGAGGGAGATCGCATAAGAAATTTGAATTGCAATGAGGAATGAAATAATCTTTTTCATGGTAGCTCTTATAATTCAGTTTGGTTGTGTTTCATCTCAAGATCGTTAATCCTTTTATCCTGTTCAATGATGTAAAGTGTAAGTTCCTCAATCTTCTGCAACAGCTTTGTCTGCATCTCACTCATGCTCATGCCATCTGTCTTCATTTCTTCAGCCGAAGGAATATCTGGAAGATGATCGTTTTCATTTATGTATTTCTCTACTTCAGAGAGATCGGATAGTTTATATTCCGGCTGAAATACAAAATCAGCGCCTTCAGTATTTACAACGATTTCATCGGCACGGATTTTTCCGGAAACATTAAGTCTGTAATTTCCGGGAGCTGTGTTACCTATTCCAATGTTTCCTACATCGGTAATAACCATTCGGGTATATTGTACTCCATTAGCATTTGCCGGAGTTGTCGTGAAAGCTAAACCTCCTGCCCAATAATATGCCCCCCATGCATAAATGCCAGCCAATGCTGTCGGTGTTCCAATACTATTCCAATCTCTTCTAAAAACTAACCCGATTGATGGTTTAGAGGTATTAAAAATGTTATTTGGTGATTCATCATTTGTATTTCCATCAATTGCAAGTAGAGTGTTGAATGGAGCATTATCAAGATTGATATTTGCAATGTGTGTCTTATATGTTGGATTATCCTTGCCTATCCCAACATTCCCTGTAAAAACAGGGTTATCAGAATTGGCAATTTTTTTCCATCCTCTGGTAGTACCATTATTAATCTGTCGAAACCATAATTCAGGTGTTGAGAAACTTACAAACAACTGGCTCCCATAGCGATCACCTACAGCACCAATATTGATGAAACTGCCAAAACCATCACCTCCCGGACAATTAGTATTAGTCCATCCAAAAAGGTTCTGGTAAGAGTGTGATGTTAGTATCCCATTAAGATCTGTCCATAATCCATACGATAATCCTGATGAATTTGTAAGATATGTAAGTTCTGTTGATCCATCCCACTGTCTTAATTGATCACCATGAAAATGCAAGTGATACCTTTTTGCTGTTGTTTCATCCTTCATTATTATTCCGGCACCCTGTGTGGCTAGCTCAATATTGCCGGTAGCAGGGATTGAACTGATTGATGAATAATTGCCATTTACACCAATATTTCCATTAAGCAAAATGGGGCCATTTGGATAGAATGCGGCGCTGTAATTATTATATTCATTACCAATCCAGAGGTAATTCAGTGTATTTTCAAGGCCCATTGCGCCAAAGCCACCGAGCAGAGTGTTATCAGATCTTTTAAAAAAACCATACCTTCTTGCCCAACCACCACCTCCTGCTCCTGATGAAGCTAGTCCCACTCCATAAGATGGGTCATTCCAGCCTAGTTGTATCAAACCTTCTATGTCCAGTTTCGCAAGTGGATTTGTTGTACCTATTCCAACATTGCTACCACTAATAGATCCAATTCCATTTAAACCATTAGGAACATTAAGAGTTTGTGAGAAGAGACTATATGAAAGGAAAAATGCAGAAACAGATGTGAGAAAATAGTGGGGTAAAAAAGTAAGATTCATAAGATTTGGTCTTTGTTTTTATTGTTTAATGGGAAATGATCACATTTTGTTACCCATGAATCCTTGGTTTTTTGAGTTTCATTTGTCGCAAAACCTTATTGATCGAGCCGAAGCATCATTTAAAAATTTTTATTCTGTTTGTTTTTTATTCTCAAGTTTTAGTTGTTGTAACTCATTTCTGAGCTCTGAATTTTCCTTTTTCAAATCTATCAGGTAAAGGGTTATTTCTTCAATTTTTTGCAGGAGTGTTGTCTGCATTTCACTCACACTCATCCCATCCGTCTGCATTTCAGAGGCAGGTGGAACATCAGGGAGGTGTTTATTTTCTTCAATGTATTTCTCAACTCCAGCCAGATCGGGGAGGTTGTATTCAGGGTAGAAGACGAAATCGGCACCTTCAGTATTCACAACAATTTCATTTGCACGTATATTACCTGCTACATTTAATTTGAAAGTACCGGGGTTCTCTGTTCCAATACCCATTTCTCCAGTCGGGGTAATTGTCATTTTAATTGAGGGCGCCGAACTGCTTGCAGTGTAAAAATGTAATCCGGCCTGTTGGGAATCAACACCCCTGAATCCAGCCACTTCGGAATAATAAGGTGAATTATCGTTTATGAACCTTACTCCTCCATTATCCATGTTATTTCCACCATCCCCCGACTGCCCATAGAATCCTATCCTTGCAGTATTAACACCACCAACCATATTTACCAGCATCAGTTTGGTGAAAGGATTCGTCGTTCCGATTCCAATATTTCCATTTTCCGAGATTACCATCTTAGAATCATTAAGATCAAATGAGCTACTCCCCTCGTCAATGTCATTAATGAAATGCAACTTACCCCTGGCATGAACATCTACACGCTCAAAAGCAATGCCGGCTTTTCTGTAATTACTATTATCAGGTTCAACATAACCAATATGAATTGCATTCCACTGATTATATCCTAATCTGGTTCCGAATGATGCAATATGGCCACCAGAATATAATGTGTTTAGTTCAAAATTTGACTTGGGTGTAATAGTTCCAATACCTATATTCCCATTATTTCCAATAAATAACCTTGTTATTGGACTAAATTCATTTTGTGAAATTGATGGACTAGCATCAGCAAAAAAATAAATACCTCTATCAGTTCCATATGAGAATCTGATTCCTCGTGAACCAAATAATGAATGAGAGCTTTTCCATTTTAATAAATCTACACCTTGAGAAAATTCAGCATTGTGAAGAATCCAGGCGTCTGCATGTACATTTTGTCTTTGTATGGAAAGCTGATAACTTGTGCCAATTACTAAATCCTGTTGTCCCTTAAGATCAAAAAAGAAAACGGGGATTAGTAGCAATAACAAAATGAGTTTTTTCATTGTATCAAAGATATATTAGTTCTTTTTTGGAAATAATTTGCTACATAGAAAGCTTTCTTCAATTTGGTTTACTTATCTAATAAGTCAATTGTTAAGCATTTTTTTCAACTCCGCAATTTCTTTTTCCTGTTTTTCATTCAACTCTTTCTGCTCCTGAATCATTTTATTCTGTTCGATAGAATACAAAATAAGTTCCTCAATCTTCTGCAATAGCTTTGTCTGCATTTCACTCACACTCATCCCATCTGTCTGCATTTCAGAGGCAGGTGGAACATCAGGGAGATGTTTGTTTTCTTCAATGTATTTTTCAACTTCATCGAGTTCCGGGAGGTTGTATTCGGGGTCGAAGACGAAATCGGCGCCGGAGGTGTTTACTACTATTTCATTTGCACGTATTATTCCATTCACATCAAGTCTGGCAGAAGGATTGCTTGTGCCAATGCCAACATTCCCATTACCTGCAATTTTTATCCTTTGTTGTCCCTCTGTATAAAATTCAAGACCATAGTAACCCGATAATGCAACATTGTTGTAACCTATGCCACTTATGAGAGAAGTTCCATAATGAGCCACAGAGTTACCTGAAACATCAAATGCATCATTAATATTAAATCCTATTTTTCTTGATGCAGAAATCCCTTCAAACAATCCATTCGCTGCATATATATCAGCATATGCGTCAGAAGATGAAATAAATTGGAAATTACCATTTCCCGTTTGAATTCTTTGTGTTCCCTGGACAGATCCAAGAATGAATGGAACCCCACTTTGGATTTTAATAGCACCATTCACGTCAAGCTTTTGTGAAGGGTTTTCTGTACCTATACCAACAGCCCCCGAACCTTCTCCTCCATTAATAATAGTATTTTTGTTTTTCCCATATTGAAAATATAAATCACCAACATCACCAGACTGCCAATCTTTGCCGTCAATGTGACGAACCTTCATCCAACCATTCCCTGAGCCGCCAACATTTAATAAGTATGGGCTACTACTCGCACCATCATTGAATATCGTCAGCTTAGAATCAGGGTTTGAAATTCCTATTCCAACATTTCCATTTGGAAGTATTCTCATTCTTTCAACAAGAGAATGGGCTTCATCAGCAGTTGTAGTATGAAAGGTTAAGTAGCTTCCCCAATATGCATACAAATTGCTGTGGCTGCGAATCTCAGAATAATTACCTGTTGCATTTCCAAAATCACCATCGAATCTAAGTCCAACATAATGATATGATGACACATCCGGATCAATTGTTGAACCGTGTAAAATCAAAGCCGGAGCATCCATTACATTGTTGTAAATATGTAGCTTTGTATTTGGAGAATCCGTTCCAATTCCAATATTGTTACCACTTACAGTTGATCCAATTCCACTTAATCCTTCTGGAACATTAAGTACCTGTGACTGTGAAAAAAGACTTATTGGAGACACAAGTGCAAAAATATAAATCAGTGCATTGCGGCGAAAAAAAGAATGTTTAATCATCAAAGTTGAATTATAGTTTGAAATGTGCTTGATTATTGTTTAATGGGAAATGGTCGCATTTTGTTACCTCTGCATCCTGATTTATATTGATCTCAAACACCGCATCATCCAATCTATTGGGTGTGGGCACAATTAAAAATTTTTTTTTTGCCTCTTAGTTGTTGCATACGCCACTTTCTATTTCATTACTTGAACCCCTATTAAATTCATTATATCCATCGCTGGATGCATCAAATTTGTCATCGGGCATGTCGGATACACCATTGGGCGATCCGGATTCATTCGAATCGGGTTGATGTGTTTGGGACGGTTCGGGGGATAGACCTGCGATAATGGATATTTTGGTTATATTTATTCAATTCTGTTTTTTTTGATAAACTTTTGTCAATCAGTGCTTCATAATCAAAAAATAATTTGTCCTTCAATTTATTAATAAGTTAAATTTTTCTACAAAGTTCCATCCCTCTTTGTAACTTTTCACCCTCTTATCCGTCTTTATCATGATTTCATTTCTATGACAACAGGCGAATACAACCGTGCGGTTGATGAATATGCTGATCCGGTCTACCGGTTCATCCTTGGCAATATAAAGGATGAACACAGGGCCGATGATATTGTGCAGGACAGCTATGAAAAGTTGTGGATGCATGTCACTGAAATTGAATTTGTTTGTGCAAAAAAATGGCTTTTCTCGACGGCGTATAACACGATGATCGATATTATAAGAAAAGAAAAACGATTGTCCGGGCTGGAAGATATTAGCAATGATACCCTCATATACAACTCCGGATACAGCGACCTGAATGAGATACTTCATGCAGCTCTTGAAAAACTGCCTGCAATACAGAAAACTTGCGTGTTGCTGCGCGATTATGAGGGTTACAGTTATAAGGAGATTGGGGAGATAACAGGCCAGACAGAAGCTAACGTAAAAATTACTATTTACAGGGGAAGGATAGCACTTAAGAACTATATAGGGTCAATAGAATCAATACTTGAATCGCGATGATCGACAGGTCAAATTATGAAATATGGTTCATGGACTGGCTTGATAAAAACCTGTCAGATTCCCAGGCTGAGGAATTGATGCTTTTCCTTGAATCCAATACTGACCTGAAAGAGGAATTCAATAATTTGGCTTCCTTATCATCACTTGAATCTTCGAAGACGAGCTATCCCTACCACGGTAAACTAAGAAAAGCTCCTTCGGATATAACACCTCTTCAGTTCGAACTTCTCTGCGCAGCAAGTATTGAAAATGATCTAAGGGAAGAACATGAGGCTGATTTTAAAAAAATGCTCTCTGGAAATTCTGAACGTCAAAAAACATTCGAGCTCATAAGTAAAGCCAGATTAATACCACCTGATATAAAGTATTCCGGGAAAAACAGGCTTAAGAGAAATAAAATTACCAGAACAGTCCCTCTTGTATTAAGTCTTGTCGGAGCGGCCGCATCTGTTATTGCCATTGTCTTTTTTTCTAGTCTGTTTAACAAAACGGCAGAGGTCTATTTAACAGATAATCTTGCCGATACCATATATATATACAAATCGGTCCCGAGTATAGCCGTAACATCTTCCCAGATGCAACCTTCAAAAAAAATGCAGGTTAAATCTATTCAAACTGCAGCTGGGATAAAGGAAAAAATCGATGCCTCTGAAACATCACTTCCAGAAAAAGCTGCAGAACCAGAAACATTGTTATCAGAGTCTCAAAACGACATCATTCATGAAGCAGTATATAACTATGACATTCCGGAGCTATCTTCTGAAACTACACAGCTGGCATCGAATCAGATCTCAATCCCGGAACTTGTTTTTGATGATTTTGAAGAAAGAAGCAATCTTGGGAAATTCATAGCCTCAACACTGAGAAAGAAGGTTCTTAAAGAAGATGAATTCAATGATTCCCCTTTAAAAGGATACGAAATAGCCGAAGCAGGAATTACAGGTATTAATAAGCTGCTTGGTTGGGAGATGGCTCTCACAAGGAACACTGATGAAAAAGGTGAATTGAAATCAGTCAGGTTCAGCTCACGAATGATAAAATTCAACGCTCCGATAAAAAATGATGAGGTTGATGAGTAACTTTTAAGGTATATAGCACGTCTTTGCAGAAAAAAGAAAAATGAAAAAACTTGGAATAGTCATACTGCTAATGACTTTAATTGCACAGGGATTCAGCCAGCAGGCTTCTGCTGATATTCAGGCAGAAGAACAAAACAACAATGAGAAAAGAGAAGTAGTTATCGGAAAAGACTTTATGAAATACTCTGTTGGCGACAGCGCAGTAAATATTAAAATCGGCAACAGAGGCCTTACAATCCTTGAATCTCTTGAGAGTGATGGCACAAAGGTCAAAATCCGGAAGTATGATGATAATGAAGATCGCGAAGATTTTTCTGAGAATCATGGAAACAATGATACTCATTATGTAACCCAGTACAGAAGCTCCAGATCAAAAGGGGACAATCATGGCAGGAGAAACAGACATTTTAAAGGCCATTGGTCGGGCGTTGAGTTTGGTTTTAATAACTATACAACATCGTACACAGATCACTACATCCCTGATGAAATAGGCTATATGACGATTCATTCAGGCAAATCGAATAACTTCAATGTTAACTTTTCACAGCTCAGTCTCGGGATCACAAGACATATAGGTTTTGTAACAGGCTTCGGGGTAACCTTTAACAACTACAGGTTTGACGGTAATAATAACATCAGGGAGAGTGATAATGGTATTATAGAAGAACTTGACCCCGGAAGTGAACTTGAAAAATCAAAACTTACGACGTTTTATGCACATGTTCCACTACTACTTGAGATTCAGATACCGGTTTCATATCATCACCTCAATATTGCTGCCGGACCAATAGGAGCTGTAAAAATCGCTTCTCATTCAAAAATGGTATTTGAGAACAAGCAAAAAGTTAAATCAAACAGCGATTTCAACCTTAATATGCTAAGGTATGGCGCCACAGCACGATTGGGTTATTCCGATTTCCAGGTATATGGGACATATTACTTCAGTCCTATGTTCCAAACTTCGAAAACACCAGGCGGGTTTGATTTGTATCCTTTTGAGATTGGAGTGGCTTTTACGTTTAACTAGAGCTTTACTTCGGGCCTCTCCCCTAAATCCTGGAATGAGGGGGAGAGGTCCATTAAAAAAGTGCCTTAAGTATTTAGAGTTATCTTTGTTCGCCCACAAAATTAATTTCAGATTAATAATACCTTAACAACAGATTAGCCTGTTAATCTGTTGTCTCTTAAAATCCTATTTGGGGTATATTTGTAGAAACTGAATACACCAGGATGAGCAACGATATACTTTCAAACCGGGAATTACGTAGATATAACAGGCAGATTATGATTCCGGAAATTGGAATCGAAGGTCAGGAAAAACTTAAAAAATCTAAGGTTCTTGTTATTGGCGCAGGTGGGTTAGGATGCCCTGTGCTTCAATACCTTTCAGCCTGTGGTATCGGGAACATTGCAATTATCGATTTCGACATCGTTGATGAGACTAACCTAGCACGCCAGGCTCTTTACGGAGCATCTGACCTGGGCAAGCTCAAGTCAATAATTGCAAAGAACAGACTTGAATATCTGAATCCTCTTTGTGAGTATACCGTTATTAATAAGAAGCTTGATAGCTCAACAAGTGCAGACTTCATAAAGAACTATGATGTTATTGTTGATGCCACAGATCATCCTGAAGCAAGATATCTGATTAACGATGCCTGCCTGGTTACAGGCAAACCTATGGTTCATGGCGCAATTTTCAAGTACGAAAGCATTGTTTCAGTATTCAACTATAACGGAGGACCATCGTACCGCAAATTCAACCCTGAAACAATCAAAAACGATTATCTTAATCCTTTACCTTCACATGTAGGCTTCTTCGGTGTTTTACCGGGAATAACAGGAACATACATGGCCAATGAGGTGATAAAAATAATTACCGGCTCAGGCGAAGTCCTCAGTGGAAAAATATTATTAATAAATATCTTTAGCAATACTTTCACTACCTTCACATTTGAAGAAAAGAAAGAAAAAGAAAGGGTCATGCAACCTGATGATTCAATGGTAACTGTTTAAATTCACTTCAATGAAGCTTTTGCTAATAAGCAATTCAACAAATCCCGGTGAACCATACCTCGATTATCCAAAAAACAGCATTAAAAAATTCCTTGGTGTAAAACCTTTAAAGGCATTGTTCATACCTTATGCTGCAGTCACATTCTCCTTTGACGATTATGAACGCAAGGTTATGGAGCGCTTCAATGAGATAGGTCACGATGTAGTTTCAATCCATCATTTTGACGATCCGGTAAAAGCTGTAAAAGAAAGCAATGCGATCGTAATCGGAGGTGGTAATACCTGGAAGCTGCTAAAGCTTATTCATGATAATAACCTCATTGATATAATAAAAGCAAAAGTGCTCAATGGTACACCATATATAGGATGGAGTGCGGGCTCGAATGTTGCATGCCCAACTCTCCGTACGACAAATGATATGCCTGTTATTTACCCCGGTTCATTTGATGCTCTTAACCTTATACCCTTCCAGATAAATCCTCATTATCTTGATGCCAATCCGGCAGGTCATGCCGGCGAGACAAGGGAACAAAGGATTGAAGAGTTCATTGAGATAAACCCATCTGTAACTGTTGCCGGCTTAAGAGAAGGCACAATGCTACTCCTTGAAAACGGGACTTTGAAACTCATTGGACCACGATCAATGAGAGTATTCAAAAAAGGATCACAGCCACAGGAACTTACATCAACTGATGATTTGACTTTTCTGCTTCAGCATTAAGAGTTTTATTTCCTGAAAAAATTACCTTTGGCTTTTAGAAATTGAATGTCACGGCAACCCAAAACATTTTTGGTGCTACCTGACAATTAATGTCAAATGACCCTTATAAATTAAGATGTTTGATGCGTTATCTTCCTAAAATACTAAAGCTGTTTCTTTTTTCTATTTTAATCATAATCATCCTTGCCATCTCTGCAACTTTTCTTTTCAGGGATACAATTACCGGCATATTGATCAATTCAATAAACAGTAGCATTTCAACAACAATAAAAGCAGAAAAGGTCAAGCTTTCTTTTCTCAGAAGTTTTCCGAAGGGTTCAGTTGAGCTTAGAAATGTGGTTATAGGCTCTTCCCCTGATTTGATAAAAAGTGATTTTGAAGGACAATTTGCCGATACCCTTCTTTTTGCAAAGTCTATATTCCTCAGATTCAGGATTTCTGAAATTGTAAAGGGAAACTACAAGGTTGAAACGATCAGTGTAAAAGACGGGAAAGCTAACCTTCTTTCTGACAGATCCGGCAATACTAATTACAAAATCAGGTCAGGGAATCCAACAACTGGATCAGATAACATTAATGTTGATCTTGACAAAATATTACTTTCTGAGATAGTAACTTCGTACATCGATTTAAAGAATAAATTCATTCTTTCAGGCGATATTGACAATGCAAAACTGAAGAGCAGAATTTTTGGTGAGAAAGTTGAATTAACTGCAAAAGCTGACCTTGAGATAATCAACTTAACAATTTCAAAGACAAAGTTTAATCATCTTGGATTTGCTTCAGTTGATTTAAATATGCTTAGTTCTGAAAACGGAATAACCTTTGATGAAAGCAAGATTGATTTTGGGGTCGTCCAACTTGGAATTAATGGATCAATAGATCATGATAACGTACCAGACCTCAAAATCACAACAAGTAGAATTGGCCTTTCGAATCTTGAAAACTTTCTTCCTGTTGGTTATAGTCTTGAGAAAAAAGGATTCAAAGCAGATGGTTTACTCGAACTGACTTGCTTTGTTACTGGTCCACTGCAAGTTTCTGGAATGCCTCATCTTGAAATAGATTTCAATGTGGCAAATGGAAAAGCTTATAAGGAAAATACCTCGATTTTTAAAAGTGTCAATCTCTTTGGACAGTTCTCAAATGGTATAAAAAACAGTGCTTCTACAAGTTCTTTGAAACTCCGGGACCTTGAAATAACCATGGCACAATCAGGTATCAGAGGCTCACTAATAATTTCAGATTTTATCGGGATGCCAACTGAAGCTACTTTATCAGGAAAGGTCTTCCCAAATGAGATCCTGGAATTATTTAATCAGAAGGATGTATCTGATGTTAGTGGCTTTGCAGATGTTGATCTTAAACTCAAAACTCTATTAAAAACAGGAGATACATCTTTAACAGAAAGAATGCTTAGGATAGAGCCAGTTGGAAAGGTAAGTCTTAATTCATTTTCATTTTACAATAATAAAAAAGATTTCGGGATAAATGATTGCAATGGCAACATCTGGTTCTCAGATATTATTCAGGCTGAAAACCTGAGATTTAACTTTAAAGATCAGAATATTAAAATAGATGGAAAATTCAACAATTTGCCCGCCTGGCTTGCAGGTAAACCTGTAATGCTTTTAGCAGATGTCGACATTGATTTCGACAGCTTTCTTCCTGGAAATGTAATCAGTGATGATAATAATTCACCGAATGGCAAAAAAGAGATCAGCTTCCCGGAGAACATCCAGTTGAACCTGAACTTTTCAGCAGGTAAAGTGATATATAAAACATTTTCTTCTTCAGATGTAAAATCATCGCTTAATTACAAATCAAAGCTTCTCACTTTTAACTCTTTGTCAATGAAATCGCTTGAAGGGGACATCTCAGGTGAAGGTTTCATTGTTAAAAATGCTAACAGATCAATAATTTCTAGAGGTGACTTTACTTTAAAAAAGATAGATGTAAATAAGGCATTCACGACATTTGGAAATTTCGGACAGAAATTCATTGTTGCAGAAAATCTTTCAGGAAAACTTTCAGGCACGGTGTCGGTTTTATTGCCAATGGATTCATTATTCCGGATAAACACCAAAACAATTACTGCAGATGGAACATTCAATCTCGAAGAAGGTGCGCTTATCAACTTCGAACCTGTTAAACAGCTTTCTGACTTCATTGAACTCTCAGAACTTGAGAATATTCATTTCCAAAATCTTGAAAACGATTTTTATATAAGGAACAATGTACTTTTTATTCCTTCAATGGATGTAAAGTCATCTGCAGCTGATCTTACCGTTAATGGCAAACACAGCTTCGACAATCAATATGAATATCATGTTAAGGTTTTGCTTTCCCAGATATTAAGTAAAAAAAGAAAAACAGTAAGAAAGCCTGTTACCGAGTTCGGTACCGTTCAGGATGATGGTCTTGGAAGAACTTCACTTCTTCTTAAAATAGAAAACAAAGGAGATGATGTTAAAGTAGGATATGATATGAAGGCAGTTGGCTCGGGAGTGAAAGAAAGTATAAAAAATGAAAAACAAACAATAAAAACAATATTGAACGAGGAATACGGTTGGTATAATAATCAAGCAAAACAGGTGACAAAAACTCCTGAACCAAAGAAGAAAAAATTCAATATCAGCTGGTCAGAAACTGACAGTATTCAATAAAAACAAGGATAACTGAAGATTGATAAACAAAGAATCGACTTTAAAACTAAGTTAATTGAGACTGTTCCGTCGTAAATATTTTGGTACACTATTTCTGCTGATTTTTTCAGTTGCTATAGGAATGGGTTCGCTGATCTATACAAACGCTCTTGTCAGAGACCTGAAAGCGCAGGAAAGAAAGAACGTAGAATTATGGGCTGAAGCAACAATAAGAATATTTAACCAGACAGATCCCTCAAAGGATATAGATCTTCTCCTGACGTCAATAATTGAGAATAACAATACGGTTCCGGTTATACTTACTGATGAAAATGACAGCATTATTTCAGCAAGGAATTTTAACCAGGCAAAAATAAATAACAACGGGTATCTTCAAAAAAAGCTGGAAGTTTTTAAGGAAAACAATGATCCTATAATAATAAATCTTGATGAAGAACATTTTAACCGTATCTACTATACCGATAGTACCATTCTTACAATGCTTATCTATTACCCGTATGTGCAGTTAGGGATAATTCTGATGTTCATCCTTGTATCGTATCTTGCTTTCAGTTCATCACGCAAGGCTGAACAAAACCAGGTATGGGTTTCATTGTCACGCGAGACAGCCCATCAGCTGGGCACTCCCACCTCATCACTTGCAGGCTGGGTTGAAGTATTACAGCAGAAGTATCCGGAAAATGACTTCACTAAGGAATTATCGCTGGATGTATTAAGGCTTGAAAAGGTTACAGAGAGGTTTTCACGAATAGGTTCAAAACCTGCTCTGGTCAAAGAAAACATTAATCAGATAGTTGCAAATGCAGTTGGGTATCTGAAGAACCGCACCTCATCAAAAATCAAATTCCAGTACGATAAAAGAACTATCAAAGATGTAACCGCTCCTGTTAACTCAGCGCTGTTCGAGTGGGTTATAGAAAATGTCTGCAAAAATGCAATCGATGCAATGGAAGGAAGTGGTACCCTGACAATTCTTATTTCGGAGAATGAACGAAATGCATTCATTGATATATCCGATACAGGAAAAGGAATACCAAAATCAGCATTTAAGAAGATCTTCAATCCAGGCTTTACAACAAAGCAGAGAGGATGGGGTGTTGGACTATCACTTGCAAGGAGGATCATTGAAGAATATCATCATGGAAAAATTTTCGTCAGGAGCTCGGAGTTAGGAAAGGGATCGAGCATAAGGATAGTGATGAACAAGTAATTGCATTTTTTATATCTTTGCGAACTTCATGAAAAGAAATGATATAGAAATAATGGCGCCGGCAGGCTCCAGGGAGTCGCTGATAGCCGCTATTCAGGGAGGTGCTGATTCAGTATATTTCGGTGTGGGTCAGCTAAATATGAGAGCTGCTTCAAGTAATAATTTTACTCTGGATGATCTTCGGTATATAGCTCGTATTTGCAGGGAGAATGGCCTTAAAAGCTATCTAGCAGTCAACGTTGTAGTATACGATAACGAGATTGAAGAAATGCACAGGATTGTTGATTCTGCCGTTGAAAGTGGCATCTCTGCAATTATAGCTTCAGATCTTTCGGTTATCAATTATGCTTTTTCAAAAGGTATTGAGATACATCTCTCAACCCAGCTTAACATATCAAATGTTGAGGCATTAAAGTTCTATTCTCAATGGGCCGATGTTGTTGTACTTGCAAGAGAGCTTAATGTTGAACAGGTAAAACATATAAGTGAAGCCATCAAAAAACAGAATATAAGGGGGCCAAAAGGAGATCTGGTAAGGATTGAGATGTTCGCCCATGGAGCGCTTTGCATGGCAATTTCAGGAAAGTGTTACCTAAGTCTCCATGAAAATAACAAGTCTGCCAACAGGGGTGAATGCTACCAGACCTGCAGAAAATCTTATACAGTTACAGGAAAAGAATCGGGTTACCAGCTTGACATCGAGAATGAATATATAATGTCGCCCAAGGATCTTTGCACGATAGGATTCCTTGATAAACTTATTGATGCCAGGGTAACGGTGCTCAAGATAGAAGGCAGGGCAAGGTCGGCCGAGTATGTCAAAACTGTTTCCGAATGTTATAATGATGCCCTTGTTGCAATTGAAAACGGAACTTACGATGATTCAGTAATAGCAATACTCCGAGAAAAGCTTGCAACAGTATTTAACAGGGGTTTCTGGGATGGCTATTACCTCGGACAGAAGCTAGGTGAATGGAATAATACTTATGGATCAAATGCTACCAAAAGGAAGCTCTATATAGGCAAGATAACCAATTATTTCACAAAGATTAATGTTGCCGAGATAAAGCTTGAGAATGGGGATCTTAAAACTGGCGATACAATACTTATTACAGGCCCGACAACCGGGGTGATTGAATATGTTGTGGAAGAAATAAGGGTTGAGCTGAGGGCCACTAATGCAGCTCATAAAGGCGATTTCTGTTCAATCAGGATATCAGACTTTCTCCGTCGTTCAGACAAAGTTTATAAGTGGGTTGATACTAAGGATGTTATTAAGGGAAGGCTGTAGCGCTTAGAGGCTTTAGAGGTCATTAAAAGCTTAGGATAATCCTGCTGCTTCAATCACCTTGGCACTGTTAATTTCAATATCATCAGTGTCGGTTTCAACATAGGTTATATCGGTAGTGGGTTTCTCTTTAAGCGAATACAGGTAAGCTTTATCGTAGTATCTTAATGAGATCTCGACAGCTTTTGCAATCTCACCACGTTCTATGGCATCAATTGCTTCTTTTGTGTTATCTCCCCCAAGCCTTTTGCTGATTTTATTAACAGATGCACTCAGTAAACTACTGTCGAAAGTGGAATACTCCTTAAGGAGCCTTGGCATACGAGTCGCAATCGCCATTTTCAGGACAACTGTTTTTGACTTCTGCATATTAAGATAAAAGCCATCAGGAATGAATACTGTTCCGATATTATGACTCTCATCTTCAAGCCATATCGGTTTTGCAGGGTCCAACCGGCTCCACTCAGTGAAAAGGTTATTTGCAAATTGTTCTGTTGAGGGTTGGGGTAACTGGCCAAGGCTTCCGAAAGCAGATCCTTTATGATTTGCAAGGCCTTCAAGATCAATTATCTGTAATCCCTTGTTCTTGAGAAAATGCAAAATATGAGTCTTGCTGCTTCCGGTCATTCCGCCAAGGATTATCAGATTTCGTTTTTCCGATAATGAAGACAGAATATGGTTCCGATAAACCTTATAACCGCCTTCGAGTACACTGCATTCGATTCCTCCAAGAGAAAACAACCAGGCCATTGCTTCTGAACGCATACCCCCACGCCAGCAATGAACTAGCAGTTTCCTATTTTTCGCATGTTTTAACGCTTTCTCAAACTTAATATGCATTGAAGGACCTGTAAGTCTTAAACCTTCTGATATGGCCGCAGTTCTCCCTTCTTTTTTATATTTGGCGCCTACAATTGCCCTTTCTGAATCATCGAACAGTGGAATGTTGACAGCGCCTGGTATATGACCATTAGTAAATTCAGCAGGTGACCTTACATCAATTACAGGTATTTCAGCCGAGAGTTCAAGGAATTGTAAGATGCTTATTTTGTTCATTTGAAGTGCCTCGAAAACATTTTTTTAAGATCATCCTGGCGAATTGGCTTTGTTATGAAGTCACTTATCCCCGCAAGCTCTGCTTTCTTTCTCGTATCGGGAAGGTTATCTGCTGTGATTGCAACTATTACGGGTGATCTTCCTGCGCCAAGAATTTTTTGAGT
Source organism: Bacteroidales bacterium (assembly GCA_036261255.1). Classification (GTDB taxonomy): domain Bacteria; phylum Bacteroidota; class Bacteroidia; order Bacteroidales; family VadinHA17; genus LD21. Next base: position 25,264 of record DATALD010000035.1, read on the forward strand.
AGCTTCAAATCCATCTATTTCAGGAAGAAAAAGGTCCATAAGTATCAGGTCATACTTCTTTGCCTTAGCTTGTAAAAATGCTGAATAACCATCTTCAGCAATATCGAATGAATATCCCATGTTTTTCAACATTGTCCCTATCGCTATCTGGTTAAGCTTATTATCTTCAACAAACAGTATCTTCAATGAAGCAGCATCTTTACTTTTTTCCAGAGGTGCGTTTTTATCTGTTGACGGAAAGCATTCCCTTATTTTATCTTCGAGTTCTTCGATAGTAAATGGTTTAACAAGATAACAATCTATTCCCAACTCAATGCACTTAAGGTAATTGCCTTTATGGTCATTTGTGGTGATCATCATTATTTTGAAGCCCTCGGTTAACTTGTTGTCCCATATAGACTTGGCAACTTCAAAGCCATCAAGACCAGGAGTATCTGTAATGATTATAAGGTGATATCTTCCCTCGCCGGGGATCTTGATATTCGCCTTTAGTTGATTGATTGTTAGTTTCATATATGTTGTCACCGACAATGAAAGCTTGAGCTGGTGAAGTCCCGCAATGACATCTTCATCCCTGTTAGGACCTGTGATTACAAGGGTACTAATACCATCAAACGAAGTTATGTTATCAGTATCTACTTTTTTGATTGTTTTTTCTGCTGAGTGAACAACAAGACTAAATGATATTTTAAGTCCTTTCGTTCCGTCGAGTCCTGAAGGACTTTCAGCAGAGAATGATCCTCCCATAAAACTGATTAGCTTCCTTGAAAGTACTATTCCAAATGCGGGATCATCATTTATGAATGCTGTGCTATCTGGATTCTGGCTGAATTTTTTATTTAATGCAACATTGTCAAAGCTCAGTCCTGTGTCAGCAATCTCGAAAAAAATTGTCAATACATTATCATGGCAAGTCTTGAGGAAGCATTTCAGGTCAATTCTCCCCGATTCTGTAAACCTGAGTGAATGGTTCATGAAGCTTGTAATAACCTGCCTGATCCTTGCAGGATCGCCAACAATGCTCGCAGGTATTTTGTCATCGATTGAACACGTTATGCTTACGTTTTCATTGTCGCAATTAGTCCTTGCAACATCAATACAGTATTCAATCTCTTCCTTCAGGTTAAAAACAACTTCATCAATTACGAGGCTCCCCGATTCTATCTTTGAAAAATCAAGTATGTTTTCAACAATACCTGAAAGAGCCTCCGATGAACGTTGCATAAGGTTTACAATTTCTTTTATTTCTTCGGAGAGATCATTTTGAGACAAGACATCAGTCATACTAACAATGCCATTCAATGGTGTCCTTAACTCATAACTCATCCTGGCAAGAAACTCTGATTTTGCTGCGTTCTTCTTTGCTTCAAGCTTTCTGGCTGATTCCAGTATTGTAACATCCATAAGGATATCCATAGTTGCTTCAGATTCATGAATGACAATTGGGATACTCTTCCTGAAAAGTACAATCTCACCTTCGGGCTTCTTAAGCAATAAGAACTGGTCTGAAAACACCCGGGAATCAGTGTCTGTAGAATCAGTTTCAGGGTAAAAAAATTGTGGTAACTGCATTCCTGGTATCAATGACTGTTCCGGCAAACAGAAGGTGGAAGCAGTCTGATTAGCGCTTATTATCTGCTTCTCCTTACCATAGATTACAACTCCTACAGGCATTTCATTAAAAATCTTCATGAACATCTCCTCCGAAGCTTTCATCTTTGCTTTTTCGTCCTTTATACCTTTTATATGCTTCCAGAAGATGGAAATTATAACCTGCACAAGCAAAAGTGTCAGAAGCACAATCAATAATGAATTCCTGATTATGTATTTCTGAAAAAATGTTGTCGGCGCTGAGAAAACAAGTCCAAGACCTCTCTGAAGCAATTGTGTTGAATAGTATGACGAAATAATTTCGACAGTCTCGCCTTCAATAAATGCTTTGTGAATCGTATTTTCAACCGACCCTTCAGCCAATCTTGATACAATCTTGTCAAGCCCCTGGTATTGAATTGGCTTATCGAAGTTATTGTAAATTATTTCACCCGAATCACTTACAACCCATTGCCATTGATAGTCCTGAAGATTAAATGTTGTGAACACCTCCCTGAAGTATTTCTGAAAATCAATAGTCACAACAATATTCCCTATTGTTTCATTTTTTTCATTATACACTGGCAGGTAATAATTATATCTTTTGTTCTCCTGAATAAGATCTTCCATACTATGAATATTTGCCTGTATATGAAGAACAAACGATTGCTCAAGCCATTCGCCGGAATTACTCTCGGTATCTTTCTTCAGAGTGAATTCATTCTTGTTTTTATCATAAAACTTTATTCCTGTTACAAAGTCTTCATACTTTGAATAGAAAAGTTTCATCCTGTCAATTGCTCTCCTATAATTTTCAGGATTATCAAAAAAAGCCGTAAGGTCTTCCGAGAAGTTGATTTGGTTAAGGTCACTCAGAAATGAGTTATTTATCTTATCAACCTCGAGCCCGACAATCTGAACCTGGCGATCGAGTAATTCGAAGATATAGTTAATCTGTTTGTTATAGAGGCTCCGATAATAGAAGTAATTCACAAGCATTATTATCGCAAAAGCACTATAGACAACTGTATATATCTTTTTCATGTTGATTTCATTGGAGAGTATAAAGATATTTAAAGAAATTAAACTGGAGTATTACCTGTATTTTCTGTCATCTCCTTCGAGAATGTTAAGGTAACTTTTATACCTCAGCAGATCAATTTCTCCGTTTTTCAAAGCTTCCATCACGGCACATCCGGGCTCGTCGAGGTGGAGACAGTTATAATATTTGCATCCTTTGGAGATTCTGAAGATCTCCGGAAAGAAATGATAGATCTCATTTCTATCCATATCTACCATACCGAAACCTCTTATTCCGGGTGTATCTATAACAAAGCCACCAAAAGGCATTTTATGCATTTCCGGAAAAGTTGTTGCATGTTTACCCTGCTTATGGTAGTCTGATATTTCTTCAGTCTTCAGAGTTAACAACGGATTCAATGAATTCAGAAGCGATGTTTTACCAACGCCCGAATTACCCGAAATCAGACTGATTTTGTCTTTCATCTTCTCGCGAAGGAACTCGATATTTTCACCTTGTTTAATTGAAAGCCTAATTGTCTCATATCCTATCTTGCCATACATGTTGTCGAGGTACTCCATCTTTGCTACCGCCTCCTCATCGTAAAGATCAGTTTTATTTATTAGTATTATTGAAGGAATACGATATGCTTCAGCTGTGACAAGGAACCTGTCGATAAATTCAACAGCTGTTTCAGGCAGGATGATTGTTATCATCAGAAAGGCCTGATCGATGTTGGCGGCAATTATCTGAGACTGTCTTGAAAGGTTGGTTGATTTTCTAAGGATATAATTTCGTCTATCAAGTACTTCAGTGATGATTCCAGATCCATCTTTTGCTTTTTCGAACATTACATTATCTCCAACAGCAACAGGATTCGTGATCTCGAACTCCCTCGTACGTAGCTTTCCCCTGATAGTGCAATCGGTAACTACGCCTGAACTATCGAGAACCTTGTAATGACGACCGGTCGATTTTAGTACTATACCTTTTTCCACCATGCAAAGGTAGGCAAAAAGCTGTAGAGACTATAGAGGCAGTAGAGATTACTAAGGCTTTCTTTGCGTCTTGCGCGAATCAAACATTTTTAAAAAAAAGGTGGCTCTAAACCACCTTTTTATATATCATGGAGATACTAAACTCCCCTCTGGGGATTTAGGAGTGAATCAGTTCGCAAACTTCACCCAGTCAATTTCAACAGGATTATCCCCTTTCTGAACTATTACAAGGTTGTTAATTCCTTTTTGAAATTTCTTAACCTTTGCATTTGTTACTGCCATTCCTGAGCCAGCTGGAATTTTCACTTCAGCAAGAAGCAAACCTTGAGGGCTTTCAAGTCTGATTTCAACTACACCGGACTTTGAAGCTGCAGCCTGAACCTGAACAGTCTTAAATTTCGTGCTTCCGAAATCAACTGTATTGTATTTTATCCATGAGCCTTTAGTCTGAAGAAGGGTTTTCCAGCCCTTAAAAGTATCAACAGTATCAATAAGGGCAATTGAAGCACCTTTATCACTGATTGCAGAATATCGGTCGACTTCAATATTTTTAAGTGCACTTGACACACCAACACCTCTTAATGTTGGAATAACTTTATTTATTGATCCATCGGCATTAAAAGAAAGGCTGTCAACTCTTGCTGCTCTGTTTTTATCAAACTTTGGTGAATAGTCGTTATGATGATAGAAAAGATACCACTGGTTATTATACTGTACAAGAGAATGGTGATTTGTCCAGCAGCCAGTAGGTGATTCATCCATTAGCACTCCGCCAAATGTAAATGGCCCCATTGGACTGCTTGAAGTTGCATACTCGAGTCTTTCTACTATTTTATCATTTACATGTGGGTATGTCATATAGTAAATTCCGTTGCGTTCAAAAACGAATGGCCCTTCAATAAGTCCTTTTGTAGGGAAGCCTGGAAGTGTCTGAGGTTTACCATCAAGTTCTACCATATTTTCTTTTAGCTTGGCAACAATAAACCGTCCCTGAGATGTATAGATATAGGCCTGACCATCTTTGTCGATAATAACACAGGGATCAATACCACTCATACCAACGACAGGTTTTTCAAGAACAGTGTATGGACCCTCCGGCTTATCTGCAGTGGCAACGCCAATCTTGCCATTTACAGGGAAATAAAAATAGTACTTGCCATTTCTGAAAACACAATCAGGGGCCCACATATCGTATCCTATCCGGCTTATCCATGGTACCTTTGTCTGAGTAACAATAACTCCATGATCGGTCCAGTCGGTAAGATTCTCAGATGAAAACACATGATAATCTTCCATGCAGAACCAGTCTTTCCGTGCAAAATCTGCAGGTGCAGGAATATCATGTGATGGAAAGAGGTAAATTTTTCCATTAAAAACCCTGGCGGTAGGGTCGGCAGTGAACTGGTTTCTGATAATCGGGTTCTGAGCAACGATATCGGGTAAGAATAATAGAACTACTGCAGATAACAGCATCAGTTTTTTAAGTTTTCCCATAATAAAAAGGTTTAAGTTTATTGTAAATCAATTAATGCATTAAAACAATTCGCGGCAAAAACATCGCGAAAATTAATCAAAAATAGTCTTTATTTCAGAACTAATCTTTGCGACTCTGCGCTAAACAAAAAACTTCTCGCAAAGTCTTTAAGACAAACCTCTTTGTTTCTCCGTCCTCCCTGTGTCGCCGTGGTATAAAAAAACCCTCTCTTCATTGCAGAAAAAAGGGTTTTATTAGATTATAATATATCGATATTACTGATCGTCGGAAGCCATAAGAAGGAATGGTTTCATCTCAAAGCTGTGATAGTAAGGTCTAAGTCTTTCTGTATTGTAGTCTGAAAGTTTTACGATTTTCTTAGATGCAGTTACAACATCGATTGGCAGGTTGTCATATCTTCCGTTCTTAAGAACTACCAGCCTGCCATGGACCCTGCTAAGGATAAGGTCGAGTGCAAGATTTCCGTAAGCCATCGGCACTATTGAATCGAGTGCATCGGGATCACCACCACGTACCATATAACCAAGCTTCTGGTTAATGACGTTGACTGTTTTACCGTTGTTATATCTTCCTGAAAAGTCTTTAAGCTTTGCAGAAACAAAATCTCCTATTCCACCTAGTTTGGCATGTCCATAAGCATCTTTCTCACTATCTGAGAATATCATCTCTCCTCCTTTGAACATTGCACCCTCAGAAACCAGGACTATTGAATACTTACTTGGATTATTATTCCTGTCATGAACAAGCAGTTCAGTGAGCTGTTCAATTTCGAATTCATATTCAGGAATTACGCAACGGTTTGCTGCGCCTGCCATTGTAGGTAACATGGCTGTAAAACCTGCATAACGACCAAATACTTCAAGAACAAGCAGTCTTTCATGAGAACCTGCGGATGTCCTGAGACTGTTAACCATCTGTATTGTACGGGTTACACAAGTGCTGAAACCAATGCAATAGTCAGTACCGGGTACGTCGTTATCCATTGTTTTTGGGATAGCCACAACATTTACACCTTTTTTATAGAGATGGACTCCATAACTGAGTGTATCATCACCTCCGATTGGAATCAGGTAATCTACTCCGAGCCACTCGAGGTTCTTGATTATTTCAGGTGTTATATCATTAATTTCTGCATTGTACTTGCTACGAAGATGCTCAGGAACATCAGCCTTTCTCATGTGACTTGGACGGGTTCTTGAAGTATGAAGGAATGTCCCTCCAGTTCTTCCTGCTTTGTTAACAATGTCATCAGTAAGAACAAGGAAATTGGCGCTGTTATCAGCTTTCGGATCCCTGATGATCTCTGAGATTCCGGCCCATCCCCTGCGAAGACCAATTACTTTATAGCCTTCCCTGTTAGCGCGAATTGTCACCGCACGAATAGCGGGGTTAAGTCCTGGAACGTCACCACCTCCTGTAAGGATTGCAATTATACCTTTTGTTTTTTTAACTACTGCCATGATTGCTTGAATTTGATTTATTTAGTTTTGTTGCGAGACCAAAAATATGATTTTTTAGATTTATTGCAAAAAAAGTCATGCAAGTCGCGAAAGTCATGTAGGTAGTGACCTCTACAGCTTTAAAGCCTTTACAGCTTTAATCGATTAGCCCCTTTTTGAGATAATCTCAAGTTTTTCAATGTTGAGGATCTCAATTGTTTTGCCATAGATCCCGATTAGTTCTTCGCGTTTGAAATCGGACATAGTCCTGATAACATTAGCAGTGCTCATACCAATATAATCAGCAATCTCTTTTCTCGATACAGGAAGATCGAATACTTTTGATTTGTAGATATCTTTTGAGAAATAAAGGAGTACATAGGCAACCCGCCCAACAAGGTTCTTCTGCCGGATGTCAAGGGTCTGGGTTATAATCTTATCGTTTATTTTTGATATCTTATTAAGCAGTCCGATAGCAAAAGCGCCGTTTTTCACAAAAAGTTCTTTTATGAAATCGAGCTTTATTATACATATTACTGAATCTTCGAGAGCAGAGACCGAATACTGATACCGTTCTTCGGAGAAAATGCTCATATTACTAACAAACTCAAATGGACGGGTAATAGTAATAATCTGTTCCTCTCCCGAGGAAAGTCTTCTGTAAAGCTTAACAAGTCCGCTTTGCAGATATTTGAAGTTATTGATCTTTTCGCCCTCATGATTAATGATCTCACCCTTTTTGAAGAACTGTTCTTCTTTTACATTGCATAATGCAGTGATGCTTTCATCATCAAGATTACCAAATGCTATATTCCTGAAATCACAATCCTGACACAGGCACGATCTTTTATTTTCGTCCACGCTAATTTAAATTTTAACAAATTTACCAATTTAAGATCAATTTATGACAACCTGCCTCATAATGCACATTAAAAACCAGTAAATTTGTATTTTCCATTGCATTCTTTCATGATATATAGGACAGACTACCATGTACACACCACATTCAGTGATGGTCGTGCAAAACCCGAAGAATATGTTATTCCTGCAATTAATGCTGGTCTCAGCGAAATCGGCTTCTCAGATCATATTACACTTTTTCTCGAGAAACAACCATGGAACATGGATCCCGGCCAGATCCATTCTTACATAGACTATATGCTTACTCTTAAGGAGAAGACAAAAGATATCAAAGTAAAAATAGGTCTTGAAGTTGACTATTTCCCTTGCCGGGATGAAGAAATACGTGAATATCTTGATCCTCTACCCCTTGACTATGTGATAGGTTCAGTACATTATCAGGGTAAGATTTCTGTTGATGAATGTCGTGAATACTATGAGAATGGAAATCTTGACAACATTTTTGAGCTTTATTTTAAAACTGTGGGAAAGGCGGCAGAATCAGGTCTTTTCAATATAATTGGTCATTTGGATCTTGTAAGGATTTATGGTTTCAGACCATTATCTTATCCGGAACATCTATACCGGGAACTTGCAAAAACATTGAAAAGCAATGATGTCGTCTTTGAGGTGAATACTAATGGGAGGAACCGTCCAATTGCTGATTTTTACCCCGACAGAAGGTTTTTAAAAGCTTTTATTAATGAGAATGCTGGGGTTTGTGTGAATTCCGATGCGCACATGCCCTCAAGGCTGGCACAGTATTTTGATGAGGCGTATGACCTGTTGAGATATACCGGTTTCAGCGAAATGGCAACTTTTGAAGGCAGAAAAAGGACGATGATACCTTTTTAAATCAGAAACTCATGCAATCAGATGCTGAAGCAGTATTTTGAGTCCGATAAGAATTAAAATCACACCTCCGAGAATCTCAATTCTGTATCCAAGCTTTTCTCCGGCTGATTTCCCGATCCTGATTGCAATCATTGAGGCTAAAAAGGTAACAGCAGAAATAAGAAAACCTGATTTCCATATTTCAACACTAAGGAAAGCAAAGCTGATTCCTACTGCAAAAGCATCTATACTAGTGGCTATTGCTACGCTGCAGATCAACAAAGGATTACTGTAATCTTTAACATCATCACCTTTTTCTTTCAGACTTTCTAATATCATCTTCACTCCAAGGAAGACAAGTACACCAAAAGCAATCCAGTGGTCAGAGTTATTTAAGGCGTTAGAAACAAATGAACCCAGGAAATAACCGGCAACAGTAAGTCCGCCTTGGAAGACAGCAAAGACAAAAGCTACCCGTGTAGCCTGCCTGAAAATAATACTGTTCCTGACTACACCGTAGGATAATGAGACTGCGAATGTATCGAACGAAAGTCCCAGCGCTATTGCAATTACTGTTATAAGATCCATCCTTTAAAATATGGGTGGCAAATATAAATAACTTCCAAAGTAAATTAAAATTTGATTGTATTATATTTGCAATCCTATAAATCTTGCATGAGAGTTGTTATTCAACGTGTTACAAAGGCTTCTGTAATAGTTAACGGAAGAGTTAAATCGGAGATCAGCAAAGGACTTCTTATCCTTGCCGGGATTGAAACGTCCGACAACAAAGAGGACGTTGTATGGTTATCAAATAAGATAGTCAATCTCAGGATCTTCAATGATACAAATGATGTTATGAATCTTTCAGTACTTGAAAGTGGCGGAGATATTCTTGTTGTAAGCCAATTCACTCTTCATGCAAAGACAAAAAAGGGGAACAGGCCTTCATACATAAGGGCTGCAAACCCCGGGATAGCCATTCCGGTTTATAACAGTTTTGTTTCGCAGCTTGAGCTTTTGCTTGGCAAAAAAATTAAAACAGGTGAATTTGGCGCCATGATGCTCGTAGAATCAGTCAATGACGGACCTGTAACTATACTGATCGATACGAAGGAGAAAGAATGAAAACAGAAAAGACAGAAAATCAGGTTTCGAAAGGATCGGTATTGTTAGTAGCTACTTTTGCAGCATTCCTGACCCCTTTCCTTGGCTCTGCAATAAACCTCGCACTTCCAGCTATTGGAAAGGACATGAATGCATCAGCAATATCTTTAAGCTGGGTTGTGAGCAGCTTTATACTTTCATCTGCAGTTTTCCTGCTGCCTTTTGGGCATCTTGCTGATATCAAAGGAAGAAAAAAGATATTCAGTCTTGGCATTCTTCTTTTCACTGTTACAACTTTTTTCATTGCTTTCTCAGGAAGCATTACAAGCCTGTTAATTCTCAGAATTATCCAGGGACTATCAAGCGCAATGATTTTTGGTACAAGCCTGGCAATAATAACTTCTGTGTTCCCGGCTGGTGAGAGGGGAAGGGCTATGGGTATAAACATTACAGCTGTTTACCTTGGCCTTTCCTTAGGTCCCGTAATCGGAGGATTGATGACTCAGTACTTTGGTTGGAGAAGCATCTTTGTTTTCCTTGTTCCATTCGGAATAATCTCTCTTGTTCTTATAAGGAGTAAAATAAAGACAGAATGGGCTGAAGCCTCGAATGAAAAGTTTGACTGGCCCGGGTCTGTTGTTTATGGCATATCACTTGCATCTTTTACCTACGGTTTTTCTAAACTGCCGTCGTCAGTTGGATGGATATTACTTTCAATCGGAATAGTAATGGCTGCTGTATTCATTCTGATAGAAAGAAAAATAACGCATCCTGTATTTGATATCAAATTGATGCTTGAGAACCGGGTTTTCGCATTTTCAGGCCTCGCAGCATTAATCAACTATTCAGCAACAAGCGCAATCAGTTTTTTCATCAGTCTCTACCTCCAATACATTAAAGGTCTTGATGCAAGGAGCGCAGGAATGATTATGATAGCACAACCAATTGCGATGACTCTCCTCTCACCAGTTGCAGGAAAATTATCTGATAAAAAAAACCCGGGGGTAATAGCATCTGTTGGCATGGGGATAACAGCAGCCGGGCTCCTTTTTCTCTGCTTTGTTAATGAGCTTACTCCTTCGTGGATGATTATCTTTTTAATGTTCCTTCTCGGTATCGGCTTCGGGTTGTTTTCTTCCCCAAATTCAAATGCAATTATGAGCTCTGTTGAGAAACGTTACCTTGGAGTTGCATCCGGCATCGTTGGGACTATGCGTATGATTGGACAGATGATGAGCATGGGAATTGCCATGATGCTTGTGGCACTCTACCTGGGAGATAAACAAATAATTCCTGATTACTACCCCAATCTTATCGCTTCAATGAGAACAGGTTTTATCATTTTCTCCCTTCTCTCGGTGTTTGGAATTTTCGCTTCTCTTGCCCGGAATAAAAAACTCAGAAAATCCTGACCACTGACCCTGCCCTGAGCCTGAAAGTCACTCCAGTCACTTCTTCCTAACGCTAAATACTTTAGGCACTCTAGTGCACTCTAGTGCACTTTAACTACTATTATTAGCTTCCGTTATTCAAAAAATACTATATTGACCCCGATTTGAAATGCTGGAATTAAGGGCTAATTTATTATTTTATGACCAAACTGTACGAAAAACTTACAAAAGCCGCACCATCGGATTCTGAAGTAAACAAGGGTATTAAGAAGGTTTTGACTGCCTCACAAAAAGATACCGATAAGCATCAGCTTATGAGCATTTTAAATATGATAGATCTCACAAGTTTGAATGCAACTGACAATAAGAGTACTATCCTGAGGTTAACAGGGAATGTAAACAGTTTTTCAGGAAGGTATTCGAACATCCCCAATGTGGCTGCAATATGCGTTTATCCCAATTTTGTTTCAGTTGTCAGGGAAAGGCTTACTGCCCGTAACATAAAAATAGCAGCTGTTGCCGGTGGGTTTCCGGCATCACAGACATTTCGGGCAATTAAGATAGCAGAATCAAAAATGGCAGTGGAAGCAGGCGCCGATGAGATAGATATTGTTATTCCTGTTGGCACTTTTCTGGCGAACGATTTTGAACGTGTTGCAGATGAGATTAGGGAGATAAAGGGCGCAATCGGCGAAAAACAATTGAAAGTAATTCTCGAAACAGGCCTGCTCTCCGAATTTGATAAGATCTTTAAGGCTGCAATGGTCGCAATGGATGCTGGGGCAGATTTCATTAAAACATCAACAGGAAAAACACCTGTATCAGCCACCCCTGAAGCTGCTTATGTAATGTGCATGGCAATTTCAGAGTTCTATTCAGAAACAGGCATTAAAGTAGGGTTAAAAGCCGCTGGTGGCATCGTAACCGCAGCTGATGCAATCGTTTACTATAACATCGTGTCAACCTGCCTTGGCAAGGGCTGGTTGAACAATGGACTTTTCAGGATTGGAGCAAGCAGGCTGGCAAATAATATACTTACTGAAATATCAGGATGCCCTGCCACTCATTTCTGAAAAAAATCACTACCCTGAAGACCTTAAGTATTTGATTTAATTGATTTTCTTTGTTTTACCCCGACTCCAAGGGGTCCAAAGAACCGAGTCCAGCTTTGCTGGCTAGCTCGGCGAAGCCAAAATCAATTTACTCCCCTTGGGGGCTGGGTAAGTAAATTGATTTTCGAGTTTATGGTCCGATTATATAGATTCTACAGCACAACAAATGTAAATATCACTATTTTTGCAGCGTTTGAATCCATTTTTTCATGGCTGAATTCCCTCGGAATATTATACAGGATACCACTGGCTTTGTTAGGGTTTCCAACGACAGTGCATTTAGTACTAGCACAACAAGGGTTTCCATTGACAGTGTGAGTAATCTACCTGAAGTACCATATAGAATTGTCAGGGAACAAGTTTCAGTACCTGTAGTGGTAGACACAACACTCGTATGTCAGCGAAACAGTATTGCTGATGTTACGCTTTCAGATTCTGCCGGGTTTATTCATTACCTGAATACACCGAAAAATGATAAAACAATATATCTTCTTGCATCAAATACACGAAAAGTATTCACAGAAAAACGAGAGGCGCTCACACAACAGCTCAAAGATGGAAAAGAAATTGCCACTCTCGCCCCTGGATATGATTGGATTATTTTCGTTCTCGTTATTTCAGCTTTTCTTATTTCCGTAATAGGATCTGTTTCAAACAGCTTTAAATCTGCTTTAAGGTTTTTGTCATTCAGAAGATTAATAGATCCTGATTATGGTGAGACCGGTTCTCTTTTCCACTGGCAGTCAACACTGCAGAATATAGTTTCATTTGCTGTTATTGGACTTTTCATTTACAATTCAGCAGCATTTTATAACAGTATACCATCCATGTTTAATGGATTTGTTTTCTGGGCGATAATCATGACTTCAATTATTATTGCATTTACCCTGCGGTATGCAATTTGTGCAATTACAGGAAGCTTGAGTAACCAGAGAGAAGCCTTCAATGAATACATGTCAGTCATCTGTCAAACATATCATATAGGAGCTCTGTTGCTTTTCATACTCACAATATTCATTGCTTATATAACTATTATACCTGTTAAGGCATTAATTATTTCAGGTTTTGTGATCCTGGGATTAATGTATGTTCTGCGTGTGCTAAGGCTTTTGATTATTTTTATGAACAGGAATATTTCCTTTTTCTATTTGATTTTATACCTTTGTGCGCTGGAAATTCTGCCTGTTGCCGTTGCTATCAGGTACTTTTCTGGCCCTAATTGAAGTAATTTTGATGTTTTCAGTGTTCATTAACTAAAAGTTAAAAAATTGAAAATAAAGAAGATATTAGTATCACAGCCAGAACCTCAAAACCCGAAATCGCCCTACAATGAGCTGGCAAAAAAATATAATCTCAAAGTAGAATTTAAACCCTTTGTTGAAATTGAAGGATTATCTGCTAAAGATTTCAGGCAACAAAAAATAAATATTCTTGATTATAGCGCTGTAATTTTTACAAGTAAAACAGGGATTGATCATTTTTTCAGGATTTGCAATGAGTTAAGAGCGGTGGTTCCTGATACAATGAAGTACTTCTGCATAACTGAGAATGTTGCCTTCTACCTGCAAAAATATATCGTTTACCGGAAAAGAAAGATATTCCACGGGAATGCCAAATTCCAGGATCTTATTGATATTATTGTCAAGCACAAGGAAGACAATTTCTTCGTTCCTTTGTCAGAGCCTCATAATGCTGAAATCCCTGATCTTCTCGATAAGAATGGAATTAAATACACTGTAGGAACACTATACAGAACAATAAGTACTCATTTCAATAACATGGAAGAATTCGATTATGATATAATCGTTTTCTACAGTCCTTCCGGGATCAAATCACTAAAAGAAAATTTCCCGAATTTTATCCAGGGAGATATTAAGATTGCAGCATTTGGCCCTACCACAGCATGTGCCGTTGAAAGTGAAGGTTTAAGGCTCGACATTAATGCTCCTAATCCCAAAGCTCCTTCAATGACAATGGCACTTGATGAGTTCCTGAAGGATTTTAACAAGAGTCTTAAGTAATTTGTGTTTATTCCGCGTCAAACCGGAAAACCTGCCAAAATTGGATAGAATCCGTCATACCTTCGGCAAAGAAGAAAGACTTTGCAGCACCAGGATAATAACTGAACTTTTTGATGATGGCAACATCTTTCATTATTCCATTTTCAAGGTAGTATGGAAGATCAGCACATCTAAACTCCCTTCTCCTGCACAGGTGGCGTTCAGCGTATCAAAAAGAAGTTTCAGGAAAGCTGTTGACAGGAATCTGATTAAAAGGAGAATGCGCGAAGCTTACAGGAAGAACAAACATATTCTTTATCAGAAACTTGAAGATTCAGGTAACCAGATTGCTTTTATTATAATTATGAGAAGTAATGAAATACCTGATTACATCACTGTTGAAACAACAATGAGAAGTATAATTAACAAGCTTGCAGGCTCATTGAATAAAACTGATTAAATGTTAAATTTTTTTTAATTAGTTGCATTACAGCTCTATTGCTTCAATTTCTTATTATTTTCGTCGTTTAAAAACATAATATTCAGATTTAAATGAAAAAACTACATAAAGGGAAAATCATCCTTATCATCCTGGTGCTGTTTACTGCAGCCATCAGCACAGGTTTTCTCGTCAGCAAGGAGACAAGAGATTTCAAAATAGCAAAAAACCTTGATATTTTCTTTACTCTTTTCAGGGAGCTCAATACTTTTTATGTTGATGAAATTGACCCTGATAAGGTTGTAAAATCGGGAATAGATAATATGTTGCAGACTCTTGATCCATATACAGTTTATTTTCCTGAATCAGATGCTAATGAATTCAGGATATTAACAACAGGCAAATATGGTGGTATAGGTTCTTTGATAAGAATGAGCGGAGATTATACTGTTGTAAGTGAAGTTTATAAGAACTTCCCTGCTGACCTTGCCGGGATTAAAGCCGGAGATCTTCTGAAGAAGGTCGACGGCTCAAGCATCAAAGGTTTTTCAACTGACCAGGTTAGCGAAAAGCTCAAAGGTGTTCCCGGGACAACAATAAAGCTTACTATCGAAAGGAACGGCCAAGAATCAGACCTGAATCTGAAAAGAGAGAAGATAGCGATCCCTGCAGTGCCTTATTTTGGTATAATAGGCAAGGAAACAGGATACATAAGGTTCACCTCCTTCACACAGAACTGCGTTGATGAGGTAAAAAATGCTCTTTTAAGTCTTAAGAAAAACGGTGCAAAACATATCATTCTTGATCTGCGCGGAAACCCTGGCGGCCTTCTAACCGAGGCAGTTGAAATAATTAATCTTTTTGTTGGACCAGGGAACGAAGTTGTTTCCACAAAAGGGAAAGTAAAACAGTTCGACGAAGTATTCAAAACAACAAAGGCTGCTATCGATGAAACAATTCCCCTTGCAATTATAATCAATCGTGGTTCTGCATCAGCAAGTGAGATAGTAGCGGGAGCTATACAGGATCTTGACAGGGGGATAGTTGTTGGGCAACGTTCTTACGGGAAAGGTCTGGTGCAGGTTACAAGACCACTTAGCTATAATACCCAGCTGAAAGTGACTACTGCAAAGTATTATATTCCCAGCGGTAGATGCATCCAGGCAATCGATTTCGCACACAGAAATGAAGATGGGAGTGTTGGTATGATTCCTGACTCGCTCATATCGGAGTTCAAAACAAGGAATGGAAGGCTTGTTAAAGATGGAGGTGGCATATTGCCAGATATTGATATTGCCCCTGAAAACCTATCCCAGATTGCAACAGAACTATATTTAAGGAACTTCATATTTGATTATGCAACAAAATATTACTGGCAAAAACCTGTACTTACGTCGCCAGAACAATTTACTTTCACTGACGATGATTATGCCGATTTCAGTAGGATGCTTACAGATAAAAAGTTCGATTATTCAACTGAAACAGAGGAGAGCTTTAAGGAGCTGATAGCTAATGCCAAGAAAGAGAAATATTATGACCTTCATAAAGATCTTTTGACCTCACTTCAGAAAGATCTGTCTCACAGCCTTGACAGTGATCTGAAGATTTTCAGGCAAGAAATAGTTAACTTGCTTGAAGATGAAATCATCAGCAGGTATTTTTATGAAGAAGGTGCACTTGCATGGGCAGTCAAAAAGGATAACCAGGTGCTGAAAGCAATTGACCTTTTAAGTGATAAAGAACAATATAGCTCAATCCTTCAGGGGAAGTCTGGTGCAATAATGCTTACAGGAAGTATTCAGGATACCCAAAATAATCCTAATCAGTATTTTCCCGGGAAAAAATTCGCTTCTCTGGAAAATATCTGATCCTTGAAGCCGGGTATGTTTTTTAGAGAACTATCCCCCATAAAAAGGAGGAAGAAGAGCAATCTCATCACCATCATGTAAAGAGGGATCATTCTCTATAAGTATCCTGTTATGACTTATCCTGAATTTGTAGTGCGAGATCGGTGGGAAATCATCTCTGATTCTCATCATCAGGTCATTATATGAAGCAACCTGCAAATAAGTTCTGAAGCTGGTTCCTGTCATATCTGCCAGAATGCCGAAAAACAAAACATTGATCTCCAAGATTTTTGTTTTTATAAATTAATGAGCTTCAAACCAGTTCTTACCCTTTCCCCATTCCACAGCCAATGGAACTCTTAGAACGGCTGCATTTGACATCTCATATACAACCATTTCTTTTAATTTTTCAAACTCATTTTCAGGAACTTCAAAAATAAGCTCGTCATGTACCTGAAGTATCATTTTCGATTTGAAATTTTCAGAATGCAATCTTCTGAATATTCTTACCATGGCAAGTTTTATGATATCAGCAGCGCTGCCCTGAATAGGAGCATTTATTGCATTTCGTTCTGCCATCCCTCTTACAACCTGGTTTCTTGAATGAATATCAGGCAGGTATCGGCGTCTTCCAAACATTGTTTTTACGTAACCCAGCTCTCTTGCAGCGTTTATACTTTCATCCATATATAACTTAACACCAGGGTATGAGCTGAAATACCCGTCAATAAGCTCCTTGGCTTCTTTTCTGCCTATTGTAAGCCTTTCTGAAAGACCAAAAGTTGAGATGCCATATATAATCCCAAAATTAGCTGTTTTGGCCCTGCTGCGCATTTCCCTTGTGACCTCGCTGATGTCAACTCCAAATATTTTTGATGCTGTTGCCGCATGAATATCATTCCCAGAAAGAAAATCCGAAATCATGCTGCTATCCTGACTTAGGTGTGCCATCAGCCTTAGTTCTATCTGCGAATAATCAACTGAAAGCATTATTTGCCCTTCTTCAGGGACAAAAGCTTTTCTCAGCTGCCTTCCACGTTCATCCCTCACTGGAATATTCTGCAGATTAGGATTTACAGAGCTTAATCTTCCTGTTGCTGCTACAGCTTGGTTAAAGCTTGTATGGATTCTTCCGGTCTTTTTGTCAACCAGATGGGGCAATGCTTCAACATAAGTTGTCAAGAGCTTTTTAAGACCCCTGTACTCAAGAACCTTCTCAACAATAGGATGCTTGCTGACAAGACGCTGAAGTATTTCTTCACTTGTGACAAACTGCTTTGTCTTTGTCATCTTGGCCTTTTCATCAAGCTTGAGCTTTATGAAGAGTATATCTCCGAGTTGTTTTGGGGATGATATGTTAAACTCTGTTCCGGCAAGGTTAAAAATCTCTTTTTCAAGATTTATAATATCTTCACGGAGGGTCCCCATGATATTTGAAAGATCCGACAGATCAAGCTTTACTCCATATATCTCCATTGCCGCAAGAACGTTGACGAGCGGCATTTCGATTTCAGTTGAAAGCTTCATCAGTCCCTGCTCCTTCAGCTTTGGTTCAAGAATATTTTTAAGCTGAAAAGCAATATCGGTTTGTTCCGTAAGAAAATCCCTTTGTCTTTCCAGGGTATTTGTATTCAGCTCATTTGAAATTGTCTTGTATGAGAGGTACAATTCGGCAAGCCTTGAAAGGTCATGCCCCATCTCCGGTTCAATAAGGTAATGGGCCAGAAGAGTATCGAAAACCGGACCATTCACTTCAATTCCCAGGCCAGCAAGATTCCTGATATCAGTTTTGACATCATGCCCTATCTTTATTATTGATTGACTTGAGAACAATGTTTTGAGGATTTCAATCTTTGCATCTATATCATTGTTAAGTATGATAAGGCTTCCAGCGCCCCTCTCCCACGAGAATGAAATTGCCTTTGTTGCATCTGGAGAGTCCTGGATTAATGTCTTGAAGCTGAATTTCTTCGGATCATTCAGTTTTATAATAAGTGAAGATAGTTCTTCTATCCCTTCAACAATATCATACTGATGGGTTACAGTTTCAAGTGAATTGATAGTCTTCGTTTCTATTTCCTGGGCGGCATCGAATAAAGTTCCCTGTAAAGAATCAGGGGGTGCAGCAGGTTCAAACTTACTCTCAATTGATTGTTTACCGTCAAGAACTTTTGATATCAATGATTTGAACTCAAGCTCTTCAAAGAGGGGCTTGAGCCTTGCCGAATCAGGTTCGCGTCTCTTGATTGCTTCTTCGTTGAGTTCAATAGGAGCAAACTGATCAATAATTACAAGCTTTTTCGAAAATTCAATTTGTTCCCTGTTTTTTTCAAGTATATCACGGCACTTACCTGCTACTTTTGGGGTATTCTGCATAAGCTCCTCAACTGACTTGAATTCACTTATTAGCTTCATCGCAGTCTTTGGACCAATACCCGGCGCTCCTGGTATATTGTCCGAAGAATCACCCATCAAAGCAAGTACGTCAATTACCTGGCAGGGATTATCTACATGGAATTCCCTTTTGATATCATCTACTCCCCAAATAATTGATTCAACTCCGTTTCTTGCGGGCTTAATTATAAAAATATTTTCGGAAACTAGCTGGGCAAAATCCTTATCAGGCGTCATCATGTAGGTTTTATATCCTTTCTCGGATGCTTTTCTGGCAAGTGTGCCGATTACATCATCCGCTTCAAAGCCCGGACAATCGTAAACAGGAATCCTGTAACCTTCAAGGAGTTTTTTGATATATGGTATTGATGTCTTTATGTCTTCTGGAGTTTCATTACGGGTTGACTTATACGCAGCATACATTTCATGCCTGAATGTTGGCGACGGATGGTCGAAAACAATAGCCATGTGCGTGGGCTTTTGAGTGCGAATCACTTCTTCAAGTGCAAGCAGGAAACCGAATATTGCTGATGTGTTTAAACCTTTGGAGGTTATTCTTGGATTTTTAATAAATGCATAATATGCACGGAAGATCAATGCATAAGCATCTAACAATAAAAGCTTTTTCTCCTGGTTCTCAGACATTATTTCTTATTTGTTATCATCAGCAAACCATTCAGCGTAGGAGGTTGCTGTTTCATATAGCTTAAGGCAGAATAATCTTGTACCTGCAGGCAGTTGAACAGAGATCCTGTTGGCAAAATCTGCCACCAGGTTTTCACATGTTGGCTGATAATCAACAGCAACAACATTCCCGAAAAGTGTAGAAAAAACCTCAAGTTTATGCTTTTCATACCTGTTGTTAATCACTACTGAGTGATCGAAAACAGCTACAATTTCCTTTCTTACAATTTTTTTAAGATCTGCAAAATCTATAACCATGCCATCTTTGGGATTGTCGGGATTGTCAACCGGAGTTCCGGCAATTGTTACAAAAAGCCTGTAAGAATGACCATGCACATTTCTGCAGGGCCCATCATAATTCCACAGGACATGAGCCATCTCAAAATGAAATTCCTTGGTTACCCTTATCAGAGGAGTCATAATCTAAAAGGTTTCTGCAAAATTAACTATTCAACTGATAATGCATTAATAATTAATATACTTATTAAAGATTATTAAGGAAATATTAACATGCCACACTTATTAATTGACTACATTTGTTGCTTTAATGGGATATAAATGTCAAATGAAATTCAGAAGCTGACCTTCCCCTCTTTATTTAATGAAACAGTGAGGAAATTCGGCAACAGGGATGCGTATGCATTTGCAGGTGAGGATAGTATTACTTTTGACAGAGCGAATGTCAGGATCGGTTCGCTCATTGCTTTTCTTGAAAAAAACGGTATTGCACCTGGTGATAAAGTAGCTATTCTTAGCCTCAATATGCCTAACTGGGCAATTTCGTACTTTTCAATAACTTTTATGGGTGCAGTTGTTGTACCTGTTCTCCCCGACTTTTCACAACTGGAAGTCAGCAATGTTCTCAGCCATTCAGGAGCAAAAGCTGTATTTGTTTCATCTTCTCTTGTTCAGAAGGTTACCGGATTCAATCCAGAAGATCTTAAAATGATAATCTCTATTGAAGATTTTTCGGTTATCTCTCATTCTGATCAGATTTCTGAATATAATCCTTCAGATATACCAGCAAAAACATACAACGTTGAGGAAGAAGATATTGCATCAATAATCTATACTTCTGGCACAACCGGTAAATCGAAAGGAGTTATGCTCACTCATAAGAACATTGTTTTCAATGCTTCAAAAGGAAGACGTATTCAATGGATTGATGAGAATGACAGGTTTCTTTCAGTACTGCCTTTATCTCATACTTATGAGAACACACTTGGATTAATTTTACCACTTCTTGGCGGTTCCTGTGTTTATTATCTCCGGAAACCTCCCACTCCTTCAGTTTTGCTTCCTGCACTTGAGATAGTTAAGCCTACAATGATGCTTACAGTACCTCTGATAATCGAGAAGATCTATTTTAATAAGATACTTCCGACTTTCAGAGAAAACAAGATATTGTGGATGCTTTATAAGGTTCCTGCATTCAGAAAACTTTTAAATGCTGCTGCAGGCAAAAAACTCAGAAAAACATTTGGTGGACATCTTAGGTTTTTCGGAATAGGAGGCGCCAAAGTGAACAAGACAGTTGAAAAATTTCTTGTTGAAGCCAAATTTCCTTATGCTATCGGCTATGGATTAACTGAAACGGCTCCGCTTCTTGCAGGGGCAAATCCAAAATTGACAGTATTCGAATCAACAGGACCTGCAATTGAAGATATCGAGCTTATCATAAATAAACCCGATCCGGTTACAGGCGAAGGGGAAATATGGGCAAGGGGACCAAACGTAATGAAAGGTTATTACAAAGAACCTGAACTGACTAAAGAAGTACTCACTGAAGATGGATGGTTCAAGACTGGTGATCTTGGTGTTCTCGATTCAAAGAATAATCTTTATATAAAAGGCAGGCTTAAGAATATGATTCTTGGATCCAGCGGTGAAAACATTTACCCTGAAGAGATAGAATCTGTTATTAACTCTTTCCGCTTTGTTGTAGAATCATTAGTACTTGAACAAAAAGGCAAGCTTGTTGCTCTTGTTCATCTTAACATGGAAGAGTATGAAAAAAAATACCAGACTTTCAAAGAGGATTTAAGCACTAAAAAAGAAGAAATCCTAAATGAGATTAAGGCTTATGTTAACGCTAATGTAAATAAATTCAGCCAGATTCAGAAGATAATAGTTCATCCCGAGCCGTTTCAGAAGACGGCTACTCTTAAGATCAAAAGATTTCTCTACGTATAATTTAAAAAAAACGGAGTATGAACTCCGTTTTTTTAATATTTCCCCTAAGCTTTCAGAGCCTGTTCATATCTCCTGTTTACTTCCTCCCAGTTAACAACATTCCAGAAAGCATCAACGTATTCGGGTCTCCTGTTTTGATATTTCAGATAATAAGCATGCTCCCATACATCAAGTGTGAGAAGCGGAGTCCCTTTCAATGATGAGATGTCCATTATTGGACTATCCTGGTTTGGCGTACTGCCAACAGCAAGTAATTTGTCTTGTTTCAGAACAAGCCATGCCCAACCACTTCCAAACCTGGTTTTTGCAGCATTGCCAAATGCTTCTTTGAATTTATCGAAGGATCCAAATGCTTTGTCAATCTCTTTTGAAAGAACATCCGACGGTTTGCCTGATTTCTTTGAGAGGTTGTTCCAGAAAATCAAATGATTATAATAACCTCCCCCATTGTTTCTGACAGCATCAGGAAGTTTCGAAACAGATGCAAATATCTCTTCAACAGTTTGCTTTGCTGCCGGGGTATCCTTAATTGCATTTAAAAAATTAGTATGATAAGCACGATGATGCTTATCGTAATGAATTTCCATTGTCCTTGCATCAATGTATGGCTCAAGAGCATCATAAGAATAAGGTAATGGCGGGAAAACAGACTCTATCGCTGATCCCTGCGGTGCAAATGTGACACCTCCTCCTGCAGTTTCAGGCATAGCAAACATTCTTGGTGAAAATGAAGCGGCTGCTGTAAATAATCCTGCGGATTTAACAAAAGTTCGTCTTTTCATAGTTCAAAGTTTATGCATTAACACCCGCCTGCTCTGTTTTGTTCATTCTATCAAGATCAACAATTGTGAACTCTTTTATCTTCAATCTATTGGATCAATCAGGAAAATATATTAAATTTAGAGAATATTAACTCTTCTTAGGTTAATCGGGGGATCAACAAGGAACCTAAAATTACTACCATGAATAATGTCACCGCTATTGGAAGAATACTCTATGCTTTACCTTTTGCTATTTTCGGGATAAATCATTTCCTGATGACTGATTATTATATAGGGATGCTCACATCTTTTATTCCTGGTGGAGCCTATACAATTATTCTTGTCGGAATATTACTGATTGTTACGAGCATAAGCATAATCTTTAAGAAATTTGTGATAGTAGCAACACTAACATTGGCAGGGCTTCTGCTTCTATTCATTTTGACAATCCACATACCACATCTTTTCAGCGATTCAGATAAAACAACAACTATAATTGCCCTCTTTAAAGATATTTCGTTAATGGGTGGATCGCTGATGATTTCAGGAATTAGTTCGGTTGAAAAAAAAATAAAGTTGTGAAGAATGCTTTTTACTGATTAATATTCTCATTTTATGCGGAATTCAGGATAATATTCGCTATCTTTAAATGTAATCCCTAACTTATAGCAGATGCAATGAAAAAAAAGAGTCTTCTTCTTGCAGTAACCGCTTTCCTGAGTGTCATGGTGCTTCCACAAAATGCTTTGTTTGACAGACAAATGCAGGTTGGTTTCGAAGAGAAACAGGGTCAATATGTAAACCTTGAGACAAAGCTCATCAATGAAAATGGGGATACGGTACGGCTTAAAGATGTCATTACAAAACCTACGATACTAAGTATGGTTTATTACAGGTGTCCCGGAACGTGCAGCCCGTTAATGTGGGGTATGTCGAAGTTCATCGATGAAATGGATCTTAAACCCGGCAGGGATTACCAGGTTCTAACAATTAGTTTCGACCATACCGAGAATATAGAACTCGGTAAAAAAAAGAAGGCGAGCTATATTAATAACATGAATAACAAGGAGGCCGCACAGGAATGGCAGTTTTTTGTTGCTGACAGTTCGCAGATTGCAGCACTCTCCAAGTCTGTTGGCTTTCATTTCAGGGAAGTAAATGGACAATATGTTCATCCAACAGGTCTAGTTGCACTCGCATCTGATGGTAAAATAACACGGTATCTCAGGGGAATTGACTTCCTCCCATTTGACATAAAGATTACAATGATCGAAGCTGCCGACGGAAAGGTAGGACCAAGCATTAACAGGCTGCTTGCCATTTGTTATTCTTATGACTCAACAGGCAACCAGTATGTCTTTAACGTTACAAGGGTATCAGCAATATTGATTTCATTCTTTATTGCAATGTTTTTGGGATACCTCATTCTTCGTCCAAGATTGAAAAGAGCTTGATTTTTTAAATTTCACACATACATATATATGAATGTTCAGGAAACAAATATGGAGCCTGATTATCTCCATTACGAGGGAAAACACAAAGGTATTTTTGCCTGGATACTCTCAACCGACCATAAAAGGATAGGTTTATTGTATCTGTTCTCCTTTCTTGTCTTTTTCTCCGTAGCAGCGACACTCGGCCTGCTTATGAAGTTTGAGCTTATTGCACCCGGAAAAACAGTGATGGATCCTCAGACCTACAATGCATTTTTTACATTGCATGGCATAATAATGATCTTTGCAATAGTAATACCCGGAATACCTGCTGTTTTCGGAAATTTTTTTCTACCAATTATTATAGGCGCAAAGGATGTTGCATTTCCCCGTCTTAATCTTTTGTCCTGGTACCTGTACATCAGTGGTATCACGCTTGTCATGATCTCGCAGTTTGCAGGTGCGGCTGCACCTGATACAGGCTGGACATTCTATGCCCCATACAGTTTCAGGACAGCAGGAAACATGCTTCCTGCTGTAGCGGGGGCATTCGTTCTTGGTTTCTCAACGATCATAACGGGGATCAACTTCATTGTTACAATGCACAGGATGAGGGCGCCGGGGATGACCTGGACAAAAATGCCCCTTTTCGCCTGGTCATTATATGCTACAGGTTGGATACAGCTTCTTGCCACACCTGTAATAGGAATAACACTGCTTCTAATAATTGCTGAAAAGGTTTTCAATATCGGATTTTTTGACCCGACTCTTGGAGGCGACCCGGTTCTTTACCAGCATCTTTTCTGGACTTACAGTCACCCTGCAGTATATATTATGATACTGCCGGCTATGGGCGCAATCTCTGAAGTTATTTCGACACTGGCACATAAAACGGTATTCGGATATAAATTTATGATAGGCTCACTGATGGCGATAGCTGTAGTAGGATATTTTGTATGGGGACATCACATGTTCACTTCGGGAATGAGCAATGTTTCAATGTATACTTTCTCTTTGCTCACCTTTCTTGTGGCCATTCCAAGTGCTGTAAAAGTATTCAATTGGATCTCAACAATGCATAAAGGCTCAATTGATCTGAGAACTCCCTTCTACTGGGCGCTTGCTTTCATATTCGTGTTCATGATAGGAGGTTTTTCGGGCCTTATGCTTGGCTCCCTGGCTGCTAATGTTCACCTTCATAATACTCACTTTGTTGTTGCCCACTTCCATTACATCGTCTTTGGAGGAACCGGCTACGCTTTCTTTGCAGCTGTTCACTACTGGTACCCTAAAATGACTGGAAGAATGTACGATGAACGATGGGCCAACATCGGATTGATCATGTTCTTTATCGGATTTAACCTGCTTTATGGTCTTATGTTCTACCTGGGATATGAAGGTATGCCAAGGAGGTACTTTGATTATGACGAATCATTTCATCTTGGAAACATTTATTCTACTATGGGTTCGTGGATTATGTACGCCGGCCTGGCAGTAATTATAATCAACCTTCTTGTTTCATTAAGGAACAAGGTCCCGGTTTCATCAAATCCCTGGGGAGGAGTAACTCTCGAATGGACTATTCCTTCGCCTCCACCGACTGAAAACTTTAAAGAGATACCGGTTATAACAAAAAAAATATACGAATACGAATGAGCCAGACAGTTGAATTGCACAGGGACGATCTTGCGTCAAAGACAGGAATGTGGCTTTTTCTCTTTACTGAGATGCTTCTGTTCGGAACATTGTTTGTTGTCTACTCGGTATACAGGTACCGCAATCCTGAAGCTTTCCACCTCGCGGCCACAGAACTTGATGTTACAATTGGAACAATAAACACTATCATCCTCCTCATCAGCAGTGCAACAATTGCCATGTCGATAACAGCCATCCAGGAGAAAAGAAAAAAACTTGCTCTGGGGCTCTTATCTATAACTGCAATCCTGGGCCTTGTCTTCCTTGTAAACAAATATTTCGAATGGGGACATCATATTCATGATAAGATCTACCCGGGTTCGGATGTCCTATTCCAGAGAGGATATGGAGATATCATGTTTTATGGGTTATATTACTTTATGACAGGCCTTCATGCTTTGCACATAATAATCGGGCTTGTTTTCATAAGCTTTATTATTGTTTACATCATGAGGGATAAAATCAAACACGATGATTTTGTTTTACAAGAGAACGGAGGCCTTTACTGGCATCTCGTTGACCTGATTTGGATCTTTTTATTTCCCCTCTTCTACCTCATAACTTAACAGGCGAAAAATGGAGAACGGACATAATCACATAATTCCATACAAGACAATATTAGTTGTCCTGGCAGCGCTAATAACACTTACGCTTATCTCTGTTGCTGTTACAAGCATTTACCTTGGAGCCTTCACAGTGCTCGTGGCTTTGCTTATTGCTGTAGCAAAATCGATACTGGTGCTTCGGATCTTTATGCATCTGAAACTTGAAAGCAGGATGTTTACAATCCTTACAATTGGTGTCGCAACTTTGATTGGTTTTGTAATTATTGGAACAATAACAGACTATATTTTCAGATAGATATGTATTCAACAACAGGGTTTGAAGCTTCTAACTTTGTGACCAGTTTCAATACATCATTTAATATGATACTCTGGGTATCGATAGCCTTCATACTGTTTTTGACAGGTCTGATGGTGTATTTTGTATTCCGGTATAACAGGAAGAAGCATAAGAAAGCAGAGCAGATTGAAGGTAACAATGCTCTTGAAATCACCTGGACAATCATTCCGATAATGTTGGCTCTTGTGATGTTCCATTTTGGATGGAAAGGATGGACACCTATGAATAAACCACCAAAAGATGCCATCAATGTCACAACGATGGCCCGTATGTGGAGCTTTACTTTCCTTTATGAAAACGGGAAACAAAGTCCCGATCTTGTAATTCCTGTAAGTCAGGCTGTGAACATAAAGCTTGTTTCTCTTGATGTGCTCCATAGTCTCTATATCCCGGAATTCAGGGTCAAGTCCGATATCGTTCCGGGGCGTGAAAAGTACATGTGGTTCAGGTCGGACCGCGAAGGTGAGTATGATCTCTATTGTGCTGAATACTGTGGCTTAAGACACTCGTATATGAATGCAACTGTACGTGTACTTCCCAGGGAAGAGTTTGACAAATGGTATGCAGAGACAGCAGTTGCTGTAGATAGTACCGCGGCAGGGAAACCCGGGTCTGAAGGCGCTGAGCTTATTAAAACAAATGGCTGCCTGGCCTGTCATTCATCTGATGGCAGTAAGATAGTTGGACCAACTTTCCTTGGATTATTCGGCCATGAACAGTCAGTTCTAAAAGATGGTCAGCGTATTTCCGTAACAGCAGATGAGGAATATATAACAAGGTCTATTTATGAACCTAACGCTGAAATTGTCGAGGGCTACCAGGAAGGACTTATGCAACCTTACAAAGGAGTCCTAAATGATGAACAGGTGGCTTCAATAATAGAATACCTGAAAACTCTTAATGATAAATAATAACAGATTTCGCCTCTACCTTGAGATGTTCAAATTAAAGATAGTATTGCCGGTAAGTCTGACAGGCTTTACCGGTTTTTTTCTCATTGATCCTTCATTTTCAGCAAAAAGCTTTCTTGTTACTACGGGAATA
This sequence comes from Bacteroidales bacterium, assembly GCA_036261255.1. Lineage (GTDB taxonomy): Bacteria > Bacteroidota > Bacteroidia > Bacteroidales > VadinHA17 > LD21. Next base: position 52,544 of record DATALD010000035.1, read on the forward strand.
ATTTTTATGGCTATAGCTGCGTCAGTAATTAACCAGCTACAGGAGATAGAGACTGATAAAAAAATGGAGAGAACAATGAGCAGACCCCTCCCATCGGGGAAAATTAGTGTTGTCTCAGCCTGGTTAGTTGCAATAATCTTCCTTATCGCAGGTTCAATAATCATCAGGTACAACGGGAATAACGCGGCAATGATTGTAAGTCTCTTTACTGTTTTCTGGTATAATGGGGTTTATACGGTCTTAAAAAGAGTGACTTCACTTGCAGTAATTCCCGGGGCTCTTACAGGGGCAATGCCACCACTTATCGGCTGGCTCGCAGCAGGGGGAGACCCATTTGACCCACGAATAACAATTATCCAGCTCTTCTTCTTTACAGGCCAGATACCGCACTTCTGGCTTTTGCTGCTAAAATATGGTGATCAATATAAAAAAGCAGATTTCCCGGTACTTACAGCTTTCTTATCTTATCATAGTGTTAAAAGGCTAATCTTCATTACGCTTTTAATAAGTGTATTATCCGCTATACTGATGAGCATTGGGGGTATTATCATCAATAATATGATGATATCATTGATAATCGTACTTTCCGCAGGATTGATGATTGTTTTTTATATTTTCCTGAAAGAAAACAACGATCAAAAAAAGATAAGCAGGTACTCTGCCATACTTAATTCGTATTACCTTGTAATAATGTTTTTACTTATCTCTGACAGGGTGATTGCTTCGATTTAATAACATTATTCGAACTCATGCTCCAGGCTTTCAACGAGATATGGATGATTTTTCTGAATAAGAGGAGCTCTTGATAATGCTCTTACCACAACAAAAGTAAACAGACCTGCAAAACCAAGGAATATACCTGCTTCAATCAAACCATAGTGTGGAATGCCTGTTATATTTGGCATTATCTGAACAAACAAATCAATGTACTGACCTATAATCAGCATTATTATGACTCCGAAGATAACAGTAATATTCCTACTTGTCTTTACTGGTAAAAGGAAAAGGAAAGGTACTCCCCAGTTTAGAGCGATCTGAAGCCAGAAGAATATCTTCCAACCCTGCTGCCACCTGTCATAATAATAAGCCGTTTCTTCCGGTATATTACCATACCAGATTATCATGAACTGTGCAAACCACATATAACCCCAAATGATAGAAAGAATAAAAATGTACCTGGCAAAATCGTGAAGGTGGTAAACATTCAGAAAGCTGAAATATCCTCTTCTGTAAAGGATTAACACTATTAAAGCAATTATTGAGACACCATGAAGGAAAGCCCCAACAAAATTTTTAAAAGCAAAAATGCTGCTGAACCAATGAGACTCAATTGACATTATCAAGTCGAAGGCAGCTATTGAAAATGTTAAGGCAAGTACGAATATGAAGACTCCGGAATAGATCTCCGTTTTCCTGAATATTCTTAGGATTTTGCCAGTATCGGAGGGATCAAAAGTATCCTGCTTCAATGATAATCTTCGAAGATACAAGGCAAGGATCGACCAGGCAACAAAGCTAATAATCAGCCTTGTAAAAAAGAATGTTACATTCAGGTAAGGTGATTTATGGATGAGTATCTGCTCTCCTTCAGAAGATTCTGGTTGCGACCAGTGATAAAGATGTTCTGATCCGAAATAGAGAAGGATAAAAAAGACAAATGAAACGGGTATCCACATTATCATTGCTTCTGGTACTCTTTTAAATGCAGACGACCAACCCGACTGGGTGATATTCTGGATTGAAAGGAAAAATGCTGCGCCTATCGCTAAGGACAAAAAATAATAAATAGCAACAAGATAAGAGCCCCAAGTTGATGCCGGATCACTGAACAGCCCGGATACAAATGCTGCTATCCCAATAAGAACAAGAGCTAAAGCAACAATCCTGAAGGTCTTTGATATATTTAACCGGTCTTTATTCATAATTTCATTAATTATCTCTCTTTTGCCTCAATCTGCATTTGCCTTATATAATTGATTATTTTCCAACGGTCGTCAGGCCTTACTTGCGAACCATGAGGTCCCATTGAACCTAATCCGAGCGTTATTGTGTGATATATCTCTCCATCCTTAAGTGCAGCTGCCATATTACCCGAAATGGGTCGTGGTTTTAATGGGTAGAGTCCTGATTTAAACAGATTTCCATCTCCTTCCCCGGAAACACCATGGCACCCTATGCAGAATATCTCGTAAGCTTCTTTCCCCCGCTGAATGTTAGCTTCTGTTAATTCAAAAGGGTTCTTTATTTCATTACCAGCCTTAGCTCTCGATTCAGGGTTAATAGTATATTCAAAAGGCAGATGACCGCGGGCAATAGAACCCTCTGGGGGTACCCGCATAGTCATGCTGTCAGAAAAATTAGGATTTTCCGTATATGATTCATAGGCTGTCGAATAGAACATATCAGGAAAATAGTCCCATCCGGGATGATTCCTGTCCCTGTCGCATCCAGCAAGGCTCATAAGAATGGCTAAAAACAGCAACTTTCTCATTCAAATATTCTTTCAAATTTTTTTTCAGATACTTCTACTGCACCATTACTTTGCATTATTTCTACAGGATTAATCAACCCTTCATCTTTTTCAACTACAATGATAAACTTGTCGTCTGTAGCCCGCAGATCGAAAACAGTATTGTCCCTTCCAGGCACAAGCTTCGAGCGAATCGAGAATAAACCCAGGCTAAGTATCGTGACAGTAAAGATTGTTACAACTATAGTTACTACAATGAACGAAGGAAATGAATTAAAAGGCTTACCTCCATAGTTAATGGGCCAGCTTATCACTGAAGTATAATAAAGAAATGCCAGGGTTAATACAACCCCCAGAAGCCCGAAAAGATAAGCAGCAAGAGGTAATCTTGATTTCCTCTTCAGTAAATGAAATACCTCATGGATCGGATATGGTGAAAAAACATCATGAATGAGGACTTTCTTTTCATTTAGCTGCCTGATTGCAGAAATGAACTTCTCCTCATTATCAAATACCCCTATTTCAAATATTTTAATCATGATCAGCCAGATTAATCAGATTTCTTTTTCCCAATGTCAATTACACCCTTTAATTCACTAATAGCCATCATTGGAATATAACGCATGAACATAAGGACACCTGCAGAAAAAAGTCCGACTGTTCCAAGGAAAAAACCTATATCAATGTAAGTTGGATGATAATCAGCCCAGTTCGCTGGGAGAAAATCGCGACTCAATGGAGGTATAACAATGTTGTACCTCTCAAACCACATACCCACGTTGATACACAGGGAAATCAAAAGAAGTGCAATCCAGTTCCTTCTGAACTTTTTGAACCAGAAGAGTTGAGGTATCAAAGCATTGCAAGCAATCATAATCCAGAACTGTATTGTATAATTACCTGTAAGCCTGTTCTTCAGCAGAACAGACATTTCATACTCGTTACCGGAATACCATGCAATAAAAAGCTCAGTTGCATAAGCAGTTGCCATAATGATTGAAACGAAGATCAGTATCCTCGCAATTGCGTCCATGTGGTTGTCGGTGATGTAATCTGTTAGTTTGTATATTTTCCTGATCATCACCATTAGCGTCATTACCATTGCAAATCCTGAGAAGATAGCGCCGACAACAAAGAATGGTGGGAATATTGTTGCATGCCACCCGGGTACAACCCCCACAGCGAAGTCGGTTGATACAATTGAATGCACTGAAACAACAAGGACAGCCGCTATTCCTCCCAGGATAAAAGCAAGCGACTCAAATCGTATCCATTGCCTGCTTGAACCTGTCCAGCCCATGCTGAAGAAACCGTAAACTGCCTTCTTTATCTTTGAAGTTGTTCTATCACGGATTGTTCCAAAGTCAGGTAGCATTCCAAGGTACCAGAAAGAAGCTGAGATAAGAAGGTAAGCCGTTATTGCTGTGAAATCCCAGAAAAGCGGTGAATTGAAATTGACCCAGAGAGGCCCTCTTGTGTTGGGATATGGGAAGACAAAGAATACTAACCAGACCCTTCCCATATGCAACAGGGGAAATAAGGCTGCGGCTAACACAGCAAACACTGTCATTGCTTCGGCAGATCTGTTTATTGATGTTCTCCATCTCTGTCTCAAAATAAGCAGGAAAATGGAAAATGCAGTACCTGCATGCCCGATACCTATCCACCAGACAAAGTTAACAATCTCCCATCCCCAGGCAACGGAGTTATTAACTCCCCATGTTCCTATTCCCTGCGACACAGTTATGTATATCGCATAAGCTCCGTAAAGGAGCAGCATTGTAGAAACAGTCATACCGGCATACCACCATAATCCCGGGGAAGCTTCCATGGGAGTAAGCACATCCCTGGTAACGGTCGATATCGATTTGTTACCTTCTATCAGGGGCCCTCTTACTTTCCTGTTATACATGCTCAGTAGTGATTATCAAGATATTTCTTCGTCGTTCCGTATTTTTGTCAAAAATCCAACTGAAGGCAGTGTATGCAGCTCCTCAAGCAGGTGATATCTTCTTGGATCGCTGAAAAGCTGTGAAACACGACTTCCAGTATCTTTAATGTTTCCGAAAACTATTGCCCCAGCTGGACAAGCCTGCATGCATGCCGGTTTGATCTCCAGATCATTGAGTACCCTTCCTTCAAGCTTTGCTTCAAGTTTCTTTGCCTGTATTCGCTGAACACAAAAAGAACATTTCTCAACAACTCCCCTCTCCCGTACCGTAACATCCGGATTAAGGACCATCTTACCAAGATCTGAAGCAGAGTTATAATTGAATTTCTCATTGCTGGTGTACCTGAACCAGTTAAAACGCCGGACTTTGTAAGGACAGTTATTCATGCAGTACTTTGTTCCAACACATCTGTTGTAAGCCATCTGGTTCAACCCTTCATTGCTGTGGTTTGTAGCCGAAACGGGACAAACATTTTCACATGGAGCATCATCGCAATGCTGGCAGAAAACCGGCTGGAAATAAACTTTTGGATTGCTGTTGTCGTCTGAATAATACCTGTGAACTTTGATCCATTGCATTATCCTGTTTTTCAATACTTCATTTTTACCAACTGTCGGGCTATTGTTCTCAGCCTGACAGGCAATAACACATGTATTGCAACCAATACAGGCATTAAGGTCTATTGCCATTGCCCAATGAAAGCCATCGAAAGGCGCATCAGGATAAAGGCTTTTGTGCATTTTCTCGAACTCGGAATGAGATTCGTTACCCGCCTCCGGGTTATTTCGCCAATCAGTCAATGTCGCTTCCCTGATCAAAGGTCTGCCTTCCATTGAATCATGGGTCTGAACAAGTGCAACCTGCCTGTTCTGTCCTGTCTTTTTTATCTCATCAGTTGAATACACGTAGGAACGATTTCCATTATTGTAAGTTGTAAGAGGGAACACATTAACTCCATTTCCATTAGAAACAGGTCCGGAGTTTTCATGCCCATACCCTAATGAAATTGAAATAGTTCCTTCAGCCTGGCCCGGTTGAACAAGAGCTGGTATTGTGATCTCCTGTCCAATTTTAATCATATCTCCTGTTACTACTCCCATGCTAACGGCATCAGTGGGAGAAATACCCGCAACATTCTCCCAGGTTTGACGGGAAACAGGGTCAGGCAGTTCCATCAGCCAGGGATTATTTGAATGTATCCCGTTTCCTATTGAAATCGATTCTGCAAAAACTATTTCAAATATTCTTTTATCCGATTTAGTTTCTGACTTTTGAACATCGTCTAAAGCCTTGCTATTGAATAATGAAGCAGGTTTGCCTCTGGTTTGTTTATAGTTAAATACTCCGTTACTAAGCGATTTATTCCAGAAGTCCCTGAATTGTCCTGAGCCAGAAAACGGAAAATATTCTTTTTCCCAGGACGATGACAGAAGCTGCTGCCAGCTTGTTGTTTTTCCCGACCATCTTAAAAGAGAGTCCTGGAAAGATCGCGTATTAAACAGGGGATTGATACAAGGCTGCGATAGCGATAATGAGCCAGGCATTATTTCCGCATCGTTCCAGGACTCAAGAAAATGATTGACAGGACATTCATATTTTGCTTTCCCAACACTTTCATTCTGCTTAACAGCCATGTTTATTGTAACAGGAACTTTTTCGAGTCCGGCAATAAAGAGACCCGGATCAGAATAATCATACACCGGGTTCACATCGCACATAATCAAAGCTTTTATATTGCCGCGATACATGTCATTTACAAGTGCCTGCATTTCACTATCCCTGCCTGATGATATGTTTAATTGGTTCTCAAGGTCAATACACCCCGAATAATTTCCGAGCATTGAATTAATGCTATTTACAATTACCTGTATTTCCCTGTCGTTTGTTCCTGATACTACAATTGATCTTCCTTTGGCTTCAAGTAATTTCCTTGTTAAGACAGACAGATCTTCGCGGAATTTTTCTGTTGAATATACTGTCATACCAATGGCCTCTGCAATGTTATTGTAAAGGTTCAGAAGAAACGTCTTTTCTTCAGAGGGTTTGATCTTTATCCTTTTATCTGCATTGCTCCCAGTAAGAGTAAGGGAAGATTCAACCTGAATATGAAGCAGCATATCCTTTCTTCCGTCATTTAACTTTCGTCTTTCAATATAACCGGGAATGAAGTGAACAGGAGCCAGCCATGTTCCAAGGAAATCGCAATTTATGCCAACAACAACTTTTGCCTGTGCAAAATTGTAGTCAGGGATAACTGCTTTGTCAAAACACAATTCATTGGCTTCAAGTATTGCAGAATAAGAGATCGTGTCGTATTCTACCCATCTGAATTTACTCATGCCCGCTCCGAAAGAATTGATGAGCTTCCTAGTAGTTGGAGAGATAATTGTTGGGGTAAGAAGGACTATTTCACCACCTTCATTATTCACATTTTCAAGGTCTTTTTCTACCTCTTCATCAATTGTTCCCCATTCAGCTTTTTTGCCATTTATTGTTGGATATTTAAGCCTTGAATCATCATATAAACTCAGCACGGATGCCTGTATTCTTGCTGAATTACCTTCTCCATTAAAATTTGAGAGAGGATTACCTTCGATCTTTATCGGTCTACCATCCATATTCTTTACAAGGATAGAGCAATACTCATGTCCGTCAAAGTATGTTGACGCATAGTAAAGAGGTTTCCTCGGGATCAGTTCAGGAGGCTGATTGACATAGGGGACAGCCATCCTCAACGGTTTTCTGCAAGCAGAAAGTAATGCTGCTGAAGCCAAGCTATAGCCAAAGACTTTCAGAAAATTTCTTCGTGAAGAATGGAGCTTTGGGAAATCCTCTCCAATCAACTTCAGAAGATCGTGTTCAACATTTTCTGCGTCAGGCAGAGTTGATATTTTTCGTTTCTTCATATCAATAATGGCATCTCATGCATTCATTTCCACCCTGCGCCTCAACAACAACCTTGTCAAGTTCTCCTTTTAAAACTTTTTCAGAGAGTAATTTATATTGTGAGTAAAACTCATTTTCATTGAAATTAACCTGCTCTGTCCTGTGGCAGTTTATACACCAACCCATTGAGAGATCTGAATATTGTCCTATCCTGTCCATCGTTTCAACAGGACCATGACATTTTGTGCATTCGATACCCCCAGCATTAACATGTTGTGAGTGATTGTAATATACATGATCGGGGAGGTTGTGTACCTGTATCCACCTGATTGGCTCCTTATCCTCAAAAGATGATACTACCTTTGCAATTTCAAACATTCCCGAGCGGGTTCCGTTTCTTACTATAAGGTGACAATTCATGCAAACATTACTCTGAGTAATCCCTGATACTTTCGAATAAGGGGCAAAATTGTGACAGTAGATACAGTCAGTTTTATTCTGACCGGCATGAACTGCGTGTGAGAATTTAATGGGCTGATCAGGGGAATAACCGGGAGAGCGGCCTATCAGTATTGCATTTACAACAAGAACGTATATGATGTAAATTGATGTTGCTGAAAGTACAGCCAGGTTGATCCATTGTCTCTTAAGCTTCTTTGTAACTACAAGATCTGTCAGGGATATAAGGAAGAATACTAAGGCAATTATGAACAAAGCAAGGTTTGTTATAACTGGTTTTTGCTCTTTTAATCCCTTATCCGGGAAACTTTCCATAAAACCTTTGAGCTGTACAATTTCAGCATCTGAAAATTTGAAATTGGAATGAGCTTGTGACATTTTAACACCCGAAGGATTATTTAAAACCCTGCCAAGATCTTCCACACTGCGATCGAGGTATTTGAGTGAGATGTCAAGTGCATTAGGATTCCAGTTAACCGAGTCAATGGAGGAGGCAGCAAAAGTACTGTGGCAGCCTGAACATTTTTGCGCCTTGTTTTCAAGGTAAACAAGTCCATGAAAGAGTCTTTCACCCCTTATAATATCCTCATAAACAAGTGTATCATTTTGTATTGCCGTAGCTTCTTGCATAGAACCTGCGAAAGCAGGTCCCTGGAATAAGATTACAAAGAGATATGTGAAGAGTCCTGTCGAAAAGAATCCTGATAGGTTAATCATGAATACTTATTAATGATAAAAGTCCAGGAACTAAATTTAATAAAAAAATGGCAAACAACGAACTAAATTATATGATAATTAAGGAAATAGACAGGTCAAGAAAGTGCCATATACATATATTTATATATCGAATTATTTTATATTTCATATATTTGTTATCTGGCTGAAATTTTTGACTTATATTGACGTTAATTCTTTCAAACATTATTCTATGAAGAAACTATTAATACTTTGCCTTGTCATAGTTCCATTTCTAGCAAGTTGCAAAAAGGATAAGGGAGATCCGCCTGTTCTGCCCCCACTGAAATCGATGACAATCGATTTCAGCAACTTCATGATTGCTTCAAAATCAGATGTCTCCAAATCTTCTAAAGGCGAGAATAATGCAAGCTGGGAATTTGCTGCTAAAACATCAAAGTTGTGGATAGATATCATTAACGTATTGTATGTACCCGTATCTGGTTTCCAGGGTACAATTGATCAAAACCCTGGCTTTGTTACGGAAAAAACATGGGAATGGAAATATTCAACAACCGAATATGACACAAGACTCAAAGGTTATATTGGAGCTACTGAAGTAGAATGGGAACTGTACATATCAAAGAAAACCGGCACAAATACATTCTCTGATTTCCTGTGGATTGAGGGTACTTCTGCTTTTGACGGTAAAAGCGGGCAATGGACCATAAATGAGAGCAATTCATCAGCATCTGCACTGATAACTATCGATTGGGAAGATCTTGAAGGTTCGATCGAGAAAGTGACATATACGTACGTGAAAAATGATGTTCATAAGGACGATAAAATTGAATATGGCCATGTAACCTCCGGATCATATAATGCATATATTAAGAATCAATATTATGATGCTAATGATGAAAAAGATTATACTGTAGATATCGAATGGAACACAACAGAAAAAAACGGCAGGGTTAAAAGCGCTCAATGGATTGGCCCGGAATGGTATTGCTGGAATTCAAATAAGATTAATGTTACGTGTGACTAGGGTATAAAATATAAATAAAAGGAGACGCTTTTTATTAGGCGTCTTTTTTTTTTTATAAAAATTAATTTTAACTTTGCGTATCAAAGTACTTTTATATGAAAAGCATTAATAAGCCACTGGAAGACCTGAACGCTATTAAAACAATAATGGACAGGTCAACAAGGTTTTTATCATTCAGCGGATTGTCGGGTGTTTTTGCAGGTTTTTCCGCCCTTGCAGGAGCAACCTATGCTTTCACAGTATTAAAGAATCAACCTGAAAACATAATTACGAAGCTGTTCACTGCAGCAATTGCTGTGTTATTATTTGCAGTCTCAGTTGCCGTGTTCCTATCGTATAAAAAAGCAAGAAAAAAGGGTCTGCCGCTATGGACTCCCGTATCAAAGAGGCTTGTTGTGAGTATGGCAATACCGCTTGTCACCGGTGGACTCTTTATTCTGATCCTCATAAATAAAGAGGTTTTTTCGCTCATCATACCTGTAATGCTAATTTTTTACGGGTTTTCGCTTGTCAACGCAGGGAAGATCACATTCAACGAAGTCTTTTATCTTGGCTTATGCCAGGTCCTTGCCGGCCTTATCTCTGCAATTCTGCCCGAGTATTCACTTTATTTCTGGGCATTAGGATTTGGGATACTTCATATCTTTTATGGATTGTTAATGTACAGGAAATACGATAGATGAAAGTTGATATTTCAAAACTTAACAAACTTTTTGAGAATAGGGTAAGGCTCGGAATCATGTCTATCCTTGTCGTTAATGAATCGTATGACTTTAACAGTCTCAAGGAGACACTTGATGTTACAGATGGCAACCTTGCAAGTCATCTTAAAGGTCTTGAAGAAAATGGCCTTATAACTGTTATCAAACAGTTCCAGGGCAAGAAACCAAACACAAGCTATTCAGCAACCGAAAAGGGCATTTCAATGTTCAGTGACCATCTTAAAGCTCTTGAAGACATAATCAAACCCAAATAATTTTTTTATTTATCCACTTTGTTTCCCAAAGTACTTTCTAAATATGAAACTATGAAAATTGAAATCAACGAAACCGGAAAATGGCAAAACTCTCTTACTATAAAGATGGTATTGCTTGCAGTAACAGGACTGTTCCTTCTTATACCGCTGCAATTAATAAAGGAAATGATCCTTGAGCGACAGCAAAACTCAGAAATAATAAAGGATGAAATATCCTCACAATGGTCTGGAAAACAGCTAATATCCGGACCTGTCCTCAATATACCGATTATTAAATATCCATCAAAAAAGGATGCCGAGCCATACAAAATTGTTTTTCATTTAATGCCCGAAAAATTGAATATCAAATCAGATATCAGCGCTGAAACAAGGCACAGGGGAATCTATAAAACTGTAGTATATTCATCACCGGTAAACATTGATGGAATATTTCTTATTCCGGAACTAAGCTTCTCTGAAAAAACAGATGTTCTATGGCAGGAAGCTTATTTTTCAATAGGTATCAGTGATAACCGTGGAATCAAAGGAAGTATTTCACTTGTGGCGAATGATAAAGCATTCGAAGCAATCCCGGGGGTAAAAGACTTTGATCTATATAAGACAGGAATAACTTTCCCGGCTTTTGTCGATCCTGTTACAAAACAAATCTCTTTTTCAGTGTTAATGCAGGTGGCTGGCTCTGAAAGTCTTAGTTTTACTCCTCTGGGAAAAGAAACAAAGGTGAATATGGTTTCGTCGTGGAATTCACCCGGATTTACTGGAAACTTTTTGCCCGTGGAAAGAAATATAACGAACTCAGGGTTTAAAGCGAGCTGGCTTGTAACTAACCTTAACAGGAATTTTCCACAATCGTGGATTGGAGATGAATATAAGACCGAACAAGATTCATTTGGCACAGCATTTATTCTGGAGGCTGATCATTACCAGAAATCGGTTCGCAGCGCAAAATATGGTATCCTGTTCATTGCCCTTACCTTTCTCGCATTGATCTTTACGGAAATGACACAAAAAGAAAAGATCAATATTTTTCATTATCTGTTAATGGCACTTGGACTGGTATTGTTTTTTTCGCTCCTCAATGCCTTAAGTGAACATACCGGATTCAGCATTGCTTATGTTGTTTCAGCAGTCTCAACAATAGCGCTCATTGGATCATTCCTTAAAGCCCTCATGAAAAGTTCCCGCCCTGTTTTACTTACAACAGGATTGCTCGTATTTTTATACTCATTCATTTTCATATTGCTTTCACTAAAAGACTATGCATATCTGGCTGGAAATTTAGGATTGTTCATATTGCTTGCAATAACCATGAAACTTTCGTTAAAGCTAAAGGATCTTTCTTAGCAGCCTGACTTATCTACTACTGTTGAACAAACCTCTGAGAATTTGTGATCAGAGGTTTTTCATATTTCGGAGTCTTGGATTTTTTTGCTATTTTCGGCCCAAAATTCTGAACATCAATGTCAACAGGAAAAAAATCAATAGCATTCATAATAATCATCCTGACTCTTGACCAGATCCTTAAGATCTGGGTTAAGACCCATATGCAGATTGGTGATGAGATCCATTTATTCGGCAATTGGGGCATCCTTCATTTCATAGAGAATAATGGAATGGCATTCGGTATGGAAATGGGAGGAAGACCCGGGAAATTCATTCTTAGCATTTTCCGGTTAATAGCAATATTCGGTATAGGCTGGTTTCTGTCATCACTCGTTAAAAGGAAAGCAAACCTGGGTTTAATACTTGCTGTAAGCGCTATCCTTGCAGGCGCCATTGGCAATATTATCGACAGCGCTTTTTACGGAATGATATTCAATGATAGTTATACACAGGTTGCACAGCTTTTCCCTCCGGAAGGAGGCTATTCTTCATTTCTCCATGGTAAAGTTGTCGATATGCTGTATTTTCCGGTAATTAACACTTACTGGCCTGATTGGTCACCTATAAAGCCCGGACAACAGTTTATTTTTTTCAGACCTGTCTTCAACCTGGCGGACTCATCAATTACATGTGGTGTTATATCTATTCTTCTTTTCCAGAAGAAGATGTTCAAAGACCTGTAATTACTGACAACAATTACCGATACAACTGAGAACTGTTTTAAGGTTTGGATGCCTAAGAAAATATCGTGTATTCCTTCCCTCTCTTTTTGAGCCAAGCACTCCTTTATCCTTCAGGATGCCAAGATGATGAGAGGCAACCGACTGCTCAATTCCGACTGCTTTATAAATTTCCGTCACAGTCATCTTTTTCTCATCAAGGAGGCAACTCACAATTGTAATCCTCACCGGATGTGCTATTGCCTTAAGCATCAGAGCTGCCTGCTCAAGAGATTCAGGTTTTATTTCACTAATTTCCATAGCTGCATATTAACATTCAAAGTTATCATTTCTGTTGAGATCGTTTGGGTAAAGACAATGGCTAAGAATTATATCTGTATTTTAGTATCTTTGGGTAAATAACATTCCATGTTGCATCTTGCACAAATCCGCAAACCTGTAGAAAAGGAAATGGATGATTTTGAATCATACTTTAACCGTATGATGCGAAGCAATATCCCGTTACTCAACATTATACTGAACTACATTTTGCGACGCAAAGGTAAACAGATGAGGCCGTTGCTTGTATTTCTTACAGCAAAACTTCACGGTCCTGTTTCAGAACCTACTTACGTTGCGGCAACCTTCATAGAGCTGCTTCATACAGCCTCACTCGTACATGATGATGTAGTTGATGATGCAACCGAGCGACGAGGAGCTTTATCGATAAATGCTTTATGGAACTCAAAAATAGCAGTGCTTGTCGGCGATTATATGCTTTCTAAAGGTATGCTTATCAGCGTTGAAAAAGAACGTTTCGATATGCTTGAGATTGTTTCCGAAGCGGTAAAGTCAATGAGCGAAGGCGAACTACTCCAGCTTCAGAAAGCACGCAAACTTAACATCACTGAAGAAGACTACTTCAAAATTATATCGAGCAAAACAGCTGCGCTAATATCAGCCTGTACTGCATGCGGAGCCAGATCTGTTTGTGATAATCCCGACACAATACAGGTAATGAAAGAATTTGGTGACAATATAGGGATTGCCTTCCAGATAAGGGATGATATACTTGATTATGAATCAAATGGTCTTACAGGAAAAATAGCCGGTAACGATATAAAGGAGAAGAAGATCACGCTTCCCCTTATCCATGTGCTTGAAAATGCAGAAAGTTCACAAAAGAGACATATTCTGGGAATTATAAAGTCAAAAAAGAAAACCAAGTCTCAAATAGACGAAGTGATAAAGTATGTAACTGAAAATGGGGGCCTTGAATATTCTGAAATGAAAATGCACCTCTACCGCGACAAAGCCCTTGCAATTCTTGATACTTATGAAGATTCGGACGTTAAGGAATCACTGAAGAGTTTTGTTATGTATACTACGTCAAGGAAGAAATAGTTTTGCAGGTCTTGCAGGTTTTTAAACCTGACTTGCACGACTTGCACAACAATTACTCTGGCTGCAGTTCCACCATCATAACCTTCTTCATATCAGCATTGTATTTTCTTGACCCCAGATAGAACAGGAGGGCTCCGAGGAGAAGGACTGCCGGAAGGAACTCGAAAGCTGTTTTTATATTAGAAACGTCATATATCTTACCAACAACAATTGGCGCCATTGATGATCCCAAGAGGTTTTGAACAACTACAGCTACAGCATACGACATCGCCCTTAGTCCGGGATGTATAACATCCTGGGTTACTGATGCGGCTCCTGATATAAAAAGCATTATGAACACTCCCATAATGAGGAAACAAATTGTCTGAAGTAATCCAGTAAAAAAGTTAAGGGCTGCAAAGAGTAAAATGGCAGTCATCACTGTTGATACTGTAGGGAATAAAAGCCTGGCCCTTGGCTGGTTCTTCCTCCATTTATCTGTAAGCATACCACCAACAGGAGCACCTACTATTGCAAGAACCATTACGGCACTTGCAAGTGTTCCTGCTTTATCCTGGGGCAGACCTCTTTCAACCTGGAAATAAGTAGCCAACCAGGTAATAAGAGATGTTGTAACGAATACTACTGCTGCTATCCCGAAGTATGTGTAAATGAGTGATGGTTTTGATAAAAACTCCTTAAAAATGTCTTTTGCCGTCATTTTAACCTTCCTGTTCATTGTGTCAACGAATGAAAGGTCAACTGTTTTGTAGTCATTAACAAAAATGAAAATAATTGCAACTATCAAACCAGGTATCGCTACAATACAAAAAGCATGTTT
>DATALD010000001.1:0-9038 GCA_036261255.1 Bacteroidales bacterium
TCTCTTTCAGAAGGAATCTTTATCTTTCCCTGATAATTTTTAAAGTCAATAATGCAAACTACACTAGAAGTAATGAGCAGAACGTCAATTTTTAATCTCTCATCAACTTCGCATAAGGGGCTTCCAATTAAGACGCCCGAAAGATTCTTTTCATCGAAAGAATTAAAAAGATGTCGAGAAAACTCTCTAAAAAAAATGTTCTCATAGTTTTTTGAAAAGGCGTTTTTTCTGATCTCTAACATTTGATTATAGCAGTTGATCTATTCCGGCTTCATATAAAATCTACAAAATATATTCTTTACCAAGACACTATGTCATCTTTTCATCATATCGAATAATAATGGATAAATAAATCAAACACTTAGACGATAAATACCCAACAACTCAAAAGCAAATTACATAATATACTTAAACAAACCAAGTAAAATGCTTTCAACAAGAATATCATGTCATGAATCTTATAACTTCAATTTATAGAAATTCCGGAAAATTCGTAGTCCTATTTCATGGCCTTGAAGATAAATCTAGCTGTCCCTTGAAAATCATGTATTTTTAAACTTAAACTAAACCTATTAGAATATGGACAAACCAATAGAAAAAGAAGAATTAACAATGCAGACTGTTCCAAAAGCGGTTAATTATCTAATTAACGAGGTTGCGGAAATGCGGGTGCTGCTTGAGCATATTGAGAAGCAACTTGGATTGGGTGTTGATAAACATCGTCCCATCGGGATAGAAGATGCTTGCAGGATACTTCAGCAGACAAAGAATGGCATCAATAAGATGATCAGAAATCAGTCAATCCCTCACTATGTCAAAGGAAATAAGATCTATTTCTTCGAAGACGAACTTATCAAATGGGTTGAGAAAGACGCTGTACAACCTTATGAGCAAACATACGGAAGATCATATTATAAATCAAGGTTATGAAAGTTACAAGAGAAGAACTCTATAAGATGGTCTGGGCTGAACCAATGATCACAATCTGCAAAAAGTACGGTCTATCAGATAATGGACTGAGAAAACATTGCAAAAAGATGAATATTCCGACGCCTCCGGTCGGATATTGGGAAAAGCTGAAACATGGCAAGAATCCGGAGAAGCCTAAATTACCAAAGGCAACGGCAGAATCAGTACAAAGCACTGAACTGTCCGAAAGAGAAGTTGAGTTGGTCAGGCCGCCGGATAGAAAAAAGATTAGGGAAGCTGAAATTGCAAATGGTGACATTTCAATTTTCACAGTACCTGAAGTACTCTATGCCAAAGATCCGCTTATAATTGATACCATAGAGAGGAAAAGGATGGATTCTGAAAATACTTACCTGAGAAAGAATCCTTATAAAGTTAAAACTGGTCCACCATTGGATGTCACAGTATCGGACAAATCATTGCATCGTGCCCTTGCGATTTTTGAAACTATAATTAAAGCATTGGGATCCAGAGGAGGAGATGTAAAAGTTAAAGAGAATGGCACATATGCTGTTATTAATTCAGAGGAGATTCAGATAAACATTACTGAAAAAAAGAAGCAGATTCCCAATACTGTGGATACCTTATCAAAATACAATCATATTCCTAGTGGCTATCTGAATTTTAATATCCTGTATAAGTCCTGGGATAAGGATACCTTCAGCGATACCGCACATACAAAGCTGGAGGATAAGATAATCGCCATCATTGCCAATCTGGAAGTCAGGGCTGAGAAAATTAAAGAAGAGCGTATTGAAGCTGAACGGAGAAGAATTGAGCAGGAAAAGCAAGAGAAACTGAGGAAGGAATTTAAGGAGAAACAGGATGCCGAAAAGAAGGAATTCAAATCACTATTCAGAATGGCCGAGCAGTTTCATAAGACCCAGATCTTACGGCATTATATCGCAACTTTTGAGGATTTCTTAAGCAGCAGAGGAGAAATGGATGAGGAGGCTGCTTCAAAAATCATTTGGGCTAAGGAGAAAGCAGACTGGCTTGATCCGTTTATATCCAAGAGTGATAAGTATCTGGATTCGTGTGATAAGAATGAATTAATTCAGCCTGAATGCCCTAAAAAAGATACTTGGGGTTATTCAAGTTATTCTGATTATCATAGTGCTCCCAAATATTCATTCTGGTCAAATCCCTGGCGAAATCGGAGGTAGAGGACTAGTATGAAGTATTTCGGACCGTTGGAGAAGTGTTTTCGTGATCAGGAATATCCAAATGATCAAAAGAATGTATCCGGTAGCAAACAGAATTGTGAATATTCTTATGTCTGCACCTACAGAGAAATCACCGGTCAGAAGAAAAACATTTGCGAGGATTCCGGTAAATGCGGTTAGTTTTTATTGATTCCCGAAGGCTATCATGATTTACAATAATATCAGCTTGAAGCTTGAAAATCTTTATCAGCCATATATTTGAAAATAAGTTGAGTGAATTGAGATCCTTCTCAGGCCAGAATGCTGAGGAGGCAAGGCAAGCTGCTGCCATGGAAAATATGATTCCAAGTGCTGTTGATGAAATAATTCCGGCCCTTTCTGAGAAATGCAGACATAACTATAACAATAAGCTATAGAATTAATTCTATTATTGGTTGAGATATAAGTCCTTGATTAATTTTCCTTCTTTGATTGTATCTGTAAATTGTCTCATAAATCTTGCAGCTGGCGCTCCATCCACGATATTATGGTCAAATGATGCAGTCAGGCAGAGGTATTCTCTTTCCACTATGCCATCAGCTGATAATTCTTTCTTTTTGTTAATCCCTCCAATAGTTATAAGTACAGTTGCAGATCCGTGCGGAATAAACCAGACACTTTCCTTATTGAACATCCCCACTGCAGTAACAGCAACCTTGCCATATTTTTCAGCCATTTTAATATTCTTATCAGCGATACGAATAAAAGTTTTCAGCAGAAATCCAGGTATAAACCTGATCCATGTCATCCCTGCCAGACTTCCTAGTTTCTCTGTTGTATTTTCAGCTGCACTCCTAATCTCATTACTTATCTGGAAATATGACTTACTCTCTGCCCCTCTGATAGCTATGGGTTCAGGAACCTTTTCTCCCTGAAGCTCTCTTTCGACCAGGACACTCACTGTCACATCATCAAGGATTACCAACTTTCTCCCTTTAATAAATGAATTAAGATTGGGATGGATGGCAATAGTATCAGCCAGGCATTTAACTATGTATGCTGTCAGAGATAGCTTTTCGCCTGTACGCGCAAAATGCTCACTGATCAGTCTTCTTGGTTCATTAATATCTGCTTCAGTTATGCAATGGATGGTATTCTTTTCCTTTGAGACCGATGCGGATGCTATAACTGCCAGTCTGTTAAAACCCAGAGGGATCTTTTTGTAACGAGGCATAATTTTAACCCTGGTAAGCTTAATTTATTTTATTCTAAAGTTAAATAAAACCAGATTAAACATCAGTAACTTGATTCTCGAATTGTTCCTACTGTAATGTCAAATGTCCACCCGTGCAAGAAACAGGGAGGTGTAAACGTTAGAACAGAGGTAATTTGCTAACGGAATGCTTCACCCGGAATTTCCATTTATCCTGTGCATAAATAAGGAGTCCTGACAGTAATACACCGAATTCAAAAATCAATGCGACAGCCCGGTTTTTAAAGAGTCCTAATCCGGCAGACAGTGAATTGTCAAAAAATACCGGGACTTTGATGTCTGTTGGGTAAAAAGCCAATTTTGGGGAAGCTATGATGTCCAGAATTGTATGGCTAAGAACGAGAAGCCCTATAATAATGCTTGTTTTCTTATTCCTGCTTATTAACCAGGTAAATAATCCTGCAACCAATGACCAGATTATTCCTGAAACAACACCATGAGAATATGGAGAAAACGGAGGCTTGTCCGGCAGGGGCATGGATTCAATCCCGGCTGCCATAAAGCCGAAGAATGCGATTTCAATTAATTCAGCGGCAATAATCAGGTATATAACTGAAATTCCAGGTGCTAGCTTTTTAGCTGCGAATCCGACTCCTATGTGGGCAATTGCTGGCATTTATTATGATTGCGTATTACTTAATTTGAATAGTTTCACTGTAAACATTACCATCCAGGCCATGAGCAGCAGACCTCCCGGCATTGCAAACAATACTGCCATCTTTTCAACAGCAGGCAGAAATGTTACCAGGATAATGTAGATTATCATAAGGATATTGCCGATCAAACCGATATAGCCTGTTGCTTTACTGAAAACATTACCCCTTAGCATGACAAATGACATAAAAGCGTTTGCAAAGGTAGGCAAGGCAAATCCAATGAAAACACTATAGCTTCCATGTGACCCTTTTGCCAGCATTGCTTCCCCGGCTGCCGATAACAGCAATCTTTGTTCGTCAGAAGAAGTACCGAAATATTTGTGACTCAGATCCAGCATTGTCAAGGCAGTGTTTCCTGTAACGAATACCGTTGTCCCCACTAGAAACAGGATGAGTGAAAGCAAAGCTGTTGGCTTATTGGTATCCCTGTGGGCAGCATAAAGAGCAAATATGGAAGGAATAAGAATTATCTGGTTAACTATATTCAGCAAATCAAGATTATACAGTCCCAGCAAAGGACTTGCCTTAAGCTGATTGAATCTCTCAGCAGCAGTTTGAGGCAATGCAGAAATATTTCCGCCGGTTATTGTTCCTGTGATCATATCCAGAACAATTCCGCATAATACCAGAACGGTTGTTACAGCACCAACTTTGTAAATGACTTTCCATTGTGATTGGGATAGTTCCATAATAGCTTTAATTAATTCTGTTATCAGTAACCTATAGAAAATTAAAGTTATGAATTAGAATCAATTTGCAAAATGAACCGGAAAGAATGAATTCATTGATCACCAACAATCGTCACATCACATTAATCTGTATTTCAATCATTTAACCTCAATATTGTGACATAATCAGGAAAATTTCAAAACCTGTCGCATGAATGTCGTTTTTTGGCCTTTTTGAAAAAGATACAGGTCTGATATTCAACCAATAGCTGATTTTGGAAGGTCAGTAGCAATTATTCTTTCAGTACCCTACCTTATTCCAGCTTGCCTGGCATAGTAGAACAGGGTACCGATGGTGTATCCTCCATGATTTTTGAGACAAGCATTATACTGTCTGTCGCACTCCGAAAAGTTGTAGTCATGATAAGCCTGTGAGATGCTATGAAAATAATCTCTACCGGATTCGTGATATTCAGACGCCAGGGCTGCTCCAATCTGATACCAGTTGCTATAGGATGAAGTAATATCAATACCGGAGGAGACAATCTTGTCAATTATGCGGGAAGCATTATCACGAGAGTTGACTGAATTAACCCGATTTCTTTGCGCCTGAAGTGGTACCTTCATATAGGGTCTGGCTTCAGGATTATACCATGCTTTTGGATCACTCGTTATCCCTCTTAGCCTGCTGACATCACTACAAGCTTTATCAATCTTAAGACCTAACCTGATGAAATCCATTTGAAGAGCTTTAAATTGTTCCGGATGCCGGTGAGGGAACCCTAAGGGGATTATTGCAAAACATCCTCTCCCTGAAACACTCAGAGCTGCAAAAGCTACATTCTTTACCTCGGATAATGTTTTCTTAATTTCTTCCCAATCACTAACTGATGGATTATCCTTGCTGTCAAAATCCAGGCAGATAAGCCCTGAATGCTTTACAAGACACTCCGATTTTCTTTCCGCAAATACCCCTGAAATTGTGACTGCCGGAAGAATTGCTTTAAGTTTATCACGCTCTGCTTTATTCTCTGATGACCGAATCTCATTAACTGCATCTCTGAATTCTTCATAAATAACATCCGCGCAAAATACCTCAAAAGACATTGTGCAATGAGGTTTCGTATCGAAATAGCTAGCGAATAGTGATATCTCAGTTGTCCTAATGTTCATGATAGTTGTACTCTTAGGTACGATAAATACTTTAACGTACTTTAATCTGCCTTTTAAAGTACTTTAAGTACGTTAACACCCATATATAGGGTGTTAACGTAACGTACTAACGTACTTTCAAAATATTGCTCTTGTATATTTGTAAAATTGAGATCCATCTTCCTGCTCAATCCAATTGTTCGTCTTATAATAAACCAGGTACTCACGTGAACGATTTACCCCAAAGCTCAATCCATTTCTTTGGAACCCGATCTTTATCTGAAGACAAAGTTCATTGTATTTCAGCTTTTGATTCGCTTTGAAAATTTCATTAAGCACCTTGAAATGCTTTTCGTCATTATGGAGATTAGGATCTGTCTTTGCTGGCTTCTCCTTATTTTCAAAAGGTGTATCACACAGCTCTGGAAGAGAAGCTTCATTAATCCTGAAGCCAAACTTTTTAAAGCTCATCTCTCTCGTATACTCTGCCTCAACAATGCTTACTGAATCATCAGCTGTAATACTGATTACTGTTTCCGCTTTGTTGGTTAATTCAGTCCCAAGGTGTCCTCGTGCATTATTATCAGCCTTATTCTGGTGAAGCACGTTTATTATGTGAGTATCCTGTTGAGCTGTCCATTGAAGAAGAGTCGTAGCCATTTCAGTAGATTCCTGAGCCGAATTGATATCGTTAACAAGATCACGGATACCATCAATGATGACAAGACCAGCTGAAGCATTCTTCCTTATAACGTAATCAATGAATTCTCTTCTTTCTGAAGTGTTCCTGGTTCTTAATGCAAACATCTCCAGGTTCATTATAGCCACATCGCCGACCATATCTTTTATTCTCTTTGCTGTCTTATAAAGATGATACCTGCTCTGTTCTGTATCGAACCATAGAACCTTCGGCTTTTCCTGGGGCTGAGCCCGGAATTTTTCATTATTCTTCGCAAGGAATGATGAAACAAGCAGGGCGCAAAAGAATGTTTTCCGGGATTTAGCCTTGCCCATGATTAGGCTGAAATTTCCACGGGTAAAGGAAGGAATTACATCAGATCCT
The DNA here is from genome assembly GCA_036261255.1 of Bacteroidales bacterium. Lineage (GTDB taxonomy): Bacteria > Bacteroidota > Bacteroidia > Bacteroidales > VadinHA17 > LD21. The sequence goes on from DATALD010000001.1 coordinate 6,927, forward strand.
TCAATTACTTTTATCACAGCCGGAGGTTCGGGTACATCCTGGAATGGATTTATTCTAAGCTCAACTTCTGCTGTTGCCGGATCAAAGATTACCTTGGTTTTCCCATCAGATGGAAGTGAATTAAGATCAATTGATGCCATCTTTCACCTCCAGCTCTTCAAACCATTTCCTGAATTCACTGAAAGTACGTGCAACGAAGTAATATCCTCCTGATCTGATAACCTCCTGTTCTACAAGCTGCTGATATATACTTTGTTTATCACGGATCTTCACCTCAATGTGCAGTGAATGACCTTTCCATGTCCCCATCACATCAGCTAATCCTCTCTTTGAAGTAGAGCGTGTATACCTGCCATTTCTGTAGGTTCCCTGGTTATTTATCCTTGAAGCCCATCCACCCTTAAGTGTAATATAGGCTACAATACATGCAGTAAGTCCATTTGCCGTGTCGTCCCTGAACTTTCTCGGAGCCAGATGAGGGCAGGTAGGATGCTTCCTCCTTGCTGCCTGCATTGCAAGAGCTTCCAACTCCGTTACTGCTAATGATTTTTTGTATGGACGACCCTTAACCGGTCTTCCGTCCATATCAACCTAGTTTTTGAAGTGCTGCCGTTAACTCTGAAGGCTTATAATATATCCGGCCATTGAGTCGATAGGCCTGGATGATTCCCTTCTTTCTCCATTGTATAAGAGTCTGGCGGGACTTACCGAGAAATTTAATCGCCTGTGGTTGAGTCATGGGTTTCTCAGCCTCATACTCGTGTGTTGACTTTGTACTCTTCTCCTGACCACTCTGAATCTTATCGGCATAAGTCTCTGCGAATAAAATAAGATCATTTCTTCTTACTACAATCAGGAAGTCTCCAGCACCATTCAACACCCTCTGAACGTCCATTCGTTCATTTTCCTGTGAATTATAGTCAATATTCATTTTTTATTGTTTTATGGCAAATGTAAAGCTATAACAAATACTAAAAACGGGCTGTTAATAACTAGAATATCAATTATATATAAACTGCAAGGTTGTGATTAACATTGAGCAAACTTGGAGCATATTATTGCAAACTTCTGACAACATTAAAAAGTGGTAAAAAATGCAATTCTTTGAGATTAAAAGAGAAAACCTCGGAATCTCTAAATATTAGTACAACCAGGCAAATGTAAGCAGATCATCCACCTAGTTATTAACAATCAAACTGCTTCACTCTTTTTTACTGTTAATAACTCTGAAATACCCTTAGATTGCTTGACAATCTTTGAAGATTTCCGTAGGTCAGATCAATAATCATACTGCTTTCTTATGAGTTACGAGCAACATCTTTGTCACCGGTGCAGTTCTTTCAACTGCCTGACGCCGTGCTGTCCTGTCCTTTTTTATGTACTTCATCAATGTTTTTAAATCAGCATGGTTTGTTATCTCCATTACGTGGACAACATTGATATTATAGTCATTTAGCAGCATGGAAACACATGTTCTCCGGGCTGTATGGCTGGAAACGAATTTGTATTTTGGATTGGTAATCACAATCTCCTTTGCACCCACATACCGCTTAATATATGTTTCTTCTTTTATGCCTGCCTCCTCCGCAGCCTCCTTGATATAATCATTCATATTCTTAAGGGTCATCTCAGGAAGCCTGAATTTGTATTTCTTAAGGATATCCATTGCCGGGGCAGCATACCCCGTCAGATCAATTTCAGTTTCCTTCTTAGTTTTATCAGCCACAAAACACCAGACGTCATCCCTGAGCTGGGACTTTTCAAAATTGTTGATATCTGCCCATCGTTGGCCGGTAAATGCGCCGAAGCAGAATAGATCCCTGACACGATCAAGATGGGGCTTATCAGAAAAGTTGTGCCTGTATAGTTTATAGAGTTCCTGTAAAGTTAGTGTGACAATATCGCTGGCTCTTTTTTTCCGCTTCTTATTTGCTTTGGTTACATTGGAAAATTTGGAATAGGTTGTGTTTTTATTGAAGCTTTCTCCACTACAAATAAGCGTTACACCAACCTGTCTTTTTCCATAATTGACCACAAATTCAAGGATGACTATACATCGTACTTAAGGGAGCAACCAGCCAGGGGACGGCAAAAGAACCGCCCTGAAGGTGA
>DATALD010000009.1:0-7153 GCA_036261255.1 Bacteroidales bacterium
GCTTTTATTAATTGAAAATAGCCTATATAAGGCAGAAAATAAGGCTGCATTATTGCTAATTTCATATAGTATTATTACTGATAATTTCTATAATTATTTTTAATAGCGATTCTTCCAAATTCGGGAAAAGAGGTAAACAAATTACCTGTTCTGCTATCTGGTTTGCAACAGAGAGATTCTCAATCCTTGATGATATTAAATTTCTATAGGTTGGAAATTGGCTAATAAGTGGATAAAAGTATCTCCTCCCATAGATATTTTGTTTCTTTAACTCTTCATAAAGCTCATCCCGATTTTTTCCATATTCATTCTCATCCACAAGTATCGGGAAGTATGTATATGAGTGCTTTACATTCTCAATATCATTGAGGACTCTTACACCCTTAATTCCTGCCAGACCTTTCCTGTAAATATCTACTATTTCCTTTCGTTTTTCTATATACTGATCCACATATTTGAGCTGCAGCAATCCGTATGCAGCCTGTAGTTCATTCATCTTAGCATTTATACCCGGTTCAATAACTTTTATTTCGCCCGCAAAACCGAAGTTTTTAAGATAGTCAATTCGTTTCTTAGTTCTCTCGTCATGGCATACGATTGCGCCTCCTTCAATAGTATTAAAAACTTTTGTTGCATGAAAACTCAATACTGACAGATCACCATTATTCAGAATAGATTCCCCGTTTAATCGCACTCCGAAAGCATGTGCGGCATCGTAAACTACTTTTAAGCCATAAGTATCTGCTATTCTTTGGATCTCTTCAGTCTTACATGGATAACCATATACATGAACCGGCATTATTGCAGTTGTTAGTGGTGTAATAGCAGATTCAATCTTTTCAGGATTAATTGTAAAATAATCAGGCTCAATATCTACAAATACAGGTTTTATGTTGTTCCACCAAAGGGAATGTGTTGTTGCAACAAAGCTGAATGGCGTTGTAATTACTTCTCCTGTGATTTTTAAAGCCTGTAAAGCTGTCATCAGCGCCAGTGTTCCGTTAGAAAAAAGAGAGATGTATTTTACCCCTAAATATTCAGCAAGCTCTGTTTCAAATTGCTGATGAAAAGGTCCATTATTGGTAATAACTTTGCTTTCCCAGATCTTTTCCAGGTATTTGACAAATTCTTCAAGCGGGGGTAAGGATGGCTGAGTAACGAAAATTTTATCCTTCATATCTATATTTTTATCCAATCCGAAGTAATCAGATCTCCATTTTCATACTTTTTCTGAGCTTTTTTATCATTATACCAGATCTTTGGGGCGATTACAATTTTGTCATCGGTATTATTTAACCAGGCGCCCCACCAGCTGAATGTACTGTTTGCCATTATAATATGCCTGCATCTGGACATCAGATACAAATCCAGGAAATCGTAATCAGGGCCAATATCAGTGTAAGTTGTCTTGATATCTAAGTGTTTTAGAAATCCCTCTGAACGTGGCCGATCGTCAGTAAAAATAAAAAAAACGGGCTTCTGCACCTTAGCTTTTATTGCATCTATGCCTGCCAGGTAATATTCCTCACCCAGATTATGGAAAAAATCAATTGTCAGGTAGTCACCAAACCGGAGGTGAATTGCCACACTATCGGAATGCTGAATTTTATCAAGCAGCTTTGTGTAATTCACTGGATAATCATCCGATTTAAGAGGTGTAATTTCATTCAATAGCTCTGCCCTGATTCCTTCAAAATACAGAGGATTCGCAAACCATCCATGAAGGTAATAAGACTGTGATTTATTGTTCCTTGAAATCTTTTCTATTATTTCACGGGCAGTATGGTTGTTTTCAGAGATGTAGGAATATTTGCAGTATGGATTGGCCTTTAAGGGAATTTTGCTAAAAATCCTCTGCATGTACGAATGAGGTTCCTTGTTTTTAAACTCAGATATTTCTTCTTCGTTTGCAATTTCAAACCTGGTTTCAAACCTGTTCAGTTTAAAAGTGTGAACCAGGTTTTTTTCTTTATAATGTGTAAGATCAAATTTAACTTCAGTATTTAATTCTTTCGCAAAACGTTTTGCTGAAGCATACTTGAACAATTGATTGCCTAATCCTCCTATACCCTGAACTATTATCATTATTTACTTATCTGTTCCAGATTCCGATGGCTGAACGGTTCATAATTCTTCTGTATTGCGAAAACATAATTCCGCCGGCAAGCACTGAAAGAAACACCTGCGAGATTATAAAAGATGATAAGCCGAAGTTGAATCTGTAAAGCAGGTAAGAAAGCGGTATGAAAAACAAAGCCTGCAATGCCAGAACATAAAACTGAAGTTTTATTATACCTATACCATTAAGGAAAAGCGTATATTTATTAAAAAATGTCTGCACTATTGCATTTATCCCCATCACTAAAATCAGGCTGAAATCAGGTATAACCTGATCGCCCACCCAGAATTTGAAGAATACTTTATTGAGGATCACTAATAAGATAGTAAATGCAGATGTTAACAGCCAAAAATAGTTTATCCGGTTCATGATTGAATTGATCCATGCAAAGTCATTTTTTGTATACGCTTCAGTAAAGGCAGTCAGAAATGGGGTTAAGACAATCAGATACAACATAGAACCAATCGTCATGTATTTTAAAGCAAGCTGATAAACAGTTACTTCTTCAGGACCAAAGAACTGGATAACAAGGAAAGCAGAGCTTTGTGTCAAAATCATATATAATATCTGGTTCAGGAAAAATCCGAATCCCAGTTTGATCAGAGGAAATGCTTCTTTTAATTGTAAGTAAATTAATTTAGGACGTATATAATTAAGTGAGCCTGAAAATAAAAATATACCAACGATTAACATGATTACCGGGGTCTTGGCGGCATAAATAAAGCTCAATGTCATCAAAGATCCCTTCGTCGTTTTTACGAGTATATACATAACAGCCAGGCTGATTAATTGTGTTGCAATATTTATGATGTATGTTGTTGCATATTGTTGTTTCGCCTGCAAAATATTGTTCATTGTGCTTGAAACAAATCCGAGACAAAAAAAAGCAAAAACACCGATTACTATCTTCAAAAGATATTCGTTTGGGATAGTATCAATATTAAGCACTTTATTCCAGGATATAAATTGAGCGGCAACTGTAAATGCAATAAACAAAGTTATTGCAATGCCGGTAATCAGAGCAAACGTGGAAGTTATGTAAATTCTTGCTTTCTTCAGATCGTTCAATGCCAGTGCTTCAGCCAGCTTATTCCTTAAACCATTTCCAAGTCCGATATCAAAGAATGAAAACCAGTATATAATTGAAGAGATGACAAGCCATACTCCATATTCAACCTTCCCAATATATGAAAGAGATAAAGGGACTATGAGAAAATTAACCAGCATTGCTATTCCTTTACTCAGAAAGGAAACAGCTATATTCTTCTTAGCTAAGAGAGTTCTAGGGTGTCCCTTTGTAAAGAAACCTCTAATGTACAGAATAACAGAACCGAGCATGATAGAATCAGGCTTTTAACCTATCCATGGAATTAAAATTTTTGTGTTAAGATTCTTTATAGTATCCTTCAGTTTGCTTATAACCATATTTGCCATAATTAGCCTGATTATAATAATTGAATCCATAAGAATAGCCATAACCCGAAGAATATCCGTATCTCAGGCCGTAACCATAATATCCGGTTAAACTAATATCATTGATCACTATACCGAGATTTTTAATGCTTCCTCTGTTATATAGTTCCTGTACAAGCTCAAGAGTGTTTTTTGATGAATATCTTTGCCTGACAACAAAAAGGTAAAAGTCAGTGTATTGTGATACCAGGAGAGCATCTGTAACAATGGCAACAGGAGGTGTATCTATTACAATAAAATCAAACTCTTTTCTGGCAGAATCAATCAAACTCTTCATATAGTCTGATTCAATTAACTCAGCCGGATTAGGAGGAACAGGTCCTGATGGTGCATACCACAGATTATCAATCTCGGTCTTGTACAGAATACTTTCAAACTTCTCCCGTCCTGTAAGTAAGTTGCTCATACCTGTATCGTTGGTAGTTCCAAAAATCTTATGGATTCTTGGCTTACGAAGATCAAGCCCTATCAGTAAAGTTTTTTTACCAGACATTGCAAATATTGTGGCCAGATTGGTTGATACAAAGGTCTTCCCTTCTGATGTTACCGTCGAACTGACAGCAATAACTGAACATTCCTTTTCCCTTAAGAAATATTTTAAATTTGTTCTGACAGAACGGAATGATTCTGATAAAGTTGAACCCGGGTTCTTTACAATTGGTAATTCGGTTTTCTGACTATTATGATTTATATACCCGATAATTGGTATTGTTGTAGCCTGTTCAATGTCTTTCTTGTCTATTATCTTATTATTAAGTGAATAGATAAGAACAATTGCCAGTAATGGAAGAAATAATCCAATCATTATGGCAGTCATCAGGTTTTGATTCCTCTTGGGTTTGATTCTGTAACTACTGAAAAATCCCGCTTTATCTATTATCCTGTTATCGGGAACATTTGAAGCTTTGGCAATACCCGCTTCAGCTCTTTTTTCAAGAAGAAAAGTGTATACTGTATTATTAATGTCAAATTTTCTTTGGATATTGATCATTTGCCTTTCAGTAGAAGGTAATCTCTTGATTTCGTAATCTATATTGTTTAACCTTTTATCTGAATTATCGATAGCTTTTTCAATGTTACTCAACCCGTTAGAAATATTCTCTCTTATTGATTCACGTGCATTTGAGATATTGGCATTTAGAATTAATAATGGCTCGGAAGTAGCATTAAGATTGATTGATAATTGCTTTTTCTGTTTCTGCAATTCAGCCAATTCTTCCACCATTTTTATCAGAATCTGATCTGTTATTCCTATAACAGAAGGAGAAACAACGTCGGCATTTTCATTTTTTGAATCAACATACTCTTTAAGATATTGATAATAGTTCTTCTGGATCAAAAGTCGTGAACGTTCTGAATCTATTTGTTCGAGTTTATCCTGGATGATAGTACCTTCACGACTTATATTAATTAATTTGTTTACAAGCCTGAAGTTTTCCAGATCATTTTCAGCAATTTTAAGAGAATCAGATATAGTTCCAAGCTGATTTTCGATAAAATCAATAGTCTGAGCGGCAGTCTGATTCTTGTACTCCAGTCCAAATTCAAGATATACTTTCATCAAAGTATTAAGGTAATCGGCCTCTTGCTGTGGAACAAAACCGGCCGTAGAAAGGGTAACTAATGAAGCTTCCTTGTCAATTGGATTAATAGACAATTTGTTTCTATACTGGTTAGCCAGGGATGCAGGGTCAACAAAATAGAAATAATATTTATTTGAAGCATTCTGGTTATAATTAAAATCTATATCTCTCCGCAAATTTATTGTGAAGTCAAATCCTTTCTCATTGAATCTTTCTCCGAACGAAAGGTCTTTTTGATAGTTTTCATCCCCATTCAATTCTAACCTGAATTTCTCAGATGAAAGGATCTTTATATTAATCTTTTCGCCAAGTTTTTGCCTGGCAAGAGAATCAAATTTAACAATGAAAGGAGCGGTCTTATATAACCTGGTTTCAGCAATACCTCTTCTGCCCACTGATGTATATACAACATGGAATTCAGGTAATCCAAGAATAACCCTGTAATTGAGATTAAAAGATTTTAGAATTCCAATCTCGTTATTAACTTTCTGCATACTCCTGAATCCTTCTGAACCTGGGAATATTTCTGTAAGAGCGCCATTTTGATCATCCTTAATTAATAAGGTTGATGATACTGTATAGACTTCTTCAGTCCATCTGTTTATCCCATATGCAACACTGATTGCCAGAAAAAGAGAAACGACAAACCAGTACCAATTGCTGATGAATAAAGAAAAATATCGTTTAAGATCGACACTATCGTCCTTATTTGGGCTCAAATTGGATATATAACTATCCGGTGATATCGGATTATTCATGGATAGGGTTTTTTAGTAATTTAATGGGGCTGGAAACAGATATCTGATAATTACTTTATATAATTGATCAATAACAAGGTAGTTGTAATTGCTGATGTAACAGAAGTGAGAATAAATGAAAATGTAGGAAGGTTTAAATTAAATATCTTCTTTGACTCTGGTTCCACAATAACTACATCATTTGGCATCAGGAAATAAGCATCACTTGTTAGAATCGCTTTATCCTGAAGATTGAGATTATATGTTTTTGTTCCACCTGAAGTTGGCCGGATTACAAGCAACCTGCTACGACTTCCGAAATCACTTATTCCACCTGCGCGACCAATGGCCTCGAGGACAGTTAGATAATTATTGTAATTAATATACGAACCCGGCATCCTGACTTCACCAATAACTGTAAACTTAAAGCTTAAAAGCTTGCATTCTACAGTTGCGTTATTAAAATATTTCCCTGAAGCCTCCTGGATTAATACCCTGGCTTCTTCGAGAGTTTTTCCTGATACATTCAATCTGCCAATTACAGGTAATAATATATCGCCGGCACTTGAAACATCGTATCCAAAAATGAATTGTCCAGCCTCACTCTGAGTATACGTACCTGCTGATCTGTTTGTCCCTGATAAAAAATCTTCAATCACCCCGGTCGGTAACATTCCTTTTATTGTTATGTAGAGGATATCTCTCTGCTGAATTTTATATTCAGGAATATCCATCGGAAAAACCTGCTCGCCGCCTGTCTCCGGAAGATTGTTCAGGTAGGCGAGTTTTTTCTGGGAAGTGCAGGAAGCCAATAGTAAGAACAGAATTGTAAACAGGGTTAGGTTTAGTTTCATTGCTTTATATCTTAAGATAAAAGTAATCGGTATTCAGTATTCAGTATTCAGTATTCAGTATTCAGTATTCGGTATTCAGTATTCGGTATTCGGTATTCGGTATTCGGTATTCGGTAATCGGTAAAGTACCGAGCGTTTCGGGTTTCGCGTTGAGCGTTTCGGATTTCGAGTTTCGGGTTTCGGGTTTCGGGTTTCGGGTTCCGGGTTTCGGGTTCCGGGTTTTGGGTTTCGGGTTTCGAGTTTCGCGTTTCGAGTTTCGAGTTTCGGGTTGTTAATCGTTTCTTAGTTAAATAATTCTAAATACTTTAGGCACTCTAGGCACTTTAGGCACTTCTTTATTGCGTTTCGAGTTTCGCGTTTTGCGTTTCATAACTCCAGGCACTCCAG
>DATALD010000014.1:0-48346 GCA_036261255.1 Bacteroidales bacterium
TCGTAAGGTGTGCGGTCTACTTTCAGTTTGTTTGCAATTATTGCTACCAGACAATATATGATGGTAGCAGAGTAGATTTGGATCTTTACAGCATTGGGAGTTGTACCCCAGAATGAGTTGCGCTTTTCATTAGCTTTCGAAAGATTAGATCTGGTCACATTTTTTCCAAATCCCACACGTAACAAAAAAAGCTCTACAACCTCGATGTATTCAAGATTTCAAAGAACGATATTTACTTTTTAGTGGAAACTAATGAGAAAAGATGATTTATTACTCCACAATAAGGAGGAAGCTTACTATGAGATTAAACGGTCTTGAAATAATTCATCTAGTCAACCTGACACATTTCGTCCTATCCGTAATAAGAATGACATTGTCTCTTTCCAGCGGTTTCTGCATCCATTATAAAGTAGCTTTTTAGAATATGAAAAAAGGGCAACTATTGTGGAATAGAGAAGAATTAATTCTGGCAATAAATCTATATTGCAAATTACCTTTTGGCAAACTTCATAGAAACAATCCTGAGATAATTAAATTAGCTCAGCTAATCAACAGGTCTCCAAATTCAGTTGCATATAAATTAGTTAATTTCGCCAGTTTAGATCCAAGTCTGAAAGCAAGAGGAATTAAGGGAGCATCAAATGCAAGCAGATTAGATAGTGAGATTTGGAATGAATTTTATAATAATTGGGAAATACTTCCTTACGAAAGTGAAATGCTTAAAGCTTCTATATATCACACATCCATAGAAAAAGAAAACTATATTGATGAAAATGATTTACCAAAAGAAGGAAAAATTCGAGAGCAGATTATTAAAGCACGTGTAAATCAAAATTTCTTTAGGCGAAGTATTCTTTCTTCATATAATTATACATGTTGCGTTACTGGCATTCAACAATCTGAATTCTTAGTAGCAAGTCATATTAGACCTTGGGGTTTGGATGAAAAAAACCGGTTGAATCCAAGGAATGGTATTGCAATAAACGCTCTTCATGATAAAGCTTTTGAAAATGGTTTTTTAACAATAACACCAGATTTTCAAATTAAAATCTCATCCATTCTTCTTAAACAATCTATAAATCCATCTATTAATCGCTATTTCTTTAGTTATCATAATTGCTATATAATATTACCTTCCAGATTTCTTCCCGATACAGAATTCTTAAAATATCATAATCAGGAACGTTTTAAACCTTAAATCATGGGAAACTTAAAACTTCTTCAATCTATAGCAGATATATCATATATTGCGGGAAATGAACAGCATTACTCGGGCAATTCAAGAGCAGATGTGGATTCATATATTTCCTGGGCAATAGAGTTCGAAAAAATTCATAAAAATACAGACTGGGATTGCAATAACTACATGCTTCTTATAGAAGAATTTGCTTATCAAAAGCTTTGTGAGAGCAAGGAGCTTTCAACAATTGATGGTTTTTCAAATTGAGTGTTTAAGTCTAAAGGTCAACTTTTCCGAAGCAATATCTAGAATATTTTCCAATCCTGTATCGCAACAGGATATTGACTTTGGATAATTTTATTAAAACAATTGTTAAGTCTCAGACTTAAACCCGGTGTTTATGAAGATTGGTTATACTCAAATTCTGATTATTGTAAAAACCTTCTTACAACCCCCAAAAGAACCTCTCTGTAGCCTTATCAACATCATTCTCTGCCTGCAAGGCCCTCAGGTACGCGCTTCCGATAATGGCTCCGTTGAGATATGAGAAGACTTGCTCCTTTGTCTCCCTGCTGTGTATGCCGAAACCGGCCATCAACGGATTGTTCAGATTCATCGATGAGATCCTTCTAAAATATTCAATCTGCGACGAATCAAAGGCTTTGAGGTTGCCTGTCGTTGCTTTTGAGCTCACAAGATAAAGGAACCCCGAGCTTAGTTCATCTATGTACCTTACTCTTTCTGAAGAGGTCTCTGGAGTGATGAGGAACACAAACCGCAGATCATTCTTAATTGTCTCTTCCCTGTATGCGGAGTTAAACAAATCAGGCGGCAAATCAGGGATAATAAGACCATCAATACCACATTCTTTAGCTTTCCTGCAGAATTCACGATATCCATACTGCAACACAGGATTAAGATAACCCATCAACAGAAGGCATTTGTCTGTTATCTGCCTGATGTTTCTCAATTGCTCGAATAACAGTTCCAGTGTCATGCCATTTGATATTGCAATAGTTCCGGTCTGCTGGATCACTGGTCCATCGGCAAGAGGATCGGAGAATGGGATGCCTATCTCGATCATGTCGGCACCATTGTTGTCGAGCGACTTAATTATCTCCGTAACACTGTTCAGCGAGGGGTATCCAGCGGTGAAATATATTGAAAGAATGTTCTTCTTTTTGGTTCTGAATAAATTGTCGATTCTGTTCATTGCTGTTGATTCATTATGTTCATATATGTTTCAAGATCTTTATCGCCACGTCCCGAAAGACAGATAACAACAACATTATCGGGCTTGAATTTTATTTTCTTCAGCAGCGCCAGGGCATGCGATGATTCTAGCGCCGGGATGATTCCTTCAAGCTTTGTCAGCTCGAATGCTGCTTCGAGCGCCTGGTCATCATCAACAGCAATGTAGTCAGCTCTTCCTGATTCGAAAAGATACGTATGAAGTGGTCCGACTCCGGGATAATCAAGCCCTGCAGATACCGAGTGCGCTTCTACTATCTGCCCATCAGCTGTCTGGATAAGCCTTGTTTTACAGCCATGGATAATCCCTTCTTTACCGGCAGCCATTGTTGCCGCAGTCTTGCCTGAGTTAACCCCGCAGCCACCTGCTTCTGCTCCGATGAGGCGGACTGAAGGTTTATCGATGAACTCAAAGAAGCTGCCTGCTGCATTGCTGCCACCACCAACACAGGCAATAACGGCATCAGGCTGTTCCCGGCCTTCTTTCTCAAGAAGCTGGTTCTTTATCTCTCTGCTTATTACAGACTGAAACCTTGCAACAAGGTCAGGGTAGGGGTGTGGCCCGATTACTGAACCTATCAGGTAATGGGTGTTATCAGGATTGTTGATCCAATATCTTATGGCCTCATTGGTTGCATCCTTGAGCGTCTGGCTGCCCGACATTGCAGGTATTACTTCGGCTCCCAGCATCTTCATACGCATCACGTTAGGGTATTGCCTTTTCATATCCTTATCGCCCATGAAGACTATGCATTTCAGTCCAAGAAGTGCACAGACAGTAGCAGTTGCAACACCATGCTGCCCGGCTCCTGTTTCGGCGATTATTGCCTTCTTGCCCATTCTCTTTGCAAGCAGGGCCTGGCCGGCGACATTGTTGAGTTTATGTGAACCGGTATGACAAAGATCTTCGCGCTTAAGGTAGATCCTGCAGTTATACTTTGCTGAGAGCTTAACAGCAAAATACAAAGGCGTTGGTCTCCCGACATAGTCGTGAAGCATCGCATCATATTCTGCTATAAAGTCAGGTGAGTTTATTATTCCGACATAAGCGTCTTCCAGCTCACTCACATTTTTATGCATCATCTCGGGTATGAAAGCACCCCCGAACGAGCCATAATATCCTTTTTTATCAACATACATTGTTGTTCCTCCTTATATTTCCAATAAATGATTTCAATAAATTAATATCCTTAAACCCGGGTCTGATCTCAAACCTGCTGTTAATATCGAGACCAGCCATTTTGGGGTAAATGCAATTCTGAAATGAGTGTGCATCAGAGGGCGATATACCACCGCTGAGCAGGAATTTCTTTTCAGATCCATAATCCTGCAGAATGCTGTGATCGAACTTCTGCCCGCTCCCCCCAAAGTTGGGACCGGCAGTATCGAACAGGAACATATCACAGGCATTCATATAATCCTCAAGATCCGGTGGCAATGAAAGTGAGACCCTGAAAGCTTTTATCAGCCTGGCATGCTTTGAAAGTTCAATGCAGTACTGAGGATCTTCATTGCCATGAAGCTGCAATAAATCAAATATGCCCCGTTCTGCCAGTTCAATTGCTTTTGAAAGAGGCTCATTAACAAGAACCCCAACCTTTTTAATGGAAGAGGGTATTTTTTCAAGGGTACCTGAAATAGATTTAGTTTCAACATATCTTGGGGAATTCCTGTAAAGAATAAAACCAAGATAATCAGGCTGCAGATGAATTATTTCGCCGATGTTCCCAGGATCTTTCAGGCCACATATTTTTATTTGTAGAGTCATGACTTTCTATTTATAACTGAATTAATAAAATATTTGCACTGTTTTCCCGGATCATTAGTCTGCATGAACATTGACCCGATCAGAAAACCATCAAAGCCCGCATCTCTGAGACTTTGGAATTCATCAGGAGAAGAGATGCCGCTTTCTGCTATTTTCAAAGCTTTCACTGGAAGTTTTTTGGCCATATCACTGAAAATCGTGATGTCGATTTTGAATGTTTTAAGATCCCTGCAGTTGATACCGACAAGCCTGGCTATTGATGGGATCTTTTTAATGCAATTATCATCGTGCACTTCTACAAGGACCTCAAGGCCTACGGAATTGGCAAACTCATGAAGTCTATAGAGGTCAGCTTCGTTGTGAGCTGCTGCAATAAGCAGGACGGCATCGGCTCCTGCAGCTTTAGCCTCAATGATCTGGTATTGATCAACAATGAAATCCTTTCTTAAAAGAGGAATATCAACAAGTTTCCGTACCTCAGTAAGATCGGTGAGGGTTCCACCAAAATACTGTTTATCGGTAAGTATTGAAATTGCAGAAGCTCCTGCTACAGCATATTCCAGACATACCTGCGATACTTTTGCCTGTTCATTGATAGCACCTTTTGACGGTGATCTTCTCTTGAATTCAGCAATGATTCCTGTTGAACCCGCCTTCATAATGCTCTTCTCAAGAGAATGAACTTCCCGGGCAAAATGTTTGCTTTGAGTCAGTGAGGACACAGGGACCGATCTTTTCCTTTCCTCAACCTCTTTATACTTTGACTGTATGATTTTCTCAAGGATATTCATTATTGCATACTTATAAGTTTTTTCAGGATGGCTGAAGCTTTGCCTGAAATAATGGTTTCATGAGCAATTGAGACACACTCCCTGAGGCTTTTTTTATTATCAATGCAGCTGATTGTTACTGCTGCATTTGCAATAACAACTGATTGCTGCGCCTTTGTGGAGCGGTTTTCAAGAACTGACATTAGTATTTCTGATGATCGTTCAATAGTGCTGCCACCGGAAATGTCCTCGCGGGCTATTTTTAAGAAACCAAGATCCCTTGTATCGAGAAGAGTTTCACCCTGCTGCGTAAAGAGCTTGACAGGGGAGGTAAGAGAAATTTCATCATACCCGTCAAGTGAGTGAAGCACGATGAAGTTCTTCTTTTCCTGCTGAAGGAAATAGGAATAGACCCTGCCTGCTTCTGGACTGAACACACCTGAAACCTGGTACAATGGATTAGCAGGGTTCACAAGAGGACCAAGCATGTTAAAGAAAGTACGGATGCCAAGCTGTTTCCTTATTGGTCCAACAGCTTTTAGGGCAGGGTGGAAGAGAGGCGCATGAAGAAAGCAGATACCTGTTTTGTCGAGTTCATTCTGAAGTTTTGCCTGGCTGGATGAAAATTTATAACCAAGATGTTCCAGGACATTTGAAGAACCACTTATAGCTGTTGCGCCATAGTTGCCATGTTTGATAACGGGATACCCTGCACCGGCAGTAACAAAAGCAGCAGCAGTAGATATATTAAAGGTATTCTTACCATCACCCCCTGTACCGCAGAGATCAACCCCATAGCCATCATTCAGGTTTATGGGCACTGCAAGCTCGATCAGTGCCTTGCGGAAACCACTAAGCTCATCGATTGTAAGCGATCTCATTATGAAAGAGGTGAGTACGGCAGCTATCTGGGCATCGTTCATCTCACCTTTTGCTATTCCCTGCATCAGACTGAAAGATTCGTCACTCGTAAGTTTCCGGCACTCAATTAATTTATGTAGTATGTTTTTCATAATATATCCCGGGATTAAAATTTATTCAACCAGTTGGTTATAATGTTCCGTCCAAAAGGGGTAAGAACCGATTCGGGATGGAACTGTACACTGCAAACATCATAAGTCCTGTGACTCAGAGCCATGATACTTCCATCCTTATCATAAGCTTCGGGTTTAAGGCATCCGGGAAGTGAAGATTCATCGACTATCCAGGAATGATACCTTCCTGCTTCGATTGTTGCAGGAATACCTTCGAAAAGATAATGCTGAGGCTCGCAGAATTTAACCGGAGTTGATACCCCATGGAAAACAGAGTTCAGGTTAATGAGCTTTCCTCCAAATACTTCAGCGATAGCCTGTTGTCCAAGACAGACACCGAATATCCTTTTTGTCGGGCTGAATTTTTTGATAAGCGGCATCAGCAGACCTGCCTCAACAGGAATACCCGGGCCGGGTGAAAGGATAAAGCCATCGTATTTGTCAGCCTTATCAAGTATCACTTCATCATTAAGTATCACATCAACATGATGTTTTGAATGATCGTTTACATACTGCACGAGGTTATATGTAAAAGAATCATAATTGTCGAGTACAAGTATTTTTGCCATAGTTTAATATTTTACATAATCAGAAGCTCTTTTAAGCGCTGTCCTTAGGGCATCGAGCTTGTTGTTTACTTCATTAAGTTCTCCCTGTTCTGTTGAATCGACAACAATACCGGCGCCGGCCTGGTAGTTGAGGTATCCATTCCTGCTGAGGAAAGAGCGGATTATTATTGCGTGGTTTAGATCGTTGTTGAGGCCGAGGAAGCCAATTGCTCCGCCATAATAGCCGCGGGCAGCCGGTTCAAGCTCATTAATAAGCTCTATTGCCTTATGTTTTGGGGCGCCACAAAGAGTTCCTGCCGGGAATGAACCTGCAAAGACAGTAAATGGTGATTCATTGCCATGAAAGTCGCCGCTTACTGTTGAAACTAGATGCCACAGGTGAGAGAAAGCCTGAACTTCCCTGTAAACATCAACTTTTACATTTGTGCATTTTCTGCTGAGATCATTGCGGGCAAGGTCGACAAGCATGACATGCTCGGAGTTTTCCTTAGGATTATTAAGAAGCTCTTTGGCTGCGATTGAATCGGCATGCTGATCGCCAGTGCGTCGTATTGTACCGGCAATAGGGTTGATAATAGCTTTGCCGTTGCTGATCTTAATCTGTGCCTCTGGGGAGGAGCCAAAGATCTTATAACCTATATAATCAAAATAAAACAAATAGGGGGAAGGATTGACTGATCTTAACGACCTGTAAACGTTAAACTCATCTCCATTGAATTTCTGACGGAATCTTCTCGAAACGACAAGCTGGAACACATTACCAATCTCACAATGCCTGACGGCTTTTCTGACCATCGACTTGAAAGTGGAATCATCCGTTAATTGTTGCTCTTCGCCTTCAAGACAGAAAGGATATCCGGTAAAATTATGATTGGCAAGAATGGAGAGGATGCGCGAGGTTTCTCCAGCGGGAAGCTCGTCATTGTAGTATTCAATGATGTTCAGTGTTCCGTTGAAATGATTAAAGCTCAGGATCACCCTGAAGAAATCGTATTTCAGAAAAGGCACTTCCCTGTTGACTAATGCCTTTTCAATAAGACCTTTATCGAATTTCTCAAAAAACAAGGCTGTATCGAATGACGTAAAGCCGAACAATCCTTCTGTCCCGGTAAGACCATTATTGTTCTTTTCGATATGAATGGTTTGAACAAACTCATTGACACAACCAACAAGATCATTCAAATGATGATTCTCAGAAGATTGCAGGTACCAGATCAGAATGTTTTTTTCATTGGCCTCAATACCTAATACTGGATTAAGGCATATATATGAAAATGCATTTGATCGTGAGCTGTAGTCGGTACATTCAAGTAGCAGCGATCCGGGATAAATATCCCTCAGTCGCAGGTAAACACTGACAGGGGTCAGCGTATCTGCAGGCAGTTCTTCAGTTCTGCATTTGAAATTGATTCTGTTCATTTTCTTATTCATTTTATAGGTTGAATTGTTCTAAGGCTTTATTTGAAAATTTGAAATAAAAAAAGGGAGCATGCTGTGTTAAGCATGCTCCCTGAGTATTAGTATTCCAATATTATTAGTATAGTTTATTCCAAATGCCAGGCGCTTAACACAACAAATCTGTTGCGCCACCACCAATAACCATTTTGAAATATACTATTCATTTTCGCTTTTGTGAGGTGTAAAGATAGGAAAAATATTAAATGTTGGTTCAGTGTCCAACAAAAAATTAAGAACCTATGTGGATTAACTAAGGGATCCTTCACTCCGTTCAGGATTATATTTTTCTGAATTATATTACTTTAGTACTGAGATAATACTATACTGATGAAAAAGAAAACCTCAGGTCAGCAGGAGCTCTATAAGTACCTACCCTCGTTTTTATGGATTAAAGAATATTCCCTTAAGATACTGGGGAATGATGCAATAGCAGGTATAACATTAGCCGCTTATGCTATTCCTGTTTCACTTGCGTATGCAACACTTGCGGGACTTCCTCCACAATATGGCATTTACGGGTATCTTATCGGCGGTGTTTTCTATGCCCTTCTTGGTACCGGAAAGCAACTTGCTGTAGGGCCGACATCTGCCATATCGATGCTTATAGGTGTCACGCTTGCCGATATGTCGGGTGGCGATGTTCAGCGATGGATAGACCTGGCATCGCAATCGGCGCTTGTCTTTTCTGTAATGAGTATCCTTGCATATTTTCTTCGACTCAGCAGTATTATAAACTTCATCAGTGAGACTGTACTTACGGGGTTCAAGGCAGGAGCTGCGATCACGATTGGACTTACTCAGTTGCCAAAACTGTTCGGTGTCCCAGGAGGAGGTGAGACTTTCTTCCAGCGACTGGCAGTATTAGGCAGTCATCTGCACGAAACAAATTTTGCCGTTCTTGTTTTCGGGATCTCGGCAATTATCCTGCTCATACTTGGAATCAGGCTTTTCCCGGGGAAACCAGTTTCAATAATAATTGTTGTATTGTCAATTATTGTAATTTCTTTCACACCACTGAAAGCTGCAGGGTTCAGTACTGTTGGAATAATTCCAAGCGGGTTACCACAATTTAAGATTCCATCATTCAACCTTCAGGATATAGGACGGATAATTCCTCTGGCCTTTGCATGTTTTCTTCTTGCATATATCGAGAGCGTTTCAGCAGCGCGGACGATTGCACAGCAGAATGGATACGAGATCGATGCAAGGCAGGAACTACTTGCACTTGGAGTTGCCAATCTTGCAACATCACTCGGAAACGGTTACCCGGTAAGTGGAGGATTGTCACAGTCGGCAGTTAATGATAAAGCAGGTGCAAAGACTCCGTTTTCACTTGTGTTTGCTTCATTATCGATAGCTGTCTGTCTCCTCTTTCTTACAAGACTTTTAAAGAATCTGTCAATGGTGATCCTGGCATCAATTGTCATAGTCGCCATCAGGGGACTCTTTGATATAAACGAGATGAAGAGGATGTACAGGGTTAACAAGTTCGACTTTGTTATTGCAATGACAGCCCTGGTATGTGTAATATTATTCGGAATATTAGAAGGTGTTCTTATAGCTGCTTTGTTTTCACTTGTATTAATAATAAGAAATGTATCAAGTCCGAACGTTGCTTTCCTTGGGAGAATTCCTGGGACTAACAGGTACACTGATATCCGCCGACATCCTGATAACGAGCTCATTCCGGGCGTAATCCTTTTCAGGGTTGAATCTACTTTGGTTTATTTCAATGTTGCAACTGTATATAATACAATATGGGAGAAAGTCCTTGAAATGGGCTCTAATCTTAAGGTTGTGATTTTTGATCTCAGCACATCAGCCACGATTGATTCGAGCGGTGCAAAATTAATCAGAAGGTTGTATATAAACCTGAAAGAGAGAGGAATCGACTTCAAGGTTGCCGAAGCCCATTCAGAAGTGCGTGACACACTTAGAGTTGAGGATATTGAAGATATGTTAGGGCATATAAGCAGGCGCGACACTTTGCATGACGTTATTGTTACAGCGATAGGAGAAAGAGAGCCTGATATCAAAAAAGCAGCCCAGAAACCGCTTAAGACCCTTCCACCTGAAATAGTTGCCCAGATAGTGCTGGGGAATAATTATTTCACACAGACACACCCGCGAGAATATTTTGAAAGTTTCAGGGAAGAGCAAAAACCTTACCTTACACTAGTTACCTGCTCCGATTCAAGGGTACCTCTGAATTCCCTTATGCCCGATACATCAAACAGGGTTTTTTCAATACAAAACATAGGAAACCAGATCTTATCGACTGAAGGTTCTGTTGATTATGGAATATACACTCTGAAGACACCGATGCTCCTTTTCCTTGGACATTCAGACTGCGGGGCAATAAAGGCGTTCATTAATGGCTTTGATGATGAAAGCTATAATATTAAGTGTGAGCTTGATTTTTTGAAGCCTTCAATAAAGGAAATAGGAGAAAATCTTGATCATGAAAGGCTTCATACACAAATCATTGAAAAGAATCTCGACTACCAGGTGAACATAGCATGCAAAAAGTATAAAGATCTTATTCATGAAGGCAAATTAACTGTAATGGCTGGTTTCTATGATTTCAGGGGTGAATTTGGAAAAGGGATGGGAGATATTGTGATTGTTAATGTGAACAGGATAAAAGATATCGAGGAGATGAGAAAACTTCCGCTATTTGAGGATCTTTCACAAGCCCAAAAGGAGTTACATATCGGGAGATTGCCGAAGGGGTTGAAGAATTGATAATAGGTACTGGATTCTGGGTACTGGACAGAGACTTCACCCCCTCAGAACTTCCTTGAATTCAGGTTTGAATTCATTTCTTGCAAAGAAGAAGATCTGCTTAACAAGGTTATTAAAGCCTGATGCAGTGATCATGTCAGAGTATGTTTTCAGGTCAAGTTTCAATCCAGTATAGAACCCCCATTTAAGGTATTTCTGTTTGTTAATACCTGAATGAGGCATCCAGCAGACATTCTTTTGATTTTTGTACATCCAGGTATTGATAGCAGATTCCAGTTGCCAGCCTTTGACATTGCTATTATTTATTATTGTTTGGAGATCAGTTTTCCTAAGTATCCGTTCACCTGTAAATAGTATATCTGCCCTGGAAAACCTCACAAAGAATATTGCATTGATTCGCCTCAGTATTAGCATGTCGATATAATGGGCTGATGTTATTGCTGCAGCTGCCATCTCTATCTCATGATGATTAAGATTGCGAAGGTCAGCATCAAGGAGAAATATGAATTCACCCTTCGCTGACTTCAGACCTTCCCTTACAGCTCCGGTCTTTCCCTGGTTCTGCTCTAGTCTTATTACCCTGATATGAGGATACCTTTTCCTGATAACCAGGAAATTCCGATCATTAGATCCATCATCAACACAGATAATTTCAGCTATATTTTTTGCTTTTGATACTTCCTTCAGAACACTGAATAAAGCAAAACCTTCGTTCCAGAAAGGTATGATACAGGAAACCTGGGATCTTAAACTCATATTTATACAATTATTGACGATAGTATATATAATAGATACAGGATAATATTGAAATTGTTCTTTGACTCTCTGCACCGAAATTGAGCATTCTGGCTATTAAAATATTAGGAAGACTTACAGGAACAAACCTTTAATAATTGTTCCACTACAGGATTGTGATTTAGTTATGAAACTTTTCAGTACTCTGCTGGTATTACTGTTTACCTGTGATGTTTTATCGCAGGGGGATAATCAAGGCATATTCCGTTTTATAGAATCAGGTTTACACCTGGGATTTATAATACCCCATGCGAAAGAAGTTGAGCCTGTTTCCAATACATTCCCGGTAGGGGCAGATATCCTTTTTCACAGGCAAGATACATCATATAGAAGCTGGAGAACATTCAGTACGTACTGGTCATCGGGAGTGAGAATTACGTATTACAATTTTCAAAACCGGGATGTACTTGGGAGTGCATTTTTGTTAAATGCATTTGCAGAACCGATTATTATTTCCCGGACAGGGTGGTTATTTTCGGTGGGTGGAGGGATGGGTATTTCATATCATACCCAAAAGTATGATGAGGAGAAAAACCCCACTAACCAGTTCTTCGGTACAAAATTCAATTTTTATTTATCTGTCTTTGGAAAACTGAACTACAAAATTACTGACCATTTATCGGCAGTGTTGACTACTTATTACAACCATATTTCAAACGGGGGGATTAAACAACCAAACTTCGGAATGAATTTCCCGACATTATCGTTGGGGATGAGGTATATGCCGGAGGTTTTAACATTTAAAAGAAGAAGTGAGAAAAGGGATGTAGTTCAGGGTTTTTCACTCTTAACTCAGGTGATGAGTGGCTACCGGGTTGTTGATGCAAGTGGAGGTTATCCTGAAAGAGGTTTTGTGATTACCGGGATGAATATAAGAACTTCAAAACAGCTGACCAATCACTATGGCGTCAACTTCGGTGGAGAGTTTATCTTCGATGGTGCAATAAGGGAAATGATCAGGAGGTCGGGAGAGGATACCGATTATAAAAGGGCTGCTATCAACATAGGGCAAGACTTGAAATTTGGAAGAGCTGTTTTCACCCAGTTATTTGGCTTTTATGTTTATTCTCCATATAAAGCATCAAGCAGTTTTTACCAGAAGTATGAGCTGTCATATAAGATTCGCAAGAATATTGGAGCAGGCTTTTTCCTGAAAGCTCATGGTCATGTAGCTGAACTGATGGGGGTACAGTTTTTTTATTTCATTCCGGGATTATAAATGCAATTTGAGATATAGCACAAGGTCAGGTTTAACCAAATTCCTTCTGAATTGTTATTACTCTAATTTCTTATTGTGAAGTGAAATGAAAAAGACAAAGATCAGGCTTTATGATGTTGTTCGCAAAGCAGAACTTTCTGAAATTTTGGTTGATGACCTGCCAACAGACGGAGATCCTTTTGAGATCAACGGAGAAATCTATTTTGTATGCGAAAGGAATCTTGATGACAGGTCTAAACCCACAATTGGGGTTATTCCGCTTATAGTCAGAAATCCTTCCAGTGTTTCAAACATAGATCATTATCTTGAATGCCTTTCAGTTGCTCACAGGAAGGTTTTATTCAGCAAAGGACAGGAGATTACTGATCTGCCAAATTCAGATACAATGGTAATAACCTGACTGAAGCTGAATTACATTAATATAAAAATATAATACATCATCGCGCCGATTATTGCTGATACTGGTATTGTAAGGATCCAGGCCCAGAAGATTTTTCCGGTAACTCCCCACTTTACTGCAGAAGCTCCTCTTGTTGCTCCTGTGCCAATAATTGCTCCGGTTATTGTGTGTGTAGTACTGACAGGAATCCCGAAATGAGTAGCTCCAAAGAGAGTTAATGCACCTGCTGTTTCGGCACAGAATCCTTCAAAAGGTCGAAGTTTGGTAATTCTCTGTCCCATTGTTTTTACTATTCTCCATCCTCCGAATAGGGTTCCAAAGGCTATAGCTGTATGACAGGAAAGAACAATCCAGAGGTCGATAGGAGAGTCGGGTCCGACACGGTTAGTAGCCAGGAGCGCCACCCATATTATCCCCATTGATTTCTGAGCATCATTACCTCCATGACCGAGGCTGAATGCTGATGCTGAAAGAAGCTGAAAACGCCTGAAGTACTTATCAACACCACTGGGTGTAAAATTCTTTGCAAGATGAAGGACAATTATTGAGATTATATATGAGATTATCATTCCAAGCAATGGAGCTATGACAATAAACAATAGTATTTTTCCTACTCCTGAAAAAATAACTGAATCAAGTCCATTGCCTGCGATAGCAGAACCTACTAACCCCCCCACAAGAGTATGTGATGAGCTTGAAGGAAGCCCCCACAACCAAGTTATTATATTCCAGATTATTGCTGCAGTAACGGCTGCTGCTATCAGGTCAAGGCTGACAATGTTTGTATCAATTACTCCTTTCCCGATAGTTGTTGCCACTTTTAACGGGAATATCAAAAATGCAAGGAAGTTGAAAGACGCGGCAAGTATCACTGCGGCAAGAGGAGATAAAACCTTTGTGGAAACAACAGTCGCAATTGAGTTAGCAGAGTCATGAAAACCATTGATGAAATCGAAAATCAGTACTAACCCGACTATTACGTATAAATATGTCATCAATTATCAGATTTAAGTATAAACATCCGTTTCTTAGGATTGTTCTGTTAAACGAATGACAAACATTATAGCTGTTTATTTTCCCGTAAGTAGATTGAGCTTATTCTTTCAATTGATTTTGATATCGGTGTAAATGTTAAACCTGTTTTATTTATTATCTTGCTATTATCATAACCAGTTTTAGTCCAGGCTGCACTTAGAAGATCTTTAGTGATTGGTAGTTTTTTCCCTTTTATTAAACTTATAAGACCTACAACGGGCATAACAGCTGGACGCAGGAATTTGGGGATTTTAAGAAATGGCTTTTTCACTCCAAGGTTCTTTGCCACAAGCGAGAATAATTGCAGGTTAGTAATGTTTTCTGATGTGACAATGAATTTTTCACCTGAAATATCGCTTTCCATTAACATTATCATTGCCTTAACAACATCCTGTACATCGACATAAGCTTTGGTGCCGTTTGTATAGAAAGGCAGTCCTTTACTTATTGTGTCGAATATTGCAGAGCTACTCCTGTCCCAGTCACCCGGACCAAGTATTATTGATGGAAGGACAATAACGGCCTTCAATCCTTCTGAATGTCCCTTCCAGACTTCCTGCTCTGAAAGGAATTTGCTGATTGAATATGGTGAATGATTTTCAGATGGATTCCAAATGTTTTCTTCATTAATGTTCAGTTCTCCGTCAGATCCTCCCAATGCAGCAATTGAGCTTATATGACATAGCTTACTGATGTGGTTTTCAATACATGCTCTGACAACATTCCTTGTAGCAATCACATTATTGTTTATAATCTTCTCTTCATCACCTTTTTCGAAAGAGACAATTGCAGCGCAATGATAAACCATATCGACATCCTTAAATATTGCCATTAGGCTTTCATAGTCAAAAAGATCACATTCAACCCATTCAATTTTACTATAGAGCTGTTCAGGTTCTGCTGAATAATAGCTGATGACTTTTTTCAGCAGCTCTCTTTTGCTGTTTTTCCTGAATGTTGCCTTCACCTTTGCCCTCTGCGATAGAAGACTATATGCTAAATGGGTTCCGACTAACCCAGTTACACCTGTTATCAGAATTTTTTTATCCATCAGGGTATTTTTAGCGAAGTTATCATAAATCATTAATACAAAGCTTTGTTAATGATGCTTTGTGAAAATCATTTTACTATTATTTTTTCTAGTATTTTAGTGAAGAGTAATTGGAGTAATTTCTTCATTTAAAAACGATGAGCATACTAAAGGATTTATTCAGGATCAAGCCATTACAGCAAATGATGCAGGATGCTTCCGAACATCAGCTGAAAAGATCCTTGACAGCTATGAACCTTGTATTTATTGGTATAGGTTGTATTGTAGGAAC
Organism: Bacteroidales bacterium; assembly: GCA_036261255.1. Lineage (GTDB taxonomy): Bacteria > Bacteroidota > Bacteroidia > Bacteroidales > VadinHA17 > LD21. The sequence goes on from DATALD010000014.1 coordinate 15,547, forward strand.
AGGCATTTTTGTTATCACCGGTACCGTTGCTGCACAGTATGCAGGTCCGGCACTTAGCATCTCTTTTGTGATTGCAGCTCTTTTATGCATGTTTGTGGCATTATGTTATACAGAGTTTGCTTCAATGCTCCCCATTTCGGGAAGCGCGTATTCTTATGCATATACAACAGTAGGTGAATTCATAGCATGGGTAATTGGATGGAACCTGATGCTTGAATATATTTTTGGAGCTTCCCTTGTTGCAGTGGGATGGTCGGGGTATGTAGTTTCATTCTTTAAGGATTGGGGTATCATAATACCTGCTAGCCTGAGTAGCGCACCTTTCACTTATGATGATGGCTGGGTGGCCACAGGAGCAGTACTTAATTTCCCTGCAATATTTATTGTTGTATTGATCACTACAATCCTGGTATTTGGTATAAAAGAATCAGTGCGATTCAACAACATCATTGTAATTATAAAGATAACGGTCATACTGCTTTTCATAGGATTCGGGCTTTCATTTATCGATACTAGTAATTATGTTCCTTTTATTCCGGAGAATGCAGGTGAATTTGGAAAATTCGGATGGAGCGGTATATTCAGGGCTGCAGGTATAATCTTCGTTGCATTTATTGGTTTTGATGCCGTTTCAACTGTTGCCCAGGAGTCAAAAAATCCTCAGCGCGATATGCCTATTGGTATTCTTGGATCATTGATAATAGTTACAATACTATATATTTCTGTGTCGCTTGTACTTACAGGAATGGTAAATTATAAATTTCTTAATGTACCTGATCCGATTGCTGTTGGTATTGATTCTGCAGGTAGTTCACTTTTCTGGTTAAGGCCAATTATTAAAGTTGGCGCTATAGCCGGGATGAGCTCTGTTATTCTTGTTCTTGTTACAGGTATGCCAAGAATACTTTTTACAATGTCGCATGACGGATTGCTACCGCCTGCACTTGGGAAAGTTCATAAGAAATATCGGACTCCTCATGTAACAACTATAATCGTCGGAATAATTGTGGCTTTCTTTGCAGGATTATTTCCCCTCGATCTGATAGCAGAGATGGTCTCAATAGGGACACTTCTGGCATTTACCATAGTGTGTGTAAGTGTAATAATACTTAGAATAAAGAAGCCGGATCTGCACCGTCCTTTTAAAACGCGCTTTGTTTATGTTGTTGGCACAATCGGAACAGTGGGATGCGTTTACCTGATGACGTCATTAACAGTATCAACCTGGATAAGGCTCATTCTTTGGACCCTGATAGGGTTGGCAATATATTTCTTTTATGGAATGAAGAGAAGCAAGTTGAAGGGACCAAGTTAGCGACACTCTGATGACTAAGATTGTGACTGATTAACACTAATTTTATCCATGAAAATCGTAGAATTCCGTGTCATCCTTGTTCTATTCATCTGGTTATTACTCAAACAAACATTTCTTCACTCCTCATGTTATACTTATTAGTAATGCATAAAAGGAAAGGAGTGGGTTATGTTGACAAATTCAAAAGACATTGTAAAATACAAGCTCAATGCTATTGATGGCGAGATTGGAAGCATTGATGAGTTCTACTTCGACGACAGGTTCTGGACAGTCCGCTATCTTGTCGTAAATGCCGGAAACTGGTTCAACAAGAAGATGGTACTGATATCTCCTTACTTTCTGAAGAATGTAGATCATAAACAGGAAGTTATAAATGTAGATCTTACAAGGGATGAGATAAAGAACAGTCCGTCTGTTGAGACCGACAGGCCTGTATCGAGGCAGTTTGAAGAAGCATATTACAGTTATTATGGCCCACCTTTTTACTGGGGCGGACCTTTTGTCTGGGGACCTTTATCGACGATATCTCACGACAGGGAAACATGGAGAACAATTAATACTTCAAAAGAGTCGTGGAACCCTAATCTACGAAGCAGTGATGATGTTACCGATCATAACATTCATGCAAGTGATGGAGATATAGGACATGTTGATGATTTCATTATCGATGAGGAGAGCTGGACTATAAGGTATATGGTTATTGATACTAAGAACTGGCTTCCTGGCAAGAAAGTATTGCTCTCGCCTCAATGGGTCAATAACATTAGCTGGGAGGAATTAAAAGTTTATGTTGATCTTACAAGAGAAGCAATCAGAAATGCGCCTGAATACGATAATGACAATATGATAACACGAGAGTATGAGATTAAGTTGCATGATTATTATAACAGGCAGGGTTACTGGTCTGAAGAACCTGTTTCAATTAACTATTCAGACGATGAGATGAGAGAATAATGAAAAAGAAATCAAAGGGAGTGGAAAATACTCCCTTTCATTTTTTTTATGTCATTCACAAATTTCACCTATTGTCTATTCCATAAATACCTTCAACAGCCTTTAAACATTGCCTTGAAACAAATCCTTATGTTACTCAGAAATATATTATATCCGTAAGTATCTTTTTAACTTAGCTTTCAATGCCTGGTGCCTAATAGGCTTTGATATAAAATCATCAAAAATATTTGAATGATCTGAATCGATCATATAAGCGCTCTGTCCAATTATGGGCAAATCGGGACGAAATTCTTTTATGAGCCTGGCTGCTATATTGCCATCCATAACTGGCATTTTTATATCCATCAATATGATATCAATAAACTCATTCTCCTTGCATAGGTCGATTGCTTCCTGGCCATTAGAAGCATGGAGAATTATTGTTTCATTATTTTGAAGTAACTCTTTAAGATAAATGTAATTGATAATTTCATCCTCAGCAATCAGGATTGTAGTTTCAGAATGAGTTTCTTTAACAACACGAATTTTATTCTTTTTTTCAATGTTCTGACATTTATTGTTTATTGGAAGCTTAACAATGACATTTGTTCCTCTTCCTTCCTCTGATATTAAACAAACCTTTCCTTTTAGCAATTCAGAATATGACTTTACCAAAGAGAGACCAAGGCCATTTCCTTCAAAATTTCTTTGAAGGCCTGTCTCCGCCTGCCTGAATGGCTCGAAAATGATTTTTTGCTGATCCTTATCAATTCCTATTCCGGTATCAGTAAATGACAGAATGAGATCCTTCTCATCTTTTTCAATTGAAAAAATAATACCTCCCGAGAATGTGAATTTTATTGCATTATCAAGCAAATGCGAAATGATCCTCTTTAGTTTTTCAGCATCTGTAATAAAAGTAAATCCTGGATCAATATTGTCTTTAACATGAAGGTTTATGTTACGTTCAGCTGCCTTTTGCTGAAAACGTGGTAAGATGTTTTCCACCAACGAAGATATTTTCACTTCGCCAGAATTAAGTTTTGCTTTTTGAGCCTGAAGCTGTGATATCTCAATAACATCAGTTATTATATCAATAAGCTTTTCACTGCTTGAGGATATCATGTCAGCAAACAATTTAAGTTTGTCCGATGATTGTCCGGGTATGGCCATAATCCCTGAGAACCCAACGATTGCATTAAGCGGAGTTCTTATTTCATGCGACATGTTATGTAAAAACGAAGTCTTCAGACGGTCGCTCTCCTCAGCCTTTTCTTTAGCCTCCCGGAGTTCTTTCTCAATCAATTTCCTTTCATTTATATCTCTTGTAATCGAAAGTATATGAGGTTCGTTCTTTAACGTAATAATCACAGCTGAAATCAGACCGATTTTAATCTCTCCATTTTTAAGCCGGAATTTTACTTCGAGGTTTTCAACCTTATCGTTTTCTTTTAGTTCTTTTAAGAATCTGATCTTATCCTCCTGGTATACCCAGATATCAATTTCAGCAGTCGACTTATAGAGGACTTCTTCCTGAGTAAACCCAGTTAATTTGGCAAAACCTTCATTAACATTTATATAGGTTCCATCAAGCTTGTTTATACTGATCGCACATGGATTCATATAGAATGCTGTCCTATATTTCTGTTCATTTTCCTCAAGCTTTTCAGCGAGTTTCTTGCCTTGGGTGATATCTGTTTTTATGACAACAAAATTGGTTATATCATTTTTCTCATCTGAAATGGGTGAGATTACAACATTTTCGAAGAGATGTTCTCCATTTTTTTTACGGCTAAATAATTCTCCTTCCCAGGTATTACCCGACTTTATTGTATCCCACAAGTTTTTATAAGTATCCAGATCATGAGCTTCTGACCTGAACATGGAATAACTTTTCCCAAGGTATTCTGTTGGGGAAAAGCCTGTTACTTTGTTGAAATAAGGATTTGCATATTCTATTTTTCCGTCGTAGTCGGTAATAATTATGGATGCTTTCGTGCTCCCTATGGCTTTTTCAAATTTTTTATATCTCAGATCCGCTTCTTTCCAGAGAGTAATATCTTTAAAAACCACAAGAACCTGGTCAACTTCGTTATTTACATCACATACTGGGAATATTATCAGTTGATAATATTCCTGTCTTGAATTTTTGAGATTTTTAACAGGAAGCTTTACTTCAGGAACAACTACTGTTTCTCCACTATAGGCTCTTTCAATTTCAGTATTTAACTTTAGTATTTTCAAATAAGGGTCACTGAATATATTGTATTTTCCAATCAAAAGATCCGCCGATTGTATATGAAAAAGATCGAGGAAAGCTTTATTAACAAGCGCCACGTTTCCACTTTTATCACATACTTCTACAGGGAATGGCGACTGACTAATGATCTGTATTAACCTGTACTGGCTTCGTATTAAGGCTTGTTCCGTCTTTTTTTGTTTAGTAATATCGAGGATTACTCCTGTTAGAATTTTTGGCTTTGAATCCTTATCCAATATTATATCACCAGCTTCAGACCAGATGTTTTTTATTATACCTCCAGGTAAAACTATCCGGCATTCTATTGAAGAAGGGTTTTTATGATCTTTTATTGATTTGTATGCATTTCTAACTTTCTCTTTATCGTCCGGATGAATTCTGGTTTCAAATGCTTCTGATAAATCACCGTTAAACATTTCCTTGGAATAACCGAAGATATCGTACATCCCTTCTGACCATTCCAGTTTACCTTCCCGGATATACCATGTCCAGCTTCCCGACATAGTTTTTGCCTGGGAGCTTGTTAGTTGAGTATTAATCTTTATGTTCTTTTCCTCCAGTTCCTCTATTTTCCCCTGGAGCTCAATTAATTTCTGCTCAAGATCCTTGAATGAGCTCATATTCGTTTTGTTCAACAAATTTGATAATTATGTCGCACAGCATATATATTGAAAAAAGAAGTCCATCATAATGAGACTGCAAAATAATTCGTGAATTTCTAACCTCACCAAGAGTTTTCACCTGATTATATTTGCCGGTTTCCGCATTCATTTCCAGTAATTTCCGACAAGTGGAAGGTGTCGATGAAGGAAGGAGGAGAGACGAAGAGACTAAGGGACTAAGAATTGACTTAATGGGATGTAGAATCCAATCTAAAGAGTATCTTTTGTTAAAAGGTTAACAAATACTATTTTACTTAAAATTCTGCAATCTGAAACGAATATCTTTAGAAAAGGCAAAAAGCCTGGCAATTCATAAAAAGATTCCTATAGCAATATTGTTAACGGCTGATACCAAGGTACCACTTGAAACAACCTTAAAAACGTAATTCACCGGTTCCAATAATACATCCTGCCGATTGTCATTGGATTCTACCAGGGGAAAAAACAACCTTTGCTTTGATGATCAATAAATAAACATTATGGACATAGAAAACATAGATAGATTGAGGGCCAACCTATCCGTTAAATCTAAAAACGGCATTGACTTTATTTTTTCCGCAGGTATCATCTGGGCCATGATCGCATTTATATGGACCCTTGATTACAGCACATATAATAAATCAGTTTATACCTTTATAGCTGGTGGTCTTATGATGCCCCTGGCATTGTTGTTCTCGAAGCTCTTTAAAACTACCTGGACAGATAAGGAGAATCCGTTACAGCCATTAGGACTCAAAATAAACTTCTCACAACTATTCTACTTTCCTTTTCTGATTTTTTCACTTGTAAAGTTCCCTGATTATTTTGTAATGGTTTATGCAATAATTACCGGTGCACATTTCTATCTCTATTCATGGTTTTATAAGACTAACCTGTATGCTGTATTCGCAGGAGTAATTTCGGCTGGGGCCATGATCCTCGGTTTTCTGTTGACGCCGGAAAAAATGTATGTGATTCCATTATTGATGAGCTTATGTCTTTTCTTACTGGCTGTTTTGTTGTTTTTTGATAGCAGACAAAAGGCAAAGAGCACAAAGAGCAGGATCGATGAGATTATATACCAGCCTGAAGCGGAGGAAGATTTTCATTTGTAAAATGCATGCTCATTTATCGGAGGCGAATGAGCAGGTGCCATTGTGTAACTCATCTATGAAATCTATGCAAACTGTGGTAGGTAATTATAAACGTGAATCTTGTGAGATTTCCCTTTCTTTTTTTTACTTTCGGATGTTGATATCTCTAAAATAAAACCTTTATAAAGATTTACATTGATGCATCACTGGAAAAGATTAAAACTGATCGCCGTATTCATACTTGGGCTTAATTGCGTAAAAGCACAGGTTAGTCTTAATTCCTTGGGCGGCAATGCTTTAGGTAGTGGAGGATCTGTTAGTTACTCTGTAGGACAACTTGTTTACACTACCATCACCGGAACAGATGGTTTTATGGCAGAAGGAGTTCAACAACCATATGAAATCTCAATAGTCACAGTCATCAAAGAATCCAAAGACATAAACCTTAATGTAGTGGTTTATCCCAATCCAAGCAATAATTATCTGATACTGGAAGTAAAAGACTTTGAGATATCAAGACTATTATTTCAACTCTACAATATGAATGGAAATCTTTTAAAGACCGCAACAATTTCAGACAACATAATAACTATTGATATGAGCAATTTTTTACCCGGACCATATCTTTTAAAGGTAAGAGACGGAATAAAAGAAATAAGAACATTTAAAGTTGTAAAAAATCAATGAGACAGATCTTCTATTTTCAAACGACATGGCATAAGTAGTTTGAAGAGAACGCATCCTGAAAAATAAAGCGAGGTTTAATTATTAGATACTACAATGAAGAAGTTATTTACATTTTTATCAGGAATATTTTTGATGGTAGGTATGTTAGCTCAGGCACCCGAAAAAATGAGTTATCAGGCTGTAGTTCGAAATAGTAGCGATGGAATAGTAGCAAATACCAAGATTGGCATGGAAATTAACATCCGCATGGATTCGCCTATAGGTGCTATTGTTTATAGTGAAACACAAACACCTACTACTAACATAAATGGTTTAGTGAGTATTGAAATAGGTAATGGCAGCGGTTTTAGTACAATAAACTGGGGTAACAGCAATTATTTTATTGAAACAAAAATCGCAATAATTGAACCATTAACAAGTTATACAATAACCGGTACAACTCAATTACTAAGCGTTCCATACGCTTTATATGCAAAAAAAGCTGAAGCAATAAAAGGGGGTATAGTCGAAACAGATCCTGTGTTTACTACATGGGACAAGGATTTCAATGACCTAACCAACAAGCCGGTTTTATTTGATGGACAATACACTAATCTGACCGGAACACCGACATTAGCTACTGTTGCAACATCTGGTAATTATAATGACCTAAACAATAAACCGGGAATAGATGGTTCTGAAACCAAAGTACAAGCCGGGACTAATGTAATAATTACGGGTAGTGGAACTACTGCAAACCCTTATTTGATAAATGCAATTGCAGTAATGACCCAACCACAAAGAGATGCATTAATGGCAACAGAAGGCATGCTTGTTTACAATTCAACAACCCACAAACCTAATTATTATGATGGTGCTAAGTGGATGAATTACGATGGTACCTCTGCAAAAACATTGGGAGTTGGTGATCCGTATCAAGGAGGTGTACTCGCATACATACTGCAACCAGGTGACCCAGGTTATGATGTGAATCTAATTCATGGAATAATTGCTACGCCAACAGATATAGAAAGATACTCATGGTGTTGTGACTGCCAAATAACTGGTGCGAATGGTCTGGCCTTAGGAACGGGTGCACAAAATACTTTAGATATTGTCAATGGATGTACAGAAACATATTTTGCAGCTGAAGGATGCATAAATTGGGTATTAAATGGCTACAACGATTGGTATTTGCCCAGTCTGGATGAATTAAGAAAACTATGGATAAACAGAGAAGCGATTGGTGGTTTTGAGAATGATTACTATTGGAGTTCCAGTAAGGTGGATACCGAAAATGCATGGGCTATACCATTCAACGTATCTGGGGTACAGGCTCCAATACCAGTATGTTATTCCTCCCAAGTGCGGGCTATAAGGAGCTTTTAAAACTCCTAAGCGATTGTTACAATTCTTCTCTCGAGCCACGATTTAAAGCATGTTACTGAAACATGCAACCGGATATTGTTACTAGGATGGAAACATAATTAAAGATACAAGTACAAGCGCTGAAACATTGGTTGAGCTTGAAGATTACTTTACTATCAGGTGAGATATTGAGGACACTTGATTACAATTACTGAATGCAACAACTTATCGACTTTATTAACAGGTATACTGATTTAGATACAGAATCTATTCAGGCTCTGAAGAGAAATGTTGAATTTGAGACATTTTCAAGAAATCAATTCATTCTGAATGAAGGGAGAACATGTAATAAGGTTTGGTTTATAAAGTCCGGAATGGTTAGGAAATTCCACCTTTTTAACGGAAAGGAAATAACTACCTGGATCCACCTTGAAAATGAAATGTTTACATCACTTGGCAGCTATATCAATTCAATACCCGCAACCGAATATTTCCAGGCATGTGAAAATACAGCCCTTATAAGCATTACAAAAGAGAATAGTCTGAAATTATCTGCCTTTCCTCAACTAGCTCAGTTTAGCAATAATTTACTTGGAGATCAGCTCGCAAAAATAGATATAATGTCAGCAAAGTTCAAGACTATGACAGCCGCAGAAAAATACAAGTTACTGTTGTCGCTTTCTCCTGAATTATTTAAAAGGGCTAAACTCGGTTATTTAGCTTCAGTAATGGGAATAACCCAGGAAACTTTATCAAGAATCCGTAAGCAGGTATAGTTTTTTGATCTATATCAAAAATGATGGTGATGCATTTTACTTTCTTTGCAAAAAGCTATGACTTATGGAAGATTTGAAAACTATTGTAAAAGGTACAAAGGCAACTATGTCACATGTTTGTCATGGTATTGTTTATTATAATATTGAAACAGAGAAACATAAGTATCAATTAGCTATTAACAGCATGGATGATGAGTTCACAACCACATATCTTGAACCTGAATTTAAAGCAATCACCCTGATGAGGTGGATCAGGAAAGGAATTAATGATGGTACACTCGTTCTTTTAAAATGAGCAACAGTTTGTTCTATGGATTAATTAAATTGGTTTTTACTTGTTTTGTAATCAGTTTAAAACTATAATTATTTTAGTGTATCTTATAATTTATATATTAATACAACTGATAATTAGAAACAATAGATGAGAATTTGTTTTTTTGGTGTTGGCGGAGTGGGAGGCTACTTTGGGACATTAGTAACAAAGAGGTTTAAAAACCAACATGAAATTTTCTTTATCGCGAGAGGAAAACATAAAGATGAGATTCAGAAAAATGGGTTGGTACTGAAGAAATCAGGAGGAAAAGAGATCATTAATGTTATCCCTGATTTGTGTGTTGATGATGTTAACAATATTCCTGTTTGTGATATAATTATACTGTCTGTCAAGAGTTATGACCTTGACAATGCAGTAAAAGATATTGTCAGGATATCTGATAACAAAACAATAATCCTTCCCTTGCTGAATGGAGTAGATATATATGAACGGATCAGGAAAAACCTGGCGACAGGAGTCGTTTTGCCTTCATGCGTTTATATAGGTACCCATATTGAAAGTCCGGGTGCTATCTTTCAAAAAGGAGGGAATTGTAAAATACATCTTGGGAATGACCCAATGAAGCCTGAAGAGGATATTGTCAATTTGAAATCAATCTTACAGGAATCAGGGATCAATTTTAGTCAAGAGGAAAATGTGAATATTGCAATTTGGTCAAAATTCATGTTTATTGCGACTTATGGACTTGTTACGGCAACATATAACACAACGATCGGCAGGATATTTATTGATGATAATCTGAAAGAAAAGACAAGATCAATTATGGAGGAGATTTATTCTATCTCAAAGAAAATGGATGTGCCATTATCTGACGACATTGTTGAAAGTTCTCTTTTAAAAGCTAAAGAATTTTCGTTTGAAACAAAAACATCTTTTCAGAGGGATGTTGAAAGCAAAGGTAAAATAAATGAAGGTGACCTTTTTGGAGGAACAATTATCCGTCTTGGGGAAAAGCTTAATATTCCAACACCTGTCACAAAGGAAGTATATGGGAAATTCCTGAGAATGATGCAGGGAACTGGTGACTGAGGAGAGACGGAGGGACGAAGCGACGAAGGGACTGATGGATGAAGGACTTAATGGACTTGAGGGACTGAAATCCAGGGTAAAAAATCATCGCAAATCACTAACCTGAAAGGGGTTGAATAAATTCTTCAAGGATAAAAAGTTATTTTAAATTCCCAAGATCAGTGTATGCGGGCCATTACTAGTATTCAATAACATTGAATATCTTTAAGATAAATTCAAACCCTGAAGCATTATGAAATTAATATTCAACAAAAAGAGTCTTATCAGATGGAAGGTCTATATTGACAGATCAAGGATGTACATCGGGTATATACAATTCTTTCTTATTGGTATAGTCTTTCTGAAAGAATACAAGGATACTTCCTGGGGGGAGAAAATATTTGAATATACTTTGGTTTCAATTCCGGTTTCCATCATTCTGTTCATACTACTTTCATTGGTTCTTGGATATCTTGACTCAAGGCTCGGGTTCAGGGAAGAGGAACAAAGAAACCTGTCGAAATCGAACCCTATTACAATGGAAATGCTTGCTCAGCTTAAAGAAATAAACAAAAAGATAGAATTGTTGGAAGAGAGGAAGTGACGAAGTGACGAAGTGACTTTATAAACCGACATTCAAGACCTGCAAGACCTGCAGGACCCTGGTATACGTGTGCCATTAGAAAATCTTTTGCTCCGGGGTTTTAACGAAAGGAAAAAACGAATAATTTTCAAAATTCAAAACGTTAAAAGAGATGAAGACAAAGTTTCTTATAAAAGTATTGACAGTATTATTGATCTTTTCAGCTTTATTATTCCTGGCAGCAGGGAGAACCATGGATTTATTTTAAGAGAATGCTTAATAATGATGAAATAATCTCAGTTTGTGGAGATGTTTGTTCAGAATGTCCAAGATTTACTGCAACAAAAGCCAACAATGAAGAAAAGCTGAAGGAACTGGCTTTATTGTGGTTTAAGCTTGGATTCAGGGATTCTGTTGTTGAACCTGGGCAAATGAAATGTAAAGGATGCTCAAAAGATAAACCATGTGGATATGATCTTACCACATGTGAACAGTTAGGTAATGGGAAAAACTGCGGCGAATGCCTTGTTTTCCCTTGTGAAAAAATTGAAGCTGTATTCCGGAGAACCGAAAGAATTAAAACTTCATGCCTCTCTAAATGTGACAAACATGAATATGATCAAATGAAAAGGGCTTTCTTCATGAAAAGAGAAATTTTGACAGAAATAAATAACAAGGTTGTAAGAAAGGAGGCTAAAGATTCCTATAGAATTGAACGTTGCACGATGAATGATTATAACCAGATCATAAAAGATATTTGTGATTTCTGGGGGAGTGACAGGACTCTTCATATACATAATCCTTACCTGGTTCATGAGTTCGGGAATACGGCTTTTGTTATTAAAGAAAGAGAAAAGGTAATTGCATACATGTTTGGGTTTTTTTCTCAGACAGAAAGTTGTGCTTATGTACATTTACTTGCTGTAAGGGAGCAGTACCAGCGAAAAGGTCTTGGCGAAATGCTATACAACCACTTCATTGAAATAGCACGATCAAAGAACATAAAAAAGATAAAAGCAATAACAAAACCAATCAATAAAAAGTCAGTTAACTTCCATAAGAACAGGATGGGTATGACCCTTCTTGGCAAACCGAACGAAGAAGGGATCAATGTTGTGGAAGATTATTCAGGTGAAAATGAAGACAGGGTTGTTTTTGAACGAAAAATATAGAAGAAGAAATCTAAGGACGAAGAGACGAAGGGATTGTAAAGCAGATTAAGATGGCAAAGGGGACAATAAATAATAATGTTCTGACATTCAATATAGATTCCGAAGGGTATTTCAGAAATCGGCCCCGGTATCCGGCAGAACTTTACGAATCAGTATTTGAAAATTGTTCTGAATTTAAACTTGCCTGGGATTGCGGTTGCGGAAATGGTCAGGTATCGATCGATCTCATTGAGAAGTTTGATAAAGTAGAAGCTACCGACATAAATGTAAATCAGATATCAAATTCATTCAGGCATAATAAAATAAATTACACTGTTCAACCTGCAGAATCTCCAGCATTTCCTGATGATTATTTTGATCTGATATGTACTGCACAGAGTTTACACTGGTTTGAACTGGAACAATTTTTCTCACAGGCTAAAAGAGTCTTGAAAACCGGTGGAATATTTGCGTGCTGGGGATATGGTTTTTTTCATATCAATGAAAAAGTTGACAGGTTAATTAATGAATTATTGCTTGTAAAAATTGAACCATTCTGGGCTCCCGGGAATAGGATCGTTCAGAATGGTTATAAAGATATTCAATTCCCTTTCGCCAGGATCAATACCCCGGATATTGAGATGAAGGTGAAATGGGATTTCAATCAGTTGTCTGATTACCTGAATACCTGGTCAGCTGTTAAATTGTACAATTCGAAGTTCGGAACGGATATCATCAATGAAATTGCTCCTGGTATAAACAAAGTCATGAAAGGCAAAGAACTTGTAAAGATGGACTTTACATATTACCTGGGAACGAAGGACGAGAAATAGGCTTAGGCTGTTATTCATGTGCCATAATGTATATTCATAATAAATATCTCATATTAAGCTTCTTTTGTATATTTAGGTATTATTTTTGAGAATGAACCTCAAAGAAAAATATCCTCCATCCGGTTCATGCACCTGCGATATCTGCAAGAGTTTTTGTATTCGTCCCGGCTGGTGGACTGTTGAGGAAGCAGAAAAAGCTATCGATGCCGGACTGGCAAGCAGGATGATGATCGAAATCTCTCCCGAACATAGTTTTGGAGTTTTAGCGCCGGCATTCAAAGGCAATGAATCAAATTATGCTTTCGCGGAATTTTCCCAATACGGTTGTACTTTTTTAAATGATGGAAAATGTGAATTGTTCGATACCGGCCACATGCCATTGGAATGCCGTTATTGCCATCATTCAAGGAAAGGGAAAGGACAACAATGCCATTCTGACATTGAAAAAGACTGGAAGACTATGGATGGGCAAAAACTAATAGTGAAATGGGGAAATATTATTGGTTTTTGGGAAAGACAAGGATTAAAGATGATCCTGAAATGATTAAATCTTTTTTCTGATCCCTCCTTTTTTGCAAAAACCCACCTTGTTTAAGCTTATTGATAATTATTTGGCAATCGCAATTTCATCTACTTTAAGCAGCCTGCATTTTATCTGTGATCATGTTCCGCCCAAATTGTAACATATGTTACAATCCTAAAAAAATCATTTCTGTTGCTTTGCAGGTAAGAAAACCTTTTATGGTTTAAGAGTAATTATTAACCTAAATTATTTTGACTTATGAGTATGTTTTGTTTTCAGTGCCAGGAAGCCGCTAAGGGGACCGGATGTACAGTTTCAGGTGTATGTGGTAAGACAGAAGATGTTTCAAACCTGCAGGATCTTCTTCTCTTTGTTACAAAGGGAATTTCTTTTTATTCAACTAAACTAAGAACGAAGACTAAAGATCATAAAAGTACGGATACATTCATTATTACGAGCCTATTCATGACGATTACAAATGCCAACTTCGACAGGAAGAGGTTTATTGCAAAAATCAGTAAAGGTTTAATGCTTAGGGACGAACTCAAGGAAATATATCTCCAGCAAGGTGGAAAAATTCCCGATGATGTTCATGATTCAGCTGTCTGGAAAGCAATTAATGAAGATGAGATGGAAGAAAAAGCCACGATGATTGGTGTTCTTTCAACAAGGAATGAAGATGTCAGATCGTTGCGAGAGCTTATAATATATGGCTTGAAGGGGATGGCAGCGTATGCAGAACATGCGCATAATCTTGGCTTTAATGATGAATCAATCCATGAATTCATTCAGAAGGCCCTTGTTGCAACTACCGATGATTCTCTATCAGCATTTGATCTTACAAACCTTGTTCTTGAAACAGGAAAATATGGTGTATCAGTTATGGCATTGCTTGACAAAGCTAACACATCGAGGTTTGGAAATCCTGAAGTAACAAAGGTTAATATTGGTATAAGAAAGAATCCGGGGATTCTTATCAGCGGGCATGATCTTATGGATCTTGAAGATCTTTTGGTACAGACTAAAGATACCGGTGTGGATGTATATACACATAGTGAGATGCTACCTGCGCACTACTATCCTGCTTTTAAGAAGTTCAGCAATTTTGCCGGCAATTATGGTAATGCATGGTGGAAGCAGAAAGAAGAATTCGAATCATTCAATGGTCCCATCCTCTTTACAACCAACTGTATAGTGCCACCTGTAAGAGGTGCATCATATTACGATAAGGTATACACAACAGGCGAAGCAGGATTTGAAGGATTCACTCATATTGCTGGCCGTAAAGAAGGCGGAAGAAAAGATTTTTCCAGAATCATAGAGCATGCTAAAATGTGTAAGCCCCCAGTTGCGATAGAGGAAGGAACAATTGTTGGCGGCTTTGCACATAACCAGGTGATAGCTCTTGCCGACAAAGTGGTTGAGGCAGTAAAGACAGGAGCAATAAGGAAATTCTTCGTCATGGCTGGCTGCGATGGACGAATGAAGAGCCGCAATTATTATACTGACTTTGCTCTTGCTTTACCAAAAGACACAGTCATTCTTACGGCAGGATGCGCAAAGTACAGGTACAATAAGCTACCATTAGGTGATATAAATGGCATACCAAGAGTGCTTGATGCAGGGCAGTGCAATGACTCCTATTCGCTTGCAGTAATTGCTATGAAGCTCAAAGAAGTTTTTGAGCTTGCTGACATTAATGATCTTCCCGTATCATTCAACATTGCCTGGTATGAACAAAAAGCAGTAATAGTACTGCTGGCTCTTCTTCACCTTGGTATAAAGAATATTCATCTTGGGCCTACATTACCTGCATTCCTGTCACCTAATGTTGCAAAGGTGCTTGTAGAAAATTTTGGCATCGCAGGTATTGGCACAGTAGATGATGATATAGAGATGTTTTTAAAGAGTTCGGCAACAGCAAAATAAGCCTTTCAGAACTAACTATTATTTTCACTAAATTTGATGAAATGCAGGGAGAGCCTTGCATTTCATTTTTTTTAAAAATGGAGAGAGACATGGATAAGGATTCAAATCTTGAATATCTTGGATATAATGAGACTTTCGAAAAGCTAAGGATTGAGAAAGATCTTGGTGATTTCGAAATTGGGAGGGTTATAGCTGAGCATAAAGAAAGATATGTAGTAAAAACAAAGACCGGTGAATTTGAAGCAGAGATAACAGGGAATATGAGGTTTTCTGCTAAGAGCCGCGAGGATTTTCCGGCAACTGGCGACTGGGTTGCAATGATCCTTTATGATCCTGATTTTGCAATAATCCATAGCATTTTACCCAGATCTTCTGTAATTTCAAGGCAGGCTATAGGGAAATATGGAGAGAAGCAGATTATTGCAACAAATATTGATTTTGCATTTCTTGTCCAGGCAATCGATAGGGATTTCAACATTAACCGTCTCGAACGTTATCTTACTATTTGCTACTCTTCAAAGGTGAGCCCGATAATAGTGCTGACAAAAACAGACCTGATAGATAATCAATGGCTAAATGAAATAATTGAGAAAATCAATAAACGATTAAAAAACGTACCTGTTATTGCAATAAGCAACGAAACCAGGGAAGGTTATGACCTTATCAGGAGCAGGATTGAAAAGGGAAAAACTTATTGCCTGCTTGGTTCATCGGGTGTTGGAAAATCAACACTTACAAATAACCTTGCAGGGAAGGCGCTGATGAAAACAAATTCAATTAGCGATAGTACCGGGAAAGGCCGTCATGTAACAAGTCACCGGGAATTGATCATTCTTGAAGATGGTGGGATATTAATAGACAATCCGGGATTGAAAGAGGTAGGAATTGCTGATGCATCAAGTGGTGCAGAGATAGTGTTTGACGAGATACTAAAATTCGCAGAACATTGCAGGTTCAAGGATTGCCGGCATATTAACGAGATTGGTTGTGCTGTTATTGAAGCAGTTGAAAATGGAGAGATAGATGCAAAATCGTATGAAAATTATTTAAAGCTCGAAAAAGAAAAGGAGCACTTCGAATCAACTGTTTCAGAAAGGAAGAAGAAGGACAAACAGATGGGAAAAATACTGAAAGATTACCAGAAGAAGGATGTAAAAGGAAAAAGAGGATAAATCCTTCCAACAAACTGATATTTTTCTATTTTTGCACTTCAATTGAAAAATACAATATGTATACCTGTTTAAAATTTGTACTTAAAGCATAATTAACCCAATTGGGGTTAATATCCTTTCATTCGGGAAATATTCTGAATAATTTCCCTATGCTTTTAAAACATTAATAAAAATATCATTATTGTCTGGAATTGTATCGTCCATAATGGCTACCGATATGCTGTCCCCCTGGGACAACACCTAAGGATATTTCGGATACATTGTCCCCTTGGAACAATCCCGTAGGATTAAATAAGGGTAGAAAAGCGGTAATCGTCAAAGAGAATGAGTCCCGTAGGGACGAAACAAACAATGTGGTTACCTAATTCCAGCAAGATGATTAAATATAATTATACAATTAAAAAACGATTATGTTCGATATTAGAAAAATCCAGGAGCACGTAATTTTTGATGCAGTTAAAGCTGAAAGCAATGAAGCAGATGCTCAAAAAATAGTCTATAATGAATCTGAAAATAACCCTACATGGGTAAGGAACACAATGAGGAGACTCGAAGCGAGTTTTGATCCATACACTGTAAAGAAGATAAGAATGAACTGCCAGTGTGGTTTTGCAATGGATGAAAAACTGGCGCTTGTTAGAGAGCTGATGACATCAGCCACAAATCTTGAGGAATTTGCCGGCAACGAGAATGCAAATGCTGCCGGTTTGACTTATCATGATAATGAGCTTTACCTGCAGTTCCCGTTCTGTCCATGCCCGATGGTGGCGGAGGTAAATATACTAGACAGCAAGACATGGTGTCAGTGTACAACAGGGTACAGCAGAGTGCTCTTCGAAAAAGCCTTTGGTTGTGAAGTTGATGTTGAGCTGTTGAAAAGTATCAAAACCGGTGATGATATTTGCCTGATGAAGATTATTCCGTTAGCTCAGATTAAATGGTAATTGACCAGAGAGACATGGAGACCACGGGGGACATAGAGATGTAACAAAATGACCTCCGTGTTTTATACAGGCATAGTATTATCTTTGATGTTTCAAAATAACATACGCTCCTGAAATACTATCAAATTCAGAAAGTCATTTTGTTCTTCTTATGTGTAACATTATGGTTAAATAAATAGAACAGTTTCTTGTAAAAATTATATCTTTAGGCATAAAGATAAAGTCAATGTATCTACACTAATACCTACTTCATAACTCCAAACAATGAAAACAGCTCTTAAAAGTGTGCTATTTGCTATTCTCGTTTGTTATTCGTGCAACAATAACAAAGTGAAAAACTCAGAATCTCCAATCCCCCCATATTATGTTGACATAGAAAAAAGTGTCTCAGATAAAAGAGAAATTTCTTTAAGCAGTCTTGGAAAGAAACTTGAGTATATCCCACTAGAGACAAAGCCTGAATGTATGCTCTCAAGGGCTACATCTATTGAAATGACGGAATCGTATATTTTTGTTAGCGACGGGAGCAAATTAATTGAATTTGATAAATCAGGGAAATACATTAGGCAGATTGGTAAACAGGGAAGGGGTCCAGAAGAGTATTTAAACTATTGCGATTTCTGTGTCGATGATTCATCCCGCCTCGTTTATGTACTTGATGAAATGGCCTTGAAGGTTTATGACTTTGATGGGAAGTTTATTGAGTCAAATGCGCTACCCTTTCTTTCCTTATACTTTACATTAAAGAATAATAACAAGCTACTTTATTATACGGCTAATGCACCTGCATCAGAAACTGATACGTTATATAGTTGGTATGTTTCTGATCTTCATGGAGGGAACATTGATAAATATATCAATTATCACAAACGAATAAAAGGGAGAATATATCTTGGAGCTTCACCACTGTTTCATCTGAATAAGGAGCCCAGGTTCATGGAATTTGGATCAGACACACTTTTGTATTTCAATGATGACAAGCTAAGTCCTTATGCTATTTTTAAATTCGGAGCACTGAAAATGGATCCAGATCCAATTGTCACTCCTGATAACAGGACCAGTTTTGATAAGATGCTTTGGCCCGTAATTATTGATGAAGATTATGAAAGGTTATATATTACCTCTTCATGGGGTTTCTCTTCGTCAAGAAGTAAGAGCGTTTATAATAAGATTACAAACGAGACAATGACAAATGAAAATGGCTTAACGAATGATTTAGACAAAGGTCTTCCGTTCTGGCCGGTTTATATATACAATAGTTCGGTACTTGTTGATCAGGCAGATGCCTTTGCATTACTTAACAAGATAGAAGAGATTGAAAGCAGCGGCACTGAACTCTCAGGACAGCTTAAATTCATTGATGAGAATCTTACAGAGAATTCAAACCCGGTGTTGATAGTTCTACGGCAGTGATCCCTAAAACCGCTCAGTGAACGAAGCCGCATTGAGCAACTACTTCAAATACCGGCCACCTCGGCTCCGCTCGATGACCTATTTCTGCTCATTGAGCGAAGTCGAGATAGGAGTTTCACACTTAAAAACCTTAATCATGACGTTTCACAGAGTACAAACCATGGCGTTTCACAAAGTTTATACAAAACCATTCTTTATCACAATCCAAACTCAGTGCAACTCATTTTAAAACTCAGTGTTACACTTTGGTTAAAAAAATCAGGATTCCACTGATTTTTTGAATATTTGAAGGCAGAGTACTTGCGAAATCTGAACGACAAACAAAATGATAGACCCAATCTATTTTAAAAATCAAAGCGAATTCCGGGAGTGGCTTGAAAGGAATCATAAAAAGGAATCAGAGATTCTTGTTGGTTTTCACAAGGTAAAAACGAAAATACCAAGTATGACATGGTCAGAATCTGTCGATCAGGCGCTTTGCTATGGTTGGATCGACGGTATCCGAAGATCGATAGATGAAGACAGGTATTGCATTAGGTTTACACCACGAAGGGTGGATAGTATTTGGAGTAATATAAATATTAAAAAAGTTGAAGCGCTCCAGGAGAAGGGACTCATGAAAAAGGAGGGTCTGGAAATCTTTAACAAACGCAAAGATGCAAGGTCGGGTACTTATAGCTTTGAATATGACAATTCAGGTTTCTCTGAAAAAATAGAATCGCTTTTCAGAGCAAACACACCTGCCTGGGAGTTCTTCAATAAGCAAACTCCTTCATATAGGCGAACTATGACTCATTGGATCATGAGTGCAAAGCAGGAGAGTACAAGGATATCAAGACTAAAAAAACTTTTGGATGTAAGCGAAAAAAGCAAAAGATTATATTGAATAAAGATCTCTATTTCAAATGAAATGTTGTCTACAATGTAATTACCGTTAAGCTTAATAATTGCCATGTAGAATGTTGCTCTTTATGATAAATCCTATAATATTATGATCAGATAGTATAACAGTTTTGCAATGCTGCAGCCCTATTTTTGATGATTAAAGTGAGGAAAAACGAGTATTAATCAAAAGGGGAAAGTTATGAAAAATGTATTTTTAAGCCTTATACTACTGGCAGGTGTATATGGACTAGCCAATGGACAACAGGATTCCCGTTCGAAGTCATCAGCTGATGACCCCGATTGGGAGAAGATAGGCGAGAAAACAATCGATCTGAGCATGGAAAGAGGGGTCTTTGATTTGAATAGTGACAGGGGAGAGACGGTTAACGCAAATGAAGTATATTCAGCAATTAAATTCAAAGCCAAAGATGCTCCATTGAGCCTGACAAGCATAGAGGTCGAGTACGAAAGTGGTAAAAAGCAGGAGTTAACTGAAAATTCCCCTGTTGTAGTCGCTGAAAACACTGAAAGCGAAATTCTTGATTTGAACACAACAGGGATACTTGACAAAATAACATTTAATTTCGGGAAGGATGAAATTGCAGGTGCAGATAAAGCCAAGATCGAGATATGGGGATTAAAATCTAAGTCAGAACCAGGAATGAGCAAAATGAATCCTGATATGGACCATTCTGAAATGGATAAAAGCAGTACAAAACCTGATAAAACAAGAGTAAACACTGATCCGGTAGAATAATTAATACTGCCTTATAAGAAAAAAGGGATGTTTTCACAAAAGCATCCTTTTTTATTTTAGACTAGTTCCTGGGTTCTAGGCCATGGACCTTGTACTTACCAGGCACCTAGCATCCTGCACCTTCTTACACTTTTACCGTTTTCCATTTCCCTTTCCTGAACAGCCATAATGTTCCTAACCCTGCAGATGTTTCGGCTATGAAACAACCCCAGAAGACCCCTGAATAACCCCATTCTATTGGTACTGCAAGAGCATAACATAGGGGAATCTCTATTATCCAGAAGAATATGAGATTAATCCATGTCGGTGTTCTTGTGTCGCCTGATCCATTGAATGCCTGCGATGTTACCATCCACCATCCATAAACAAAATATGAATATGAAAGTATCTTTAACCATGTTGCCCCAACAGTAATAACTCCTTCTTCTTCAGAAAATATCCCCATCAGTGATTTGTTAAAGAAGAAATACACAAATGAGACTCCAATAAGGAAGACCATGTTATAAAAACCAATTTTCCAGACTGTTGATTCTGCACGTTCTGGATTGCCTGCTCCAAGGTTTTGCCCAACAAGTGTAGCAACTGCATTTGCCATTCCCCACGCAGGCATAAGCGTAAACAACATAATGCGAAGGGCAATTGTTGATCCTGCAACCGCATCACTCCCAATTCCTGCAAGGATCCTCATCAGAAATATCCATGAAGTCATCCCGATAATCTGCTGACCTATTCCACCAAGAGAAGTTTTGAATATATTGAACATTATCTTTGCATCCCAGATTAGCTGATTTAGCCTGATTCTTATATGTTTCCCTCCCTTAAAGAGGTACCATAACTGAACAGCTATGGCTGTTCCTCTTCCGATGTTTGTGGCTATTGCCGCTCCTTTTATACCCATTCCTTCAAAAGGACCGAAGCCAAATATGAGAATAGGATCCATTATTATGTTTATAATATTTGAAACTATGAGAACGCGCATAGCAATGGCAGCATCGCCGGCACCGCGGAAGATGGCGTTAATAACAAATAGTAAAACTATTACCATATTCAAACCCAGCATCCACTGGGTATATTTATGTCCTTCTTCAAGCACCCATTGATCTGCTCCCATAAGTCCAAGCAATTCTCTCGACCATAATAACCCTGCAAATGCAAATGGAACTGAACATAAAATAGCAAGTATTAAAGCCTGAACAGCTGATCTGGCAGCCATCTCACGATCTTTCTCCCCGATCCTTCTTGCAACAACTGCAGTTACGCCCATCGATAATCCCATTGCTATTGCATAAAGCAGGAAAAGAAATGTCTCGGTTAATCCAACAGCTGCAACTGCTGATGCACCCAGTTTAGACACAAAGAATATATCAACAAGTGCAAATGTCGATTCCATTACAAGCTCAAGTATCATTGGAATAGTCAACAGGATAATTGCTTTATTCAGACTGATCTTTGTGTAATCAGCTTCAGTTCCTTTTAGGGCATCTTTTATTCCCTGCCAGACTGATTGTGGTGGAGTATGAAGAACGTTCTCGGTTCCTTCATTTACTATCTGTTCTTCTAATATATTATCTCTTAATAATTCCTTGTTCATTGTAAATTACAATTGAATAATCAATTGTTAACAATGATTATTTAGAATGAGTTCAAATAAGAAACAAAAGGGCCTTGATCAGAAGAATAAATCAGGAATTGATTTTTTTAGGCAGATCGATCATGAATATTGTCCTGTCTGTTTCGTTGCTTATAAATGTGACACTGCCACCGAGATAATTTTCAGTAAGAAGCCTGATGCTGTATGTTCCGAGTCCACGGCCTATACCTTTAGTTGAAAATGATCTCTGGAACAACTGCAGCTGTATGTCTTTCGGGATGAGTAATTCATTTTTTACCTTAAAGCGGACAAGATTGCCAAAATCGTAAGCGCCAATAAGTACTTCGCCATTCATCGGAGTGGCTTCAAGAGCATTTTTCAGAAGGTTAATAAGAACCCTTTGAAGAATGCTTCTATCTGTTTCGAGTGTAATATCTAAAGAATCCTCCGTTATTGTGATCTTCCTGTCCCTGCCAGAATCATGGAATCCGATCTTTCCAATAGCTGATTTTATAAGGTTTAACGTACTTGTTAATTCAGGATTAATCTTCAGGTCTCCTGTTTCTGCAGCATACATCTGCCTTTGTGACTGTATTTCTTCAATGATATCTTTGCTGGCTTCCACCGACATATCAATGATCTTACTGGTCGTTTCTGGCGATTGATCTTCTTTAAGGAGACTCAACAAACCGTTTAAGCCTCCGGCTCTGTTCAACAAATCGTGGAAGAAAATTCTTTCTAAAGCAAGCCTCCTTTTCTCATTGCTAATATCCTGAAGTGTCATTACAAGGAAATCATTTCCAAGTAGATTAACCGGGGTAGTGATAATTCTAAGATCGAGACTTCTGTAGTTACCTTTTTGTTTAGTGGTTATTAAAGCCTCATGAATTACCCTCTTACCGGTATCCTGGCTTTCGATAATAGCATTATAGGCGCCACAGTACCGGCAAGCATCAGCCGTGCTGCAACCACCGGTTGAGTTGTTTGCATGGACACAAGACAAAACTTCTCCAGGTCGGTTCCCTAATATTGACTCAATACCTTGTATACCGATCATATCAAGAAAGTCCTGGTTTACATATACAATTTGCCGGTGTTTGTTAATCACTGCTCCGATGCCAGAAATTGTTCCAAATATCTCTGTCAGTAATTTCTGAGAAGATATCAGTTCATTTTCTCCAAGCACTTTCTCGGATGATGATCTTAGAGCAGAAGCCAATTCTGGATTTGCAGCCTGGTTCAATTGATTAGATGTATTTAACAAAAGAATTAATAAATGAAAACCCGTTTCAACGACGCAATTTATGAGATAAAAATTATATAAAAAATCTTCTTGCCAGGTTTTTGTCTTTTTAACAATTCGTGGATACTCATTTTAATCCCCGACTCCTGACCTTATTGTTTAAGGTCAGGGCAGGGTTAACTTGACATAGTGAGAGATCAACTCTTAATCTTTCTTTTGTCCAATATAGAAAGCATATCCATAAAACTCTTTGTACTTATAATACAGTTCCATTTCATATCTCTCCATGGCAATGAATTCTTCTGCAGTTTTGTTTCCTTTATGTTTATCAAGGAATCTTTCTTGAGCTTTAACCTGCAAGGCATAGAAATTATCAGTCCAACAAGTCTCCGGAAGAATGAAATTTGCGATTGGAACATACCCGGCATTCTGCATCTGTGCAACTTTATTAGGGATAGTATCTATTCCGGGGTATGTGTTTTCCCAGAACCTGTTCAGTTCATAAGGACGTTCATTTGTGAACCATGAGGCTTCACTGACAGCAATGTAACCTCCCTTTTTCAGGAACCGGCGCCATTCTTTCAGGCCTCTCTCAAATCCCATAAAATAGATTGCTCCTTCAGACCAGATAAGATCAAGTTCTTCATCTGAAAAAGGTAGGTCCTCCATGGAACCAATTAAACCTTTTAGCCTCTGATGTAGGTTAAGCTTGCGGGCATTGAGATTAAAAAGTTCTATGAATCCCGGGAAAAGATCAATACCTGTTATTTCCCCTGACGTGTTTTGTGCAAGCGTAATCGTCTGCCCTCCTGTTCCACAGCCAATATCGCATATATGCGATTTATCAGTCAGACCACTTGTAAAACTTAAGGCTTTCCTTGTTATTTCCGGACTTCCTGGCCCTTGTCTTTCAAGGTCTGAGAAATATTCGCAGATAAGGTTAAAATCAAATTCGTGTATTGTATTATTATCGTCGTTCATTGTAGTAATAATTAAAATGAGAGAATCAATCAATCCAATTTGAAATTTTATAAAAGAAGAAATAGCCGGCAGGAACTTGCCGGAAGATAAAAAAGATAACCGCCGGGTCTAACTAGACCTGACGATCAATTACTACACACGATCCGAATTTATAATACTAAACATCCAAAGTTTTTACAGGAGCAAAGTTAAAGATTTTTTAACCACAGAGTTGCACAAAGTTTTTATTAAGTTACACAGAGTGTACCCGGTTAAATAATGCATTCTTCTCAGGTGGTCAAACACCCGCTACCGACACCGCTCATTTCGGCTTTGCTCAATGAGCTAAGTCAGTTCTCTACTCCTTCATCCCTTGGTTCCTCATCCTTCTTTCTTAAATATCTGAGATAACTCGTAACAAATCGCAGGTCTCCCCATGTTACTCTATCTCCAAGTATTTCTTTGACCGGCCCCATTTTAAGTTCTTCATTGCCTTCAAAGTGATGGGCAATAAGCTCTACCAGCTCTGCGGGTACGAACCTGGTAACTTCAACTTCACCCGAACCTACATAATGTGAAAGGTGAGATTCTATTGTACCCTGACTAAATCCACGCTCTTCAGCTATCTCTGAAATTGATTTCCCTTTGTTGAGAAGAATGAGACTCAGTTTTCTTGAATCTCCTTTTATCTTTTTGGTTGACTCGCTGGTAACATTATCCTCAACAGGATTAATATTTTCAACCCTGCAAAAAGAGTTAATAATTTCAAGTATCTCTTCTCCGTATTTCTCACATTTCATCTTTCCCATTCCTTTTATTTTTTTGAGCGCTGAGGATGACTGAGGAAGATTATTTGTCACATTGACAAGAGTTTTCTGATGCATTATAACATAGTGAGGGACATTAAACTCTTTGGCTTTTTGATTACGCCATTCTTTAAGCTGTCTGAATAATGACTGGTATAGTACAACGCCGGATGACTCTTCATTATTCTTTTGTGTTTTTGATTTGGTTTCGGGGATCTCAATTTCTGTTTTTGCTTTTGTATTCAGGTATTCACTTACTTTAAACCCAGATTTTGCGGCAGTCAGGCATGCAAGTTTTGAACCTGTCTCTTTTTTGAATCTGTCAAATGCTTCTTTGAATGACTTTTTAATAGTTTTATTATCGCTTTCAATTGAAAACCTGTTTAGGATCTCATCGAGTGAACTAACAATTTTTTCAGAAAAATATTCGGCCGCTTTTTTTATTCTTTCCTGTAGAAGCATATTAGAATCAACGCCTGTTTTAATTCCAGATAGCCGGCTTATCTGAATGGCGAATTTTTCTGAAACTTCAATTATTTCTGTATTGAAAAAGCTTAATGCATTTTCCAGAATTGTTTCGGGATTACCGAGGATACCATAATGATGTTCCTTTATTAATTGAATACAATATCCAAGGTTCCGGCTGATCGTGATAAAATCGAAAAGCTCTGATAGAAGCATTAATTCATAAGTTTTTTTTGCTTCCTCAAGGTCTTCCACACTGGGTTGCTTCTGCTCGGTTTCTTTGACAAAGCTATTAACGACAGGGTCGTCGATTATTGCCTGCTGGCTCAAGGGTCTGTTGAGTACGAGACCCTTCAGCGAACGGCATCTGCTAAGGGCAACATAAACCTGTCCATGGGCAAAAGCTGACCTGGCATCTATTACTGCCCTTTCAAATGTAAGTCCCTGGCTCTTATGAATTGTTATTGCCCAGGCCAGTTTTAAAGGATATTGTGTAAAAGTGCCAACAACAGTTTCCCGAATTTCTTTTGTCTCATCATCAAGAGTGTACTTTACATTCTGCCATTCGACAGGTTCAACCCTGATGCTGAAGCTATCTTCGGGGCACTTCACAATGATTATATCATTTTCGAAACCTTCAATTTTTCCGATCTTACCATTAAAGAAAAGCTTGTCAGGTGAAGAATCATTTTTAATAAACATCACCTGGGAACCTTTCTTCAGAACAAGTTCAAAGGCATTAGGGTATGATGATTCGGGGAAATCGTTAGTTATTGTGGCATTGAAGGAATGAATATTTCCCTGTAGTTTCTCAAGTTTCGAATCATTGATCGACTGAGCCTGGTAGTTATGCGTTGTAAGAGTTATATAACCACCATCAGCATCAGTATTAAAGTCAGGTATATGCCTCTTATTCAATTCGTTCAGGACATCCTTGTCGATGATGTTATTTCTTATTTTATTCAATAGATCTATGAAAACCTTGTCGTCCTGCCTGTAAATATGTTTTAATTCGATAGTGATGTAGTTCGTTGAGGCAAGAGCTTTGCTTCCAAAAAAGAAAAGGACTTTATAATAATCGCCAAGGATCTGAATATCTTCTTCTTTTACAACCGGGGCAAGTTGCTGAAGATCACCAATCATTAGCAACTGAACACCGCCAAAGGGGAGATGATGGTTTTTATATCTTCTAAGTGTTGCATCAATAGCATCAAGGGTATCAGCCCTTACCATACTTATTTCATCAATCACAAGAAGATCGAGGCTTCTGATAATATTGATCCTCTCACGATTCATCTTATAACCAGAGTTTTCTCTCTGCTCTGATGTTTTCCCTGGTGTTCCTTTGAGGTAGATCGATGGAACATAAGGATGAAAGGGAAGAAGAAAGAATGAATGAATTGTAACACCACCTGCATTAATGGCAGCAACACCAGTAGGAGCCAGGACAACCATCCGTTTAGGAGATGATTTTTTCAACTCATGCAGAAAGGTTGTTTTACCTGTCCCTGCCTTTCCTGTTAGAAAAACATTCCGGTTTGTATATCTGACAAAATCAAAGGCTAACTGAACATCCTTGTTGGGTACAGTTTCCATATTTATTCCAGCACATTTTTATGGAACTAAATTAGGAAAAAAGATGTATTATGAAATAAGTAATTTTTAGGATGGAAGAAAGCAGTAGAGTCTATACAGGACTTAAAGGCTGTAGAAGCAGGTGTTATACCAAATGGAGTGCCTACGACCTGCACTTATCTTCCTTTTTCTCCTGTAATCTCGATAATCCTTACTATTACTTTAATAGCCTTAACCATGCTTTCGAGGGGGATATATTCAAACTTCCCGTGATAATTATGCCCACCCGTAAATATATTTGGACAAGGCAAACCCATGTATGAAAGTCTTGAGCCATCGGTTCCTCCCCTTACAGGTATTATTTTAGGTTCAATTCCCAGATCTTCAATAGCTTTCCGTGCTATTTCAACAATATGAAAGACAGGTTCAATTTTCTCACGCATATTGAAGTACTGATCCTGCAACTCAAGTTTTACAGTACCATCAGGGTATTTGCTGTTAAGAAACGATGTAACATCATGTAACAAGGCTTTTTTATTTTCGAATTTAGTCCTGTCATGATCACGGATTATATACTCAATGAAGGAATTCTCAACTGTCCCCTGTATTTTAATTAGATGGAAAAATCCTTCATACTCACTTGTGTACTCAGGCCTCTGCTCAACAGGAAGCATGCTGTTAAATTCGTTTGCAACGATAAGTGAATTGATCATTTTGTTCTTTGCTGTACCCGGATGAATATTTCTTCCCTGGATTAAAACTTTTGCTTTAGCCGCATTGAAGTTCTCATATTCAAGTTCTCCAATCTCACCGCCATCGATTGTATAAGCGTAATCAGCGCCAAATTTCTTTACATCAAAAAAGTCAACCCCCTTTCCAACTTCTTCATCAGGGGTAAAACCTATTTTAATTGTACCATGCTTAATCTCCGGATGCGAAATTAGATGCTCAATTGCAGTCATTATTTCAGCAATACCTGCTTTGTCGTCGGCTCCAAGCAAAGTGTTGCCGTCTGTCGTTATAATTGTTTGTCCCTTATATTTCTTAATCTCAGGGAAGTCAGCAGTTTTCAATGTTAAGCCTGAACTTTTATCGAGCAGAATATCTTCGCCATTGTAATCGGTTATTATTTGTGGATTAACGTTTGTACCTGACATATCAGGACTTGTGTCCATGTGAGCCAGAAAGCCAATTGCAGGTACACTGTCATCAATATTTGAAGGTAGCGTTGCCATTACATAACCATATTCGTCGACGGAAACATCACTTAATCCAATTTTCCTTAATTCGTCAACGAGCATCTTTGCAAACTGAACCTGTTTTTCTGTGCTTGGAAACTGATCCTGGTCTGGTTGTGACTGGGTGTCAACTTTAACGTATCTTAAAAAGCGTTCTAGTATTTTTTCCTTCATTGTTTGTAGATTTGTAGTATAAAATTAATGATAATCTTCTCCCATTAAACAAATGAAAAGATGTCGAAGCTGAGTAATATTTTGAAAAAGTTCCCTCGCGTATTCTGGATATCCAACTTAATGGAACTGTTTGAGCGTTGGGCCTGGTATGGTTTCTATAATGCTTTTGCGCTTTATCTTACATTATCAAAAGATACAGGTGCTTTGGGTTTCAGCCAGTTGGAGAAGGGAGTTATTATAGGTACCGGTTCAATGCTTCTTTACTTTCTCCCGCTCTTTACTGGTGCAATTGCCGACAGGGTTGGTTTCAAAAAAGTGCTCATCCTTTCATTTGCATCATATATTGCCGGTTACTTTATGGTTGGGACATTTCAATCGTTCCCGATGGTATTTGCTGCTTACATCTTTCTTGCAACAGCTGGTGCTCTGTTTAAACCAGTTATTTCAGGTATGATAGCTAAAACAACTAATGAAGGGAATTCATCCGTTGGATTTGGGATCTTCTACATGATGGTTAACATAGGGGGATTCATTGGGCCATTTATTGCTGGGTTTCTTTACAAGGTTGATTGGTGGCTTGTTTTCCTAATGTCGATTGTGACAATTGCTATAAATTTCATATTCATTTTCTTTTTCTTCAGGGAACCAGACAGGGAACCTTCAGAAAAGACTTTCCTGCAGAATATAGGTATTGCTTTCCGCAATATCTTTAACACACTCTCCGACTGGAAATATGTTCTTTTCCTGCTGATAATGGCCGTATTCTGGACAGCCTACAACCAGCTTTATTATTCGTTTCCGATTTTTCTTGAACAATGGGTTCATCTTGACAGGTTCTCAGATTTCTTTGGATTGGCTCAGGGCACTATTACAGCTCCGACAGTTACAAGCATGAATGCATTTTTCATTATAGTTCTTCAGATCTATATCTCAACACAAAGCATGAAGCTGAAGCCGCTGAATTCAATTATCACCGGGATAATAATACTTGCATCTGGCCTTATGATGATGTTCTTTACACAAAATCCCTGGCTAATGATAATCGGAGTGCTTGTCTTTGCTATTGGCGAAATGGCATCCTCTCCCAAATACAGTGAATATGTAGGAGGGATTGCACCTGCAGATAAGAAGGCTTTATATATGGGTACCTCTTTCCTGCCAATTGCATTGGGGCATTTTGCTGCAGGCTGGATATCGGGCAAACCATTTGAGACAATAGCAGATAAGTACTATCTGCTTTCAAAAGCATTGGCAGAAAAAGGACTTGAATTAAATCCCGAGGGTCTTACGCAGAATGAATTCTTCACCCGGGCACTGGAATTAATGAATATGAATGCTTCGCAGCTTGATCAGTATTTATGGACCAGGTACCATCCATCGAATATATGGATCCTCTTCGCGGGAATAGCTATTTTCGGAAGTATATTACTCTTTTTGTATGACAGGCTTATTTTGAGTAAGAAGGCTCATTTCAGCTCCGCTCAATGAGCAGATAGCTTAGGAAGCTATTCGTGCACAGCGGGCAAAAAAGAATTAGTAAAGCTCGTTAGGACTTCGCTGTAATGACACAGCGAAGTCGCAATGAGCTTTATTTATTTACCTCGAAGCGCCGACCTGGGCCGATGATCTATGAATTGCTTCCTCTGACTCTCCCTCAACAACAACTTCAAATCCCCCATAAGAAAAACGTTTCATGTCTACAGGCATTGAAAATTCGTTCATATCCTTGTATTTCTCACTCATCTCGTCCATTACCTTTCTGTTTACTTCATCACGATGTTGTTTTGATTTGAAAACGATAAATGAAAACCAGACTGTCTCACCAGGTTTTGCATTTGCAAGTTTCGTGAATTCAATTGGTTTTTCTCCTCCCATTTCTTTGGCTGTCAAATCTTCACCCATACATTCGTAATATGAGAGGGCTCCATGTCTCATCCATGCATCTCTCCCTTCTTCTGCCATCTTCCTGTAATCCTCAACCTTGTCTCCAGGAACAACAAGTACGAATCCATCAACATATCTTGCCATAGTCAATCCTCCTTTTTTTAAATTAAAGTATTCATTGATTATAAACATTATAAAACACGTTTTGTTGGGGGGAACGAATCATATCGGATCTACTCAATGAGCTGTGAAGGGGGATGTTCAGTCAGGCTCCGCTCAATGAGCTGTGAACGAAAAAAAACAGGTGTCTAACCAGAAGACACCTGTTTACCTACTTCAAACCCTAACCTGACCAATCAATGTACCAAAGTGTTCTCCACTCTTACCAAAACCTGGTTAATCTTTCAAATCACTAATCTTCTTCAACCTTAAATAACCTTCTTGAACCTTTCTATTGTGTTAAAAGACAATCTTTCCTTGAACCTCTTATCGTTCTTTTGTAAATAGACAATAAAAAAGCTGCTTTGATTCTATAAAAACATCGTATTAACAAATCATTAACTTTATTTATACATTAGGTAAAATCTTTCATTGACCAGGAATCAAATTATTTCCGAAATTAATAAAGCCAGCAGGAAGAAGCTGCAAATTTGTTTTTAGAATGGATAAATTAACTATTGTCAATATCATGATTAATATTATGAGCGGCGTAGAAGTAGATATAAATTCAGATTATTAACTAATATTATTACCTGACTAATTCACGTGTTTTCACGTGTATCCCTGCCTTAAAGATTACTTTACTTTGTAAATTGGTGAAATACGCATAGTTACCCAATAAGACTATTATCCTACTTAATTCAACTGTTGCGAAAAAATAGGTCTTAACTTATTGTTAGAAGAGGCAGATTTAATCTTGAAGCCGTTTCATTTATTTTTCGGCTGTTTGATAAAGTAAGATTATTGAAAGCAGGTAAAGACTTTATGATTGATTATAATAACTTACTAATTGATAATGAAGACTGGTTGACAAACAGGATAATTAATTATGCCTGTGAGTATGGATTTGCGAAATATTATTCAATACAGATTGATCAATGGAGAGTGCCAGTAAGGCAACTATCAGAATCACTTGCAGTTGCTGCAGGTCATTATGGAAATAACTACCCTGAATTGGATCTTGATTTTAATGATTCCGACCCGATTTCTAAATTCGCTGTTTCCCACGCTGATATGCACAGGAAGAGAGGAGTATCTATTCAACTCTTTCTGGGGACAATGAAATACTTCAGGGATTCGTATATCGAATTGATAGAGAGTTCATCATTAGAGGAAAAAAATAGAGAGTTTTTTTTAAAATTCACAATCAAGTGTTTTGATAAGATTGAGCTTGCATGTTGTGTCAGATGGACAAGGTTGACAAGGGAAGATCAGATAAATGAATTACAGGAATCTGCTGGAAACTTACTCGTTGAAAATAATAAGTATCTCTCTTTATTTGAAAAAATTAATGTTCCGATAATTATTTTCGATGAAAAGCTTGCAATTTCAAACATAAATAAAGCAGCTACAGGGTTATTCATTGATGCTAAAACAGGCAAATTAAATAAAGAACATCCGTCTCTTTTAAAGGTCATTGATGAATGTATTTTTATTGCGGGAGATAAAGACCAACTTCTCCATGAATATGATACTTCATTAAAGATTTTAAATTGCGAAAGGTTGTTTCATATCAGAACACAAAAGCTGCTCGATCTTAATAATAAATTCATAGGAATAATTTTTATACTTGTTGATGTTACAGAGAGTAAGATTGCAGATGAGGAACTTAAATATAGCGAACATAAGCTGAAAGCTCTGAACGCAACAAAGGATAAAATGTTTTCCATTATCGGACATGATCTTCGTGGCCCGGTAGGAAGCATAATGAGTTTGTCAGGACTTTTGTCAGAAAAGATCCATGATTTCGAAATTGACAAAATTGAAAACTATATTAAGATAATCAATTCGACATCGGGGCAGGCTCTTGATCTGCTCGACAACCTGCTGGTTTGGGCTCGAATGCAAACAGGTTCTGTCGATTTCAATCCAAAAAAAATAGCGCTTGAATCGGTATTAAAAGAGATCACATACCTTCTTGGTTATAATTCAATGATCAAAGGAGTAAATTTTAATGTCCTTGTACCTGATGATGTTATCTGCTATGCTGATATTAATATGCTTAAGACAATTTTAAGGAATATTGTAAAGAATTCAATTAAGTTTACTTCAAGAGGTGG
>DATALD010000024.1:0-1872 GCA_036261255.1 Bacteroidales bacterium
GAAAGGAATCAGTGACGAAAGCATGCTTATCTACAAGGAGGTTAAAGAAATCAAAGTCAGGTATAAACAGCAGAAGGATGAGATACAGGCAAAAATTGATGCGCTGAATAAAGAAAAAGAAAAGATATAAAGATATCATGGTTGATTTTTCAGGGCAAAGGCTGGACATTAAGATGGTTGATAGATGCAATTCTTTTGCAGTTGCTTTTCAATGCTCCTGCAGATAGCATATAATTTTTCTATTCACCTTACATTCTCTTTCGTTAAAATTCTCTTCTTTTTTATAGCAAATTTCTCGCACTATTGGTGCGAGATTTTAAAAGTTCACATTTCCAGTTTATGGATGAGGACGAAACAAATTTGTTTATAAAATTTCTTAAACCAAAACCCCTTATTATGAAGGCATGTCCTAATCTTCCTGAAAAAAGAACGACCTGACCAGTCGGATAGACCGTTTCCTCTCAACCTTCTTCCTTGCTAGTGCTCAATTCCATATATCCTCAATAAACTACGGATAAGAACAGATGAGCTTAGATGATTTCAATTCGTGTTTATCCATGTCTATACGTGGTTCTTTCATGGGAAACTCAGTGACCAGTGTTGATTTCAAAGTCCAGTTTTATTCCCATAATTTTGGGACCGATGCACTAGGGCTTTGATATCTATTTAATTCATTATGTGTCAATATTCTGCTTAAAAAGGACTTCGTCCTTTCGTTCTTCGGATTAATAAAAATTTCATCCGGTAGGCCTGTTTCAATAATATCACCCTTATCAAGAACAACGACCCGATCAGCAACTTCACGTGCGAATTGCATCAGGTGTGTAACGATTAAGGTTGTCATTCCTCCACCCACCAGATCTTTGATTACATAAAGAACCTCACCTACCATTTCAGGATCAAGCGAAGAGGTTGGTTCGTCAAAAAGCATAACTTCAGGTTTCATCGCAAGCGAGCGAACAATAGCAACGCGCTGTTGCTCTCCTCCCGATAAGTCTTCCGGAAGGCTGTCTGTTTTATTTTCAAGATTTATACGGCGCAAAAGAGTTAACGCGTTTTCAATGGCAATATTGCGGTCGATACCTAAAACCTTTACAGGAGCTTCAATAATATTTTCAAGAACAGTCATATGAGGAAATAAATTAAACTGCTGAAAAACCATTCCAACTTTAAGTCTTATTTTGCGGATAACCTCCATATCCTCTTTTGAAGGATTTGATCTGTTAATTGGTTGCAATCTAATACCATCTACAATAACCTCACCTTTCTGGAAATTTTCAAGCCCGTTTATACACCTTAAAAAAGTACTTTTCCCACTTCCTGAAGGACCGATAATAGCAACTACCTCACCTTTTTTCACATCAAGGCTAATGCCTTTAAAAAGATGATGATCATTATAAGATTTATGCAGATCTTTTACTGTTATCATGTTGACCTTTGGATTTGACAAATCAAATTCCTCCTTTTTTTCCTTTTAGGAATAAAGAAATAATTTCATGATTTTTGTTCTTGATATTGTGTTTAGCAGTGGCTATAAAGCCATTCCCAAAGTGAATATTTGAAGTTATATTTTTACCATTCCTTAACCTATTTTCCAGCCTTCTTGCTAAGAGCGATAATGGATAGCTCATTCCAAAGTATAAGATTGCGGTAATTAATCCCAGTTCAAAATACCTCAAAGTCGAAGATGCGAGTATATTATATGTTTTAGTAAGCTCCACCATAGCGATGATCGAAACTAATGAAGAATCTTTAAAAAGAGCGATGAAATCGTTTGTGATACCCGGCAAAGAGATCCTCAGTGCTTGAGGCAAAACTATCCGTTTGATTGCGAGGTTTCGTGACATCCCAAGAGATAACGCAGCTTCCATC
>DATALD010000028.1:0-4746 GCA_036261255.1 Bacteroidales bacterium
AGAAGTGCATGATAAAGAAAGTATTAAGAAGGGCGTATACCTAAGCCCGGCAAATTATCACGTGATGATTGAACCCAACCGGACATTTGCTCTTTCAACAGAAGAAGATGTCAACTATTCAAGACCATCTATCGATATAACTTTCGAATCCGCAGGCCACACCTATAAAAAGAGTATGGCAGGCATTCTGCTTTCAGGCACAAACTCAGATGGTTCTCGCGGGTTATTCAGCGCATTTAAAAGTGGTGCATATACAATAATTCAAGATCCTGCTAATGCCCAGTTTGGAATAATGCCGGGTGAGGCTTTAACATTTTTCAAACCGCATCTGAAATTAAAAGATCTTGAAATAATAGAGTTTGTCAATTCATTGGTAAGAGTTAATAAATAAAGATAATATGAATATCATGCTTGAATTTCTTGATAAGAAAATGCTTAAAAGAAAAAAAACTGCTGAAAGTATGGTACCTGTGATTGAAACAAGAAACCAGGAAGAGCCTGTTTATGAAAAAGAAAAACAGGTGGAGAACTTCATTAAAAATATCCGTTGCAATGGAAAAAGCCTACCTCAGTACTCTGTGAAGTTTTTATCACAGGTAGCAAGAGAAAAAGAAGTTTCCCAGGGAGCATTCTTTGTAACTGATGAGAAAGATGGTCGAAAATACATCAAATTTCTGTCAGGCTTCGCATCCCCTGAGCCCGATGATACTCACAATATTCTTGAGATCGGAGAAGGATTTCCCGGGCAGGTCGCAAAAGATGGCAAAATGATGAATATTTCAGATATACCGGAGGGTTACCTGACAATAGAATCAGGACTTGGGAAAGCAGCCCCGGTGTCACTCCTTATCTTTCCTGTGAAACATAAGAATGATGTTATCGCTGTTATTGAGTTGGCATCGTTTCACAAGTTCACTGAAGAAGATGAATCATTTTTTGAAAGCATCTCCCCCTTTGTTGCTGAACAGATAATTAAATGTAAAGGAAAAGCCTGAAAAACTGATGTTCAGAACCAGACAAATAAAGATTATCATAAGCTGGTCAGCCATATTGGGATTGATTGGCTCCAGCTTGACTATTATCATACTGGTTTTCTCTTTATTGTCATCCGAACATTCTGGCGTCCACGAGCTTTACTCAAGCCACAATGAGTTCTATCTGCTAAACCTGATACCTTTAATTCTTATCATAGCCGGCGCTTTTATTGGGAAGAAAGTTTCTGACAACCTTGATATTTCAGACAGAAGAATAGCTGAATACGAGAAAATAATAAACCAGACTGTTGATTTTGTAAAGAATGTTGAAAAGCAGGATCTTTGCAAACAGTATGTACCTGTTAATGGGGAAAATATCCTCGCCAATGCCCTTGAATCTATGCGAACGAGTCTTATCCAGACTTCGCGAAAGGAACAGGAAAGAAATGAAATAAATAAAATCTCAAATGAGATAATAGCTCTTCTTCAGAATTGCGATACTCTTGAAAAACTTAGCGAGAAAACAACAGTGTTCCTTGTTAGCAAGCTTGAAGGTATAGTACAGGGAGCATTCTACATTGTCGAAGGTATTAATGAAGATGATGATACAAAGAACATCATCAGGATGAAATACAGTTACGCTTATAACCGACGGAAATACCTGCATGCAGAGTTTAAATTTGCCCAGGGACTTGTTGGTCAGGCTGCTGTTGAGAAAGATATTATACTCAGAACAGAAATCCCTGATGATTATCTTACAATCACTTCAGGTCTTTTGGGTGAAAAGAAACCAAGAAGTCTTATCATTTCTCCCTTAATAGCTGATAATGAGGTATATGGGGTTATTGAGCTGGCATCTTTGACTTTAATAACAAAACATCATTACGATCTTCTGAAAGAAACAGGTTCAATAATTGCCCGTACAATTGCAAATCTTAAGCATAATCAAAGAACATATAAACTTCTTCAGCAATCAGAACTGATGAGTTCAGAGCTGATAAGCCAAAAGAAACAATTAACTACAAATGCCCAGGACCTTCTGAAAACACAGGAAGAATTGAAATCTGCCAATATAAAACTTGGCGAACAGATCAAAGAGGTACATAATGCGGGCAAGAAAATTCAGGTGCTCCTTGAGAATTCAAAAGAAGTAATAACAATTGTCTCAGAAGACAAAAAAATAAAGTATGTAAGCCCTTCAATAAAATCAATTATGGGGTATTACATTGAAGAAATCATGGGACAGAATTACACATTGAATATTCATCCTCTTGATACTGAAAAATATGATCAGATGCTAAGTGACCTTAAGTCCTTTCCTGAAAAAGAATTTACACTTCAATTCCGGTATTTTATTAAGAATGGGGAAGTTATCTGGATGGAAGCTAAGGGTAAGAATCTTCTGAGCGATAGTGTAATCAATGGCTTTGTGATTAATTCCAGAGATATTTCAGAGCAAAGGCAGGCAGCGAAAGAACAAAGAATAAGAGCCAAAATGCAGGCTTTATCTGAAAATAGCTCCGATATAATAATCAGAATTGATATTTTTAGCAGATGTACTTATGTTAACCCCATAATTGAAGAATATACCGGTATACCAAAGGATACTTTTATCGGCAAGCCATTAAGTAATATTGAAATGGACCAGAATGTGATATCAAATCTGAAGATCTTGCTTGAGGATACAGCAAAAAACAAACTGAAGAGGACCTCAGAAATGACTTTCCCTACCCCTGCCGAAAATAAAATAATGCAGGTTAATGCAATTCCGGAATTTGGAGAAAATGGGGAATCTGAATCTGTGCTCTTTGTTTGTCATGACATAACAGAAGCGAAAGCCCGCGAAGAGCTTATAAAGAAAAAAAATAAAAGTATCAGCGATAGTATTAATTATGCCTTCAACATCCAAAGCGCTCTGATGCCTACTGAAGAATCGCTAAGGAAGCTTTTCCCGAATTCTTTCATGTTTTATAAACCAAAAGATGTAGTCAGTGGAGATTATCCGTGTCTGATAAGGCATGGCGATTCAATTTTCATCGGAGCAATGGATTGCACCGGGCATGGTGTACCTGGTGCAATGATGTCAATAATCGGTTTTTTCCTGCAGGATGCCATAATAAACCAGAAAAAGGAGTTGAACGCCGGAGAGGTCCTGAATCGTCTTCATCAGAATGTTGTTGAAAAACTTAAACAGGCTGAACCGGGGAGTAAGATTAATGATGGTATGGATGCGGCCTTCCTCAGAATAAATTTAAAGAAGAGAGAGCTTGATTTCTCAGGGGCTCACAGACCGTTATACCATGTCTCAAATAATGTGATGACAGAAGTTAAAGGTGACAAATGGCCTGTTGGAAGTACCCAATACAGAAACAGGAAAGAATTTACAAATAATACAATACAGATTAACCCTGGTGATGCATTTTATTTTATGACAGACGGCTTCCCCGACCAGTTTGGAGGTGCTTCGGGCAAAGAAAGGTTCACAAGTGACAGGGTTGCAAAACTAATAAATGAAAACACTCATCTGAGCATTTTTCAGATGGGTAACCTTTTCAGGAATACCTTTGAAGAATGGAGAGGTCCAATAAATCAACTAGATGATATACTAATAATGGGATTAAAATTCTAAGACATGAATACTTTTATAATGGATGACCTGAACCATATTGATCAGGTTCGAAAAAAAATGACAGCAAACCGGATCATGCTCTGCTATAGAGGCGAAATGACCCAGGATATTGTTGTAGCTCTGCTTAACCTTACAGAAAACAAGCTTAATCAGGTAAGTTCTGATGCAACTATCAAAAACAGGGTTTTCAGTGTTATGATTGAATGTCTTCAGAATATCACCCAGCATAGCGAAAAAAGTGATCATTTCAGATCAAATATTTTCATGATGGGTTATGCTGATAGTGGCTATTCTATCTATAGCGGGAATGTCGTTAAAAGCGAAAAAGTGCCTGAGCTTAAGGATAAAATCCATAAGATTAATACAATGTCTGAAGAAGAGCTTAAAGATTTTTACAAATCAATGATAAAGAGTGGCTCAATACTGGGCAATACAGGATCAGGCCTCGGTTTGATCCAGATAGCAAGAAAGACAGGGAACAATCTAGATTATGAATTTGAAAAAATAGACAATGAACACTATTTCTTCACATTAAGAACATTAGTCGATCACTAAAATCCAGCAAAAATGAATATGCCAAACAATCCTTCAAATAACGCGGTTAGCAACCTGTCTCATGTTCATGATTTTCATAAGCTGATGAATGAAAAGGACATGATGCTTGTATATTGCGGTGATTTTTCACAGGATCTTAACAAAACTCTACTCTCCTTTACTGAAAGAAAGTTCAAATCAGAAAATATCGAAGATAATACGAGAAGAAAGATTTTCAACATTATGGTTGAGATGCTTCAGAATATCAGCAAAAACAAAATTGAAAAAAGCCCCGAAATCGAAGACGTTGAATCAACGTTTATTCTTGGAGCTAATGAAAATGATTATATCCTTGTATCAAGTAATATGATCAGAAAAGATAAGATTGCCCCATTAAGGGAGAGACTCGAGCAGGTTAATTCTCTTGATAAGGAAGGGCTAAAGCAGCTTTATAAAGATGTAAGGTTGAATTCTTCACTTTCAGATAAATCAGGAGCCGGTATCGGCATCATTGATATAGCCAGGAAATCAGAAAACAAACTAGGCTATAATTTTGGAGACATTAGCGCAAATTACTCAGTCTTCTCTCTTCTAATCAGGGTTTCAAAA
>DATALD010000029.1:0-6326 GCA_036261255.1 Bacteroidales bacterium
TCTTGATTTTTTCAGGTTCACGGCCTGCATTAAAACCTGCAACCATTACTTCGCCCGATGTCGGTGAGGAAAGACCTGATAAAATTCTAATAGCAGTTGTTTTACCCGCCCCGTTTGCCCCGAGGAATCCGAAAATCTCACCACCATAAACTTCAAAGCTGAGATTATCATTTGCAATGAAACTCCCGAACTTTTTATAAAGATTTTTTACTGATATTACAGGGGTATTGTCCATTGGATTTCGGTTTATTTTTCCATCAGTTCAAGGAACCTGTCCTCTATACCGGCAATTGATTCTTCAACAGATACATCTGTAATGCCTGATGCTGACAGATGTTCATATAATGAATTCACCGGATTATCATCCTTCAATGTAAGATGTACAGAATCTCCAAATGGAAATGCAGTCGATGTTCCCGGATAGTCTCTTAATGCAAGCAGGAGCCTGTATTTGTCAGGTGCCTTAATTACAAATAATTTTTTCGTAAATCCGTTTCGCACATTTTGGGGCGTATCCACAGAAAGAATCCGGCCGTTCTGTATCAATGCAATACGGTCGCATCTCATTGCCTCATCCATGTAAGGGGTGGAGACAACTATTGTAATATTATGTTTTTTCAGTCTTGAGAGCATAGTCCAGAATTCGGATCTTGAAACAGCATCAACGCCTGTAGTTGGTTCATCGAGAACAAGTATCTCCGGTTTATGAATCAGTGCACACGAAAGTGCAAGCTTCTGCTTCATTCCGCCTGAAAGCTTCCCCGCAAGTCTTTTTCTGAACGGTTCGATATGAGAATAGATATCTGCAATCAGATCATAGTTTTCTTTCACAGTTGTGCCGAAAACTGTTGCATAAAAATTCAGGTTTTCCTCCACTGTAAGATCCTGGTAAAGACTGAATCTTCCCGGCATATACCCGATCTTTTTTCTCAGCTCTTTGAACGACTTTACAGCATCGAAACCCAGCAAACTGATCTCACCTTCATCTGGAAGGATCAATGTTGTTATAATCCTGAAGAGTGTTGTTTTTCCGGCACCATCAGGTCCGATGAACCCGAATATCTCTGACTGGTTTACATCAAAAGATACATTGTTCAGGGCGTGGGTTTCACCGTAGGCTTTTGAAATTCCCGATGCAATGATTGTCTTTTCCATTATCAGAATATTGCTTCTCCGGGCATCCCCGACTTCATTGTTCCGTCATTCTCAACTTCAATTGTAACAGCGTATACAAGCGTAACTCTTTCTTCCTTTGTCTGAATGATCTTCGGAGTGAATTCAGCTTTTCCTGATATATAGCTTACATAACCTTTAAACGTGTTATAATCTTTGTTTCCGTTATCGGTTCTCACAGTGCATTCCTGGCCTGTTTTGATGTTGGCCATTTGAGTGCCGCTTATATAGACTTTAAGCTTCATTTTCTTCAGGTTTGCAATTTTTGCAAGAGGTTTACCTGCAGCTGTAATTTCTCCCTGTTCAGAGTATTTCTGAAGGATTGTTCCCTCAAGAGGACTCTTTACAGTACACCTTGCTATCTGTTCGTTTAAAGTCGCTTTCTTCGAGTCATATACCTGCAATTCAGCCTGTATCGATGCTTTCTGGGTGTTGTTTGCGGCTATCTGTTTTTCGAGAACTGCAACCTGCCCGGTAAGATCATCCATCTGCTTCACTGTTGCCGCATCATCCTTAAGAAGGTTTTCCGTTCTTTTTATATTGATGTTTAAATTCTGGATTTGCTGGTTAAGGATGCCGTTCTGGGCATCTATCGATGCCATTTTCGTTCTGATCCCTTTCATTCCAGCATCTATTTCAGCTTTCTGAAGATGAAATAGGGTCGGGTCAATAAGCGCTATTGTATCATTTTCTCCGATCTCGGTTCCTTCCGAGCCGTGATAAGCAAGTATGCGCCCGTTCGTTTCAGCCGATACAATGACCTCGTCGGCTTCAAAATTTCCAAATGCATCTGCATCGGTTTTGCTGTCGCCGCATGAATATGCTGCTAGTGCAAATAATAGTATGAATAAATTGTTTTTCATATTTGAGAGGTATTTTCTTATTCTGACTCCTGTCCGCTAATATTAAGGTATTCAGCTCTTGCAAAGGCAAGATTGATTATATGAATCTCAGAATTAATTGCCGCCTGGCGTTCGTTATTGAGTATGTTCAGGTATTCAGTTGCAGTAATTATTCCGTTTTCATGCTGAGACTCGGCTGAAGCGCTGATCTTTTTCCTCAGTTTTAAGAGCTCACTGTCAGTTACAGTCATTTTTTCAAGGCTTGTGATTTCAGATTCCTTTACTTCAAGCTGCCTTCTTATGTTGTCTGTAAGGTCCTTTTTTCTGT
The DNA here is from genome assembly GCA_036261255.1 of Bacteroidales bacterium. Lineage (GTDB taxonomy): Bacteria > Bacteroidota > Bacteroidia > Bacteroidales > VadinHA17 > LD21. The sequence goes on from DATALD010000029.1 coordinate 2,344, forward strand.
TGTCTATCATGTTCTTTTGAAGAGAAATAACCTGTTTCTCATTCTTTACCTTGTTCCAGTCGAAAATATTCCATTTCAAACCTGCACCTATTATATAATATGTGTCAAATTTATCCTTGAAGAAGTTACTTCCGGGAGGATTTCCATATCCGAGTGTTGCGAACCCGAAAGCTTTCGGCATTCTCCTGGATGAGGCAAGTGATTCTCCTGCCGCGAGCTGATCGATTCTCGTATCGAGAAGCTGTAGTTCAGGCCTGTTTATTTCGTTGCTCAGGGCTTTCTCTCCGGCAGGGAGAACAAACTGTGTCGTACTGTCAATTTCAATTCCAGTCAGGTCTGAAAGAACGGCTGTGAGTGAATTTATCTTTATTTCATTATCAGAAAGCTGCTGCCTTAAATTCAACAGCTCTGATCTGAGAACATCGGCATCTGACGAAAGCATTACGCCATTATTCACTGCAGACTGAACAGATACAAGCCTTTTCTCTATGAGTCCGAGATAAAGTAAAAGCAAGTCTTTTTGTCTTTTAAGTAACAGGATGTTGAAATAGTAGCCGTTTACCTGTGTATGAAGCTTATAAAGATCAGATGCAGTTTGCTTCTCATTTACATTCAAATCAGCTTTCTCAAGTTTTTTTGCACTTTTCATCGTTCCGCCATCATAAATTACCTGGTTGATGTCAAGTGTAACCTTGTACTGGTCATGGGGAAGTGGTTTTATCATTTCGGAAATACCCGGGAAAGGCAGGTTCCCGAGAGTTGAGCTCAAATCAACAACTTCAGAATTGTATAAAACGCTGCCATTGAGATCGAGAGTAGGTAACCAACCCTTTGCAATGTTCGTCTCTTTTATTGCTGAAATTTCAGAATAAGCCGATATCTCACCAGCGAGAGCAGAGGCGTTCATCGCGGCGTCGTTACATTCTTTCAGGGTCAGTACCTTTTGTGAGTACACACTTTCTGTGCAGGCTGTTACAATTAGAAGGACGACCAGCCATTTGTTTCTTGTTGTTGTCATATCAGGAATCTTTTCTGATGGATCTTATTACAAATTCTGCAGCATATTCTTTTCTTGCTTCGATATATTCATTAAAGCTTATCCCCATGTTGCCCATTACAGCTTCAAAAATGCCTTTTGCTGCAAAGGGGAATACACTTAATGATACAATTGAAGTAAGAAGCTGAGGCAATGTTTCTTCGGTAATATTATATTTGTCCAACTCGTTACGATGCATTTCAAGAACTGACATCCAAACTTCTTTGATGGGAATGTTGCTAATCATTTTCTTTATCCTCTCAGGATTATGATTAATCTCATTTAAAATAAACCCGGGCAGTTTCGGGTTACTTTTAAGAAAATCTATGTGTTCATTGAAAAAGAACCTGATTTTATCCTCTATGCTTTTACCGGGATCAAAAATCGGGGTGAACCGTGAGAAGACCTTTTTTGCTAGAGCTGTGAAGACTGCTTCAAAGAGGTGATCCTTTGTCCTGTAATAATAATGAAGAAGCGCCTTGTTTATTCCGGCCTTATCGGCTATGTTCTGCATCCTGGCGCCAGCCAGACCTTTCTCTTCGAAGACTTCCGTTGCGGCTTCAAAGATTATTTCTTCTGTTTGTTTTTCTTTTTCAGTCATATTCCAGTATTTAACCATGTTGTTTAAACAAGTGGATTAACAAAATAGTTTAACCAAACGGTCAAATGTAATATATAATTATTTTCCAGCAAAATTTTCAGGAACTATTTTTTCAAAAAAAATGGCTTTTATTTAGGTTACTCAAAGAAAAAAAGGGGGTATAAATTTGAAAAAAGTATAAAAAATAGAAATAAGCATATAAAAAAAAGGGGGTAAGGATGAAAAAAAATAAAAAAAATGAACAATGACCCTTAAAAAGTAGTATTATTGCTGAAAATTTCCATTTATGAAAAAAGTCTTTTTTGTTCTTTTGTTTTATTGTTTCACACAGAGTTTATTTGCCCAGGGTAATACACCTGTTGATTCCGGTGCAACTTCATGGATGCTCACATCGACGGCTCTTGTCCTGCTGATGATCCCGGGACTGGCGATGTTTTATGGCGGACTTGTCAGATCAAAGAATGTTCTTGGTACTATTATGCATAGCTTTGTTTCAATGGGAATAATTACCGTTATATGGGTTGCTGTTGGATACAGCATGTGTTTCGGTGATAGTGTTCTGTTCGGATGGTTCGGCTGGAAGAACGATTACTTTTTTCTTAAAGGAATAGATAATAATATAATGGAGGCAGGCATACCGGAGTATGTCTATTCAATGTTCCAGGGGAAATTTGCGATAATAACACCTGCACTTATAGCCGGAGCTTTTGCCGAAAGGGTTTCTTTTCGTGCATATTGCTTCTTTATAGCAGCCTGGAGCATCTTCGTTTATAATCCGCTATGCCATTGGGTATGGGCTGCCGATGGTTTCCTTTTCAACCTCGGTGCAAAAGGAGCGATTGATTTCGCCGGCGGAACAGTCGTTCACATATCGGCAGGTGTGAGCGGTCTTATTGCAGTTATTTATCTAGGCGCCCGCCGTGGTTATCCTTTTCAGGTGATTCGTCCGAATAACCTTGTGATTACAATGCTTGGAGCCGGATTATTATGGGTTGGCTGGTTCGGATTTAATGCGGGGAGCAGCATATCATCAGGATTAAGCACCGCCCAGGCGCTTACTGCAACCCAGGTTGCAGCAGCTTCAGGCGCACTTGCCTGGATAATAATCGAAAATGTGCACCAGGGAAAAGCAACAGCCCTTGGATTTGCCAGTGGTATACTTGCCGGACTTGTGGCTGTGACTCCTGCCGCAGGTGTTGTGCAGCCGTATGGAGCCATGATCCTCGGGATGGCTGCATCTCTTATATGTTATCTTGCTATTCAGCTGAAGAACAGGCTTGGTTATGATGACAGCCTCGATGCATTTGGAATTCATGGTGTAGGGGGGATTGTCGGAGCTGTTCTGCTTACATTTTTCATCAGGCCGCAGTGGTGGAGCGAAGCTTTAGCCATTGATGGAGGCTGGAATGTATGGAAACAAATGGGAATCCAGTTGCTGGCGGTGCTGATTGCCATAGCATATGCAGCTCTTATGACTGGTCTCATAATATTCGTTCTGAATCGTTTCATAAAGTTAAAATCTTCTGAAACGGATGAAATGGCCGGGCTCGACAGGGCATACCATGGTGAAAGAGGTTACGGCATGCTGAATCCGCAATAATAAACTCTAACCTATAAATTTATGAAACTTGTTACAGCAATTATCAGGGAAGTTCAGCTCGACAAAGTGCGTGAAGCTCTTCTCGAAGCCGAAATATACAGGATTACAGTCAGCAGGGTATCTGGTCATGGACGCCAGAGGATTGAAGAAATGTACCGCGGCCAGGTCATTGTTCCCGACCTTATTCCCAAGATAAGGATCGACATTGCAGTAAACGACGAGTTTGCTGAGATCGCCGTCAATGCAATTCTCAAAGGCGCCCGCACAAACGGCAGCGGTAAGGTAGGTGACGGAAAGATCTTCATTACTCCCCTTGAGGAATGCATAAGGATCAGAACTGGAGAAAGAGGGGGAACAGCGATATAAGGAGTGACTAGAGTGACTAGAGTTTGGAGTGACTAGAGTTATGAAGAAGTGACTAAAGTGACTAGAATGACTAAAGTTATTGCATAGGTAAGTTTTTTCCTATTACGCTAAACGTTTAATGCTGAACGTTTTTGTTTCGCGTTTTGCGTTTCGAGTTTGTATCGGGCGAAACTCTGAAACTCTGAAACTCTGAAACCCTGAAATTTCTAAATGCCTTTACGCTTTACGCTGGATTTCCTCTGAGCCATAAATTCTCTTGTTCTTCCCAGCACCCAGCTCCAAGCACCCAGCATCCAGCACATTGCTTTGCCCTCATTGCTCTTTAGTAAGCATCTCCTTGTTTTTATTATATCTTTCAATACTCTCATTGATAACGGTGT
>DATALD010000031.1:0-42965 GCA_036261255.1 Bacteroidales bacterium
TGTAACAGGTATCCTTATTTACCGTAACATTTATGCAAGTAATGTTGAGAGGAATCCTCTTTTCAGTGGCGGATCAGAAGGACTCGTAATTAATAATTACATCTACAACCCCGGCTATGCTGCAATTCATTTTATATATTCCAAATCAGAGTGGAAAGGCCGCGACCTGGTGCCCGGCAAAATGGGTATTGAAGGCAATTATATTGAATGTGGACCCGATTCAAGAGCTAATATAAGTGCAGGGGCTTTTCATGGGCCTGTCGAAGTTTACTGGAAAGATAACAGAATAAGAGGCGGCCCCCATGTTAAAGAAATAACAGGTGAATATACAAAGCTTTTCAAACGTCCTTTCTTTCCTGAAGGGTTACTCATCATGCCTTCATACCAGGTTAAAGAAAATGTCCTGGCAAATGCCGGAGCATTCCCATGGGACAGGGACGAGACCGATAACAGGATTATTGAAAATGCAAGGCGGGGCACTTCCAGGGTTATAAACAGTGAAAAAGAAGCTGGAGGTTATCCTGTCATTGAACCTGTGATAAGAAAATTCAATAATGAAGAATGGGACCTCGAAAGGATGATCCTGAAAAGCAATCAGTCTCAAAAACCTAATTAAGTTCTGAGATTATTGCAACATAATTCTTCCCGTACTTCTTTGCACATTTCGGACAGGTTGTATACCACATATACCATTTCTTTATACTCTGACCTTTCGACTTCACATTGTTCTCATAGTCTTTGCACCATTCGCCTGTGTCTTTGAAAGGCCCTTCATAAACCTTACAATAGAAATTACCGTTAAGTCTTGTGTTTTCAGCTCCGGCAACCTCCTTGTCCACGGCAATGTATATATCCATGTTCCATTTTGAAGTATGGTCTGATAAAGCCATGTGATCCAATACTGAAGCGCCCGAATCCTTTATCTTCTTATCAATTCTGCGCATTACACTCCCAAAATTGAGGGGCATAAAGAAAAAAGTCCGGATCTTATCGCGTACGAACAGCTTATTGTTCCATTCAAGAGTTTTATCATCCCAGCCTGATGGCTCGAACCTTGGGCAGCATACTTGTTCTGTTTTTTTTTCTGTTGTCATAGCCTTTAATATTTAGGGTCATTGAACAGAAATAAAATTATACAGATTTTTTTAATTAAGCAGTAGTGAATTGATTTTCTTTGCTCCCTTTGGGTAGAAGTGGGCAAAGAAATCAAAACCTTATGAGGATGCTACATCGGGTCTACTCTCCCATCCAACCTGCGAGTCTTGCCCATAACCACCATGCAGCATAAGCCTTCATATTGGCATTAACAGATTCACTATGGGCAGCTCCACAATCAAACCAGTCAATATTTACTGCATGCGAGTTCTGCCAGTCAATTGCCCAGTTTTTATCAAGACTCCCATTAGCATCGCTATCATAGTAACAACCGTCGTTTGGTTTTTTATCACCAAAATAAGTTCCATCAGGATTGTATGATTCAATATCAGCAAAGTCGAATAGTATCTTGTTATTACTTTTGCAGTAATTCCTTATCTGTTCATTCCGGAGGTGAAGATTTCCTGTCAGTCCTGATCCATCGAGATGACCTGTCATGTAAATAAATGTGACATTTGGATAGTCAGATTCAAGATCCGACATAAGGCTAAGATAGGTACTTATATTTTCTGCCGAAGCGCTTGATACCTGACCGCACCACGACCACATAATTACGTTAATATTGTTATGCGCGTTAAGATACGTTCTTGTCTCAGTTGCCCATTGAGTCATCGTGGGATTTCCCAGATCACCCGGCATTGCAGAATCATCAAGGTGGAGTGCCCCATTTGATCCGGACTCACTCCATGAATATAACGAACCTTTAAAATTAACCAGCCCACTCATGCCACTGGTTATCTGGCTGCCATGAGAAGTATGTCCATAGGCAATATGAAGCTTGGTTTTAGCTGCACTTATCCATTCTGTTGGAATCGCATCAAGATCAATACACCTGTGATCAATAATTTTATCGCCAGGGATAGTTGTGCTTTTCTTTGAATCTTTTTCGCATGCTGCAATGAGAACAATTGCAACAGCAAGGAAGAGCAAACGGGTAATTTTCATAGCTAGAGGGTTTTAGTAACAAATACAAGACAATACATTCTTTGTTTTAGTTGCATTTCAAACTCCCTGTGGCGCTTCCTCTGACTTTTGCATACCTTCAGCCACCTCAGGCAAGATTCCAAGCTTAACATAAACCGGTCTTACTATCTCCCTCAGTTCAGGTAATTTTTTAAAGAAGACCAGTCCACCGATTATCGTTATAAAACCGAAAATGAAAGCAGTCCATGGAGTGCCGATAGCTTTTGCAAGAGCTCCTGCAAGAAGACTTCCGAAGGGGGCTGTTCCCATAATTGCCATTGTATAGAAGCTCATCACCCTTCCTCTTTTATCGTCATCGGTTATTGTCTGGAGTATTGTATTGCTTGCAGCTGACTGAAGCATCATCCCCATTCCTATAAAGGCAAGAAGGACATAAGCAACAGCTATTATTCTTGACAATGACAGGATTACCAGTCCCGACCCAAGTAATATTGCCGCGGCAGGTATAAGTCTTCCGAGTCTTAACACTGTAGTCCGCGAGGCAAGATAAATAGCGCCTGCCAGGGCTCCCAGACCAGCTGTTCCCATGAGAAAACCATAAGTTTGGGAATCACCCATCAGAGTTTCTGAAGCGTAAACAGGCATAAGCACCTGGTACGACATACCTGTCAAACTTACAACAGTAAGCAATACAAGGATATGTTTAATAGGCGGAAATCCAAATGTATAATCAAACCCTTCCTTTAACTCTCTGAAAATCTGCTGCTTCTTCTTTGGAACTAACCCTTTTGACTCAACTCTCATAAAAAAGAGAGAAGCGATAACAAAAATATAACTGACAGCATTAAAGAGGAAACAAACACCGGCGTTTGTTGCTGCGAGCAGTATGCCTGCCACTGATGGGCCTATCAGTCTTGCGCCATTAAACATCAATGAGTTTAATGCTATAGCATTGCCAAGGTCCTCTTTATTCTCCACCATATCAATAACGAAAGAATGTCTCGAGGGGACATCAAAAGCATTGATACAACCCATGATAATGCTAAGGATTACAATGTGCCATATTTCGATTGTTCCTGATAATGCAAGCCATGCAAGTATCGAAGCCTGGATCATAGATATTACCTGGGTTACAAGAAGCGCCTTGTACTTGCTCCATCTGTCACTTAACACGCCGGCAAAAGGAGCAAGAAGGAAAGTGGGTAATTGCCCTGCAAAACTGACTACGCCAAGCAGGAGCTCAGATCCGGTCATGTTATAAACAAGCCAGGGCATAGTTATCCTTTGCATCCACGTTCCAATAAGAGAAACGCTCTGTCCACTGAAAAACAACCTGTAATTCTTGTATTTCAGCGATCTGAAAATGTTCTTGATTCTTAAAGTATCAGAAAACTTTGCCAAGGACAAACTAAAATTTCATAAAAATAACCTGTTTTGGTCAGAATAGTTTCATTTGCCTTAAAAACTCAGAGTTCCCAAAGCAAAAAGTATAGCTATAAAAAATATTGTAAAAAAGGAAATTCCAACCGGAAACCAGACAGGGGCTATCCATGGTACAGGTATGAGAAACAAAACATCAATAGTTGTGAGTTTTGGTGGCCATTTAATAAGGATAAAGAGTGAAACATAATAGAAAAGGTCCCAGAATGCGAATGTCCATAGAAACAGTATGACCTTCTCAAGCCAGCTATCTCCTGTAAGATAGGCTATTACAACAAGCATTATTATTGTTGCGGCTTCCCTTGTCATCTCAATTATGAGATAATGTTTTGGAAAGTTCTCTAATGATAACTTGTTCGATTTATCATCAGATATTCCCAATAATTTCCGGAGGTATACAACCACAACGCCTTCAAGATGAGCCATTGCAATGGCAAAAATAGCGAGCAGGAAGAGTTTCGTCAGCATGGTTATAAAACAAATTAATTACGTCCTCTGTTAATAAGTTCCTTCTGATCACCGCGGTTTAATTCAGGCTGAATATTAAAATGATTGATCCCGAATCCTTTAAGAATAACTTCAACCTTATCGAGTATTGTTTCGAACCTTGAAATGCTATAGTCTGCTTCAAGGTCAACATGAGCTTCGAATATCATCTCATCTTCATCGAGTTGCCAGACATGAACATGATGAACATTACTAATACCTTCGACACGAGTTATGCTCTCAGCAACTTTCTCAATATCAATGTGTGAAGGGGTAAACTGCATGAAGATTTTTATAGACTCATAAAAGATACCCCAACTACTATATATAAGATAACCAGCTATTACGATAGTGAGTACTCCATCGATCCATAACCATCCAAGATATTTTATTATGAAACCGCCTGCAAATACAGCAACAGACGTAAGCATATCAGCGAGGAGGTGGAGAAATGCTGATTTAATATTAAGATTGTGATCAGCATCTTTCCGAATGAAGAGCATGCTGATTCCATTAAGTAATATCCCTGCTGCAGCAAGCCAGATTACTATTGAACCTTCTACAGGATGAGGATCAATCAGCCTCTTTACAGCCTGTAATATAAGAATGACAGCAACAACAAGCAGAAAAACTGTATTAATAAAAGCAGCAAAAACTCCGGCCCGTTTAAATCCAAAAGTTTTTTTTAACGAATGTTCCCTGGTAGAAAGGCGAATTGCAGCATAACTAATTACAAGCGAAATTACATCACTAAAGTTATGAGCAGCGTCTGACAGTAAAGCCATACTCCCTGAAAAAAGACCTCCGATGAGCTGGGCTGTAGTAATACCGGCATTCAGGACTATTGTTATAAGGATGTTCTTCCCGCTAATGTTTGTATGGTGATGAGCATGTTCCATAATTTAATCTGAAACAAAATCCATTGCATTAAGTTCTGGTGATGCTAATACATCAAGGATCAATCAGTTAAACCATGCTGTAATAAGTCTGCTAATTCTGCACACAGCGGACTGAGTATTTATTAACTTTTTCAGATCCGTGAATATCTTCAATATCTTCTTTTCTTGAAATATCTATTATCCTCTTATTATCAATAATAATATAGCTGAAATATTCAGCATTTGTCTCATCATATTCGACTGAAGTCCAGTAATAAGCGCTCTCCCCCTGCTCGAAAAACACACCCTGGTAATCCTGATGTCCCCCAAGCTGAATATGAAATGCTTCATTTGATCCTTTCACCCAGGTATTGTCAAACCCATAATGATCCATTAGTTTCCTGAACTCTTCACCTGATGGAAGATGCCACCCAACAGGACATGCATTTACAGCAGTTTTCCAGTCATACAATGCACCATAAGATGTAGAATTGTTTTCATCATTATCGAAGAAGGAAGTTCCAGGCAAACCTTTATACCTGAGATTCTCAGACATCCATATTGCACCATTGATGTTCACTATCTTGTATTCATTCTTATCCCGGGAATCTATCAATTTTTGTTGTCCCGTGACCGGGATACTTATCAGGATCGTGAAAGCCAGCGCTGTAATTGATATTCTCATCATAATGGAATTTTGGAAAGCTGAAATAAACTAATTCGTAAATATAAAGCTGTGATTTAATCTTAAATGTTAATTACTAAAATAGTTATTAACCATGAAAAATTATGCCTTCAATCAGATTTTATTTGATCATCAGCCCAATCAATCGCGTATAAAATAATTAACTTTAAACCCTTTAATTCTAATAAAAACTATAATGCCTGACAGCAAGGTACTAAGACCATACGGAGACAAGCAGGTAATTTTTGACAAGAGGTATTTGGCTATGGCTCAGATATGGGCTCAAAATTCATATTGCATTAGAAGACAAGTAGGAGCGCTCATCGTCAAGGAGAAAATGATCATTTCCGATGGATATAATGGCACTCCCGCAGGTTTCGAAAATGTTTGTGAGGATGAGAACAATGTGACCAAGCCATACGTTCTTCATGCTGAAGCAAATGCAATAACCAAAGTTGCAAAATCGCATAACTCAAGTGAAAACGCAACATTGTATGTAACTACGTCACCATGTATGGAATGTGCCAAACTTATAATACAATCCGGCATACGACGGGTTGTCTATTGCAACCGGTATCATAAAACTGACGGTCTTGACCTGTTGAGACGGGCAGAAATTGAACTTGTTTATATTGATCCAGAAAAAGATATTTATGAGCTACAATAATTCAAGGAGGAGTATAGTCCTTCCTTTACTTTTGGGTATTACGTTAGCAGTTGGTGTATTAATCGGAAGGTTTTTTCCGGATGTAGATGAAACACCGCGTAATCCCACTCTGCGCTTAAGGAATGATAAACTGAACAGCATTCTCAACATAATAGAATCGAACTATGTAGATACTGTAAACAGGAATGATCTTGTTGAAACTGCAATACCTGCAATGCTCAAGAAACTCGATCCACATACAGTATACATTCCTGCAAAAGATCTTGCAAGAGCAAATGAACCTCTGCAGGGTAACTTTGACGGAATAGGCATCTCATTTAACATGCTTACCGATACAATCCTGGTAATCAGCACTATACCTGGCGGTCCGTCAGAAAAGATCGGGTTACTCCCCGGGGATAAAATCTTATACGTAAACGATTCTCTTGTTGCCGGTAAGAGTATAAGTGACCAAAAGGTAATGAGCATGCTCAAAGGACCGAGAGGAACGGTTGTCAGGATTAAGGTGCTTAGAAATGGCAGTAAGGATCTGATTCCATTTGAGATTACAAGAGATAAGATTCCAATGTACAGTATTGATGTGTCATATATGGTAAATGATTTCACTGGTTACATGCGGATAAACAACTTCGCAATGACAACCTTTGATGAATTCATGAATGGCCTTCGCGATCTTAAACTGCAGGGAATGGAAAGTCTTATTCTTGATCTTCGAGGTAATTCAGGTGGAATAATGGAAGCATCAATTCAGATTGCAAACCAGTTTCTTGAAGAAAACCAGCTTATAGTTTATACCCAGGGAAGGACTCACCCGCGTAATGAAGCAAGGGCGACAGGCAAGGGAGAGTTTGAGAAAGGCGACCTTGTGGTTCTGATTGATGAATGGAGCGCCTCTGCAAGTGAAATTCTTGCAGGTGCAATCCAGGATAATGACAGGGGCACCATTATCGGACGCCGTTCTTTTGGGAAAGGTCTTGTACAGGAACCAGTATCTTTTGCTGACGGATCAGGGATGCGTCTTACAATAGCACGATACTATACTCCTACCGGAAGGTCAATTCAAAGATCGTATTCAAACGGATTCGATGAATATTATGAAGACCTTCTTGTCAGATCCTCCCGAGGCGAGGCTGAAGCTACCGATAGCATTCATTTGTCAGATTCGATAAAATATACAACACCTGGTGGACGCGTGCTCTATGGCGGTGGCGGTATTATGCCAGATGAATTCGTACCTGTTGATACAACAGGCATTTCAGACTACTTCCTAAATGTAAGATCTCTGATTCCCAGGTTCTCAATAAAATACACAGAAGCAAACCGCGAGACCCTGAAAAAGTATTCCGATCCTCAGGAGATGAAAAGGTTCCTCGACAGACAACCTTTGCTCAGACAGTTTGTCAATTACGCATCTGTGAACGGTGTAAATGAAGATAAGGAAGGTCTCAATATTTCAGGCAGTATTATTCATACCCAAATACAAGCTTACATTGCTCGAAACATGCTGGATAACAGGGGTTTCTACCCTATCTGGGAGAATATTGACACAACTCTCAAATATGCAATAGAATACCTTAAGACTCACAGGTCGCACGACAGGCCCGGGCCTAAAGGTCCTATTACCCAGAGTTGACAGGTTAACTTATCTCCTTTATAAATCTTACAAGTGTCTCTGCTGAAAGAGCTTCTTCTTCAATAAATCCCATGTGTCCTGATTTGTTTAAAAGAACAAGGCGGGCATTTTCAGGAAGTTTGACTTTCTCCTGCATAACAACAGGCTTTATGTAGCTATCAAGTTTCCCGAGTATCCATAGACAGGGAACTCTTCCTTCTTCCATAATTTCTATTCTTGAAGGTCTTTTCATCATTCCATTTAGAACGGCAATAATCCCATTTCCTGGAATCCCCGAAGCTATCTGTTTTGATACCCTGACTTTATCAATCAATCTTTCAAGGTTTGACGAGGCAAACATCTTCTCAATATTATCAGGATATATCAAGTCCTTTTTCCCCGCGAGTACGAGCTCTATTTCCTTCTTCCTTTTAGTCATAGCTTCATCACTATCGGCAAGGGGATGTGAATGGAAGAGACAATAGCCTGAAAGGCTCTCAGTGAAAAGCTCAAGAAATGCAAGTGTAACATATCCACCAAGCGAGTGTCCCACAAGGAATGATTTTCCAAGCTTCAGCATGTCAGATAGTTCTTTCACAACCCCGGCCATCATTTCCATTGTCTGTGTTTCACTAAAAACATCCGATTTGCCATGACCGGGCAGATCAATTGCAATAACCCTGAAATCGCCTGGAAATGTCTTAACGAAACTATTCCAAATTTCAGATGATTCAAGATAACCATGAAGCAGTATAACCGGGGTACCGGAACCTGATTCAGTGTACCAGATTTTTCGTCCTTGTATTGTTATGAACATCTTAAGGCTTTTAAAAATTCAAAATTAGCTATTATTGTTAATTTTCCTGAAAGTACCTCATTCTTATCTCTGCAAGAGCCAAAAGAAATCAGCATTTTTGAACGTATTGCTTTTCTGCCGGAATAGAGCTATCTTTGAGTATTCTCCGCTGTTCTATAAACTATATAGTACCAACCTGATTTTCAATGGAAAAATTTTTATTTTCCTCTCTTTCCAAAAAACTGGTCATGGCTCTTGCAGGTATCTTCCTGCTGTTATTCCTTCCTGTTCACCTTGGGGTAAATCTATTACTACTGAATGATGATCCAACAATCTTTAACAGGGCGGCTCGGTTTATGTCTACTTTTCCGTTGGTGAGGATAGTTGAAGTGTTATTGATCTTCACCTTGCTTTTGCATATTATCTATGGTATTGTCATTCAGGTTCAGAACTGGCTGGCCAGACCACACAGCTATGTTAAAGTCAATAAATCAGACACATCATTTTTTTCAAAGTTTATGATCTGGACCGGAGCTACAGTGCTTACCTTTCTTGTACTCCATTTTTTCAATTTCTTTTTTATTAAGTTGGGACTAGTTGGCGGCAACCCTGAAGATTTTTACACAACTGCACATGAATTATTCAGGATTCCTGCATATAATATAATATATCTGATAAGTTTTTCAGTACTTGGGCTTCATCTTTACCATGCCGTATGGTCGGCAACTCAGACTCTTGGCCTCAATCATCCATTCTGGACGCCTCTTGTAAAAAAACTGGCTATTTTTTATGCCGTACTCATTCCATCAGGTTTTGCTTTTATTTCAATCACTTTGTGGCTCTTCAGATAAGAAAAAACATAATCCATGGATAAACTTGATGTTAAGATACCCGATGGTCCTCTCTCTCTTAAATGGACAAAATACAAGGCAACAACAAAGCTTGTAAACCCTGCTAATAAAAGGAATCTTGAGATAATAGTTGTCGGGACCGGCTTGTCGGGAGCAAGTGCAGCTGCTACTCTTGGCGAGCAGGGTTACAATGTAAAAAATTTCTGCTTCCAGGATTCTCCCAGAAGAGCCCATTCAGTTGCTGCCCAGGGAGGTATTAATGCTGCAAAGAACTACCGCAACGACAATGACAGCGCCTTCAGGCTCTTCTATGATATGATAAAAGGAGGCGATTTCAGAGCCCGGGAAGCTAATGTGTACAGGGTTGCAGAAGTAAGCAACCAGGTTATCGACCACCTTACTGCTATTGGAGTGCCTTTCGCGCGTGATTATGGCGGCACACTCGATACAAGATCATTTGGAGGTGTGCAGGTCTCACGAACATTCTATTCAAAAGGACAAACCGGACAACAATGCCTCCTTGGTGCCTATTCATCCCTGAACAGGCAGATCAAAGAAGGGACAGTAAAAATCTATCCACGCCGCGAGATGCTCGAGCTTGTTGTTATTAACGGCCGAGCTCGCGGGATAATCACTCGCAACCTTATTACCGGCGAAATTGAAAGACACTCAGCACACGCTGTTGTACTTGCAACAGGTGGTTACGGTACAATTTTTTACCTCTCAACTCTTGCAGTAAACTCGAATGCATCGGCAGCGTGGAAAGCACATAAGAAAGGCGCCTTCTTTGCAAATCCAAGCTTTGTCCAAATACATCCCACATGTATACCTCAGCTTCATGATTTTCAGGCAAAGCTTACTCTCATGTCTGAGTCGCTGAGAAATGACGGCCGCGTATGGGTACCCAAAACTAAAAATGATAAAAGACCTGCTAACTCAATTCCTGAAGAAGAACGCGATTACTTCCTCGAAAGAAGATATCCTTCTTTCGGAAATCTCGTAGCAAGAGACATAGCATCAAGGGCCGCCAAGGAACGTTGCGATGCAGGTTATGGTGTAGGAGAAACAGGACAGGCAGTGAATCTCGACTTCAGGGATGCGATAAAAAAGCATGGAAAAAGTGTTATCGATGGTAAATACGGAAACCTCTTCCACATGTATAAAACAATTACGGGGATTAATCCATACGAAGAACCAATGCAGATCTACCCGGCAGGTCATTATACAATGGGCGGGTTATGGGTTGATTATGAACTGATGACAACAATCCCCGGGCTCTTTGCGATTGGTGAAGCAAACTTCTCAGACCATGGAGCAAACAGGCTTGGAGCGAGCTCGCTTATGCAGGCTGCATGCGACGGGTACTTCATCCTTCCTAATACTATTAACAATTACATGGCCGACCAGATCCGTGTACCAAAATTCAGTACCGATACCATGGAATTTTCAGACGCAGAAACATCAGCTGTTGAAAGACTCAATAAGCTCATTTCAATCAAGGGCAAACAGACAGCTTCTTCATTTCATAAACGACTCGGCAAGATAATGTGGGATTACTGTGGTATGGTAAGAAATGAAGAAGGACTCAAAAAGGCTCTGGGTATGATCCAGGAGTTGAAGGAAGAATTCTGGAAGGATCTTAACATACCCGGTACTATCAATGAGCTTAATCCCGAGCTTGAGAAAGCAGGCAGAGTAGCAGATTATTTTGAGCTTGCCACATTGCTTATTACTGATGCATTAAACAGGAAAGAATCATGCGGAGCACATTTCAGGGAAGAGTTTCAGACAAGCGAAGGTGAAGCATTAAGAAATGATGATGATTTTGCTTATGTGGCTGTGTGGGAATATGCCGGACATGAAAAGCAACACATTCTGCATAAAGAAAAACTTACGTTCGAAACAGTTGAGATGAAAGTCAGAAGTTATAAATAACCTTAACCATCCGAAGATCAAGAAAAAACAGAGATACAATGAAGCTCTTACTTAAAATCTGGAGACAGAAAGACTCTAAGTCAAACGGAAGATTTGAGACTTATATGATGGATGAAGTATCACCAATGATGACGTTTCTTGAAATGCTTGATTCATTGAATAAAAGGCTTGTTGAGGAAGACAAAGATCCTGTTGCCTTTGATCACGATTGCAGGGAAGGAATATGCGGATCGTGCGGGATGTACATTAATGGTTATCCGCATGGCCCCGGGAAGGCAATAACTGCATGCCATTTATCTATGAGAAATTTTAGGGATGGCGAAACTATCTGGGTTGAACCATGGCGGGCAAAATCGTTCCCTGTAATTAAAGATCTTATTGTTGATCGATCGGCATTTGATAAGATAAACCAGGCAGGTGGCTTCATCTCAATAAATACAGGTTCAGCGCCTGATGCTAATATAATACCTGTTGCTAAGAAAAAATCAGATGCTGCATTCGATGCAGCAACATGTATTGCTTGTGGAGCATGTGTAGCTGCATGTAAGAATGCCTCGGCAATGCTCTTCGTCTCAGCAAAGATTTCACAACTGGCACTACTACCTCAGGGACATGTTGAAGCTAAAGAACGTGTAAGGGCAATGGTCGCTAAGATGGATGAACTTGGATTTGGAAACTGCTCAAATACAGGAGCCTGTGAAGCAGAATGCCCAAAGGAAATCAAGCTTGTGAATATTGCAAAGCTGTACAGGGAGTATTATAAGTCGTATTAAACGGGTGCCAGGTACTAGGTACTAGGTGCTAGGTGCTAGGATGCACAGAACCCAGAACCTAGTACCCGGGACCTTCAGATCGATCCGCATGTCTTCTCAACCTCCTCAATCGTCTTCGGTATTGCTTTCCCAAGCACTTTATGATCATTCTCTGTTATCAGAACATTGTCCTCAATTCTGATTCCTCCGATCGACATGTATTTTTCCAGCTTGTCATAGTTAATGAAATCAGCACATTTCTTCTCGTCGCTCCATCTGTTAATCAATTCAGGGATAAAATAACATCCGGGTTCAATAGTAAAAACATGCCCCGGTTTGTATGGAAGAGCAAATCTAAGGAAAGCAGTACCAAACTGGTCGCTTCTTTTTATCTCATCACTATATCCAACATAGTTCTCTCCGAGAGCTTCCATGTCGTGCACATCAAGACCCAGCATGTGTCCGATACCATGAGGCATAAAAAGAGCATGAGCGCCATCGGCAACTGCTTCGTCGATATCGCCTTTCATAATTCCAAGCTCTTGCAACCCTGAAACAAGGGTCTTGCAGGCAATGAAATGCACATCCCTGTTTGAGATACCGGGCCGGGTCATATTTATTGCCTGCATGTTAGCCTTTAAGACTGCCTCATAGATTTCCTTCTGTTCAGGCCCAAATTTTCCACCAACAGGGGTTGTCCTTGTTATATCTGAAGCATAATGCATCAACGATTCGGCTCCGGCATCAGTTATCATCATCCGTCCACTTTTCAGAACTCCTGAATGATCATGATTATGAAGTGTTTGACCATTCATGCTTAGGATAACAGGGAAAGAGGTACCCGCTCCTTTGGCCAAAGCAATACCTTCGATTGTCCCAAAAATATCATGCTCCCTTATCCCCTGCCTGCACATTTTCATTGCAGTAACATGCATGTCATAGGCAATTTCAACAGCTTTTTCAATCTCGGCAACTTCTTCGCCAGTCTTAAAGGATCGCATTGATACAACTGCTTTTATAAGTTCAGTTGACGATTCAGAAGACATCTGGCAGGGATTCTCTTTCAACAACCTTCCCAGAGTCATTTTTGTCTCGCCCCTGTATGGAGGAAGAAAATGGATCTTCCTTTTTTTCTGCACTGCATCATTAACAAAAGATTCAAGATCCTTCATTGAACCGGTATCATTTACGCCGCATTTTGCTGCAAGCTCCCTGACTGTTGGCTGGGGACCCATCCAGATTATATCGTCCATATCAAAATCACTCCCAAACAAACGTTCACTACCCGAATCAAAATCTATTACACCTGCAAAACCAGGGAGATCGAGCCCGAAGTAATAAAGGAAACTGCTGTCCTGTCTGAAATGGTAAGTATTACCAGGATAGTTTAATGGCGCTTCGGTGTTCCCGATAAAAATGGCAATGCCCGATTTGATTTTTTTTTGAAGCTCTTCTCTCCTGCCTGAATACGTTTTACTGCTGAACATAATGCTGTTTTTTCTTTTGTTTTAAGATATGTGAAATGTAGTTATTTTTTTATAATGCTCCAGCCACCTTTCAAACCAAAAACAAACCATGCAAGCGCTAATGTACCGAGTGCAAATATTGTATCACCTATAACACGAAGCCATTTTAGCGTATGTACGAATGGTGTCTGCATAAATTCTGCCGAACGGGCATACCATAGTCCTTCTTTTACACTTGCTACAGTCTGAATCAATCCTATCGGCAACACACTAATAAGTACCATCGCAGCAAGCCCGATATTAATACCCCAGAAAGCAAATTTTAATGGTCCTTCTTTCCATTCAGCTTCTTTGTTCAGATCGCGGAGTACAAAAAGCATAAGTCCAATACCCAGCATACCATAGACACCGAAAAGAGCAGTATGACCGTGCACAGGTGTTGTATTAAGACCCTGCATATAATACAAAGCTATAGGGGGATTAATCAGAAAACCGAATATACCTGCGCCAAGAAGATTCCAGAATGCAACCGAAATAAAGCAATATATGGGCCATTTATATTTTTTTACCCACGAAGGGTTCCTGCTCAATTTAACATTATCCCAGGCTTCAAAACCCATTAGCACAAGAGGTACAACTTCGAGGGCACTGAATGTTGCACCGAGAGCCATTATCGAAGTAGGAGTACCGGTAAAATAAAGGTGATGGAATGTTCCAAGAATTCCTCCTGAAAGAAAGATTATTGTTGAGAACAATACAGCTGTTGTTGCAGTTTTTGCCTTTAATATCTGGAGTCTCACAAAAAGAAATGCAATAACGACAGCTGAAAAAACTTCGAAGAAACCTTCAACCCAAAGGTGAACGACCCACCATCTCCAGTATTCAGCAACAGCAAGGTTTGTCTGCCGCCCCCACATCAATCCTGATGCATAAAAGGCAGCAATGGCTATTGATGAGATAAGGAAAAGCAACAGAAGATTGCGATTTTCCGATTTATGAACCAGGGCTGGCCATATTGCTCTTCCCATGAGAAAAAGCCACAAAAACAAACCAACAACTAGAAATATCTGCCAGAACCTTCCAAGATCGACATACTCATAACCCTGGTGACCAAGCCAGAAATTCTCAATGAGGCCTAGTTTTTGCATTACACCCATCCATTGGCCTGCAAGGGAACCAACAACAATAATAAGTAACGCAATAAACAGGAAATTAACGCCTAGTAATTGGGACTTTGGTTCATGTCCAGATATTGCTGGAGCATAATACAGACCAGTTGCAAGCCACGAAGTGGCAATCCAGAAGATTGCGATCTGAACATGCCATGTTCTTGTAATAGAATATGGAAGAAAGTCAGCCAGCGGTATTCCATAAAACGCCTGCCCTTCCACCCCATAGTGCGCTGTTATTACCCCAAGCAGTACCTGTACAAGTATTAAGGCAGACACAACCCAGAAATATTTTATTATTGCCCGCTGCGATGGTGTTTGCTGTTCTTTAAGGACAGGGTATGAAGCAGGAACTATTGTTTCAGACGGTTCGGATCTTAATCTTGCATAATACCAGACCATAATACCAATTCCTGCAAGAAGAATTATCACACTGAAACCTGTCCAAAGTATCAACGATCCTGTTGGCCTGTTGCCTACCAGTTGCTCTGAAGGCCAGTTGTTTGTATAAGTAATTTCCTGGCCAGGTCGTTCGGTTGTACAAGCCCATGCAGTCCAGAAGAAAAATGAATTAAGCAACCTTGCTCTTTCCGGGTCTTTTATAGAATTTTCCGGAATGCTGTATGCATCTCTCAATCCGGCAAGATCAGGATCGTTTGTAAAAAGGCCTGTAAAGTATGCGCTGTTTGAGGCAATTGCCTCTGCCCTTAAATCCGAAATGCTCAATACACCAGTTCCCGGGTCATAAGTGTTTGTCCTTAGTTCCTTCTGTAAAAGCACTTCAAGGTAGGCCTGCTTCTCTTCGCTCAGGTTATTATAAGAAGAACCCTCGTGTTCAATTGCAAGTTTATCAAGGATAAAAACTGCTTCATGGTGCAGCCAGTCGGCGCTCCAATCGGGCGCCTGATAGGCGCCATGTCCCCAGACAGTTCCAATTTCCTGGCCACCCAATGATTGCCAGACATTTTGACCATCCTTTATATCCTGACTTGTAAAAAACAAATTACCGTTGCCTGAAATCACTTTCTCCGGAACAGGAGGAGCCTGATGATATATTTCTTTCCCATAATATCCCAGTACAGCAAAAGACAGAATCATAACAAGTGAAAAACCAATCCACAGTTTTTTTGGTGTCATAATCAGATGTGTTTAGATTAAAAGAGGGAGATTAATACAAATATAATAAAATTGGTGCAGATAAACTATCTTATTTAAATGAAAAACAGCCTATTCCAAATGATCTTATCATTTAATCCTGCCTAATGTTTTTAGGAAAAGAATGTTGTTTTCAAATGAACATGATATGAAGATCATCGTTCAATAAAGTACAGTTTTTTAAAGCTTAGCCATTTGTTCCAGCGCCGATACTTGAAATTTTAAATTCAAAAAAGTTCATGACTGCATCAATTAAAACAGATACAACGATTGTTAGTTATATAACCCCTTCTTCATAGTTTCTGCTTTGCCATCTTACTTTCTAAATGAAGTGGTTTTTTTATGAAACATTTTTAATTTTTAAATCTTAAAACTGGTG
The DNA here is from genome assembly GCA_036261255.1 of Bacteroidales bacterium. Classification (GTDB taxonomy): domain Bacteria; phylum Bacteroidota; class Bacteroidia; order Bacteroidales; family VadinHA17; genus LD21. Next base: position 16,351 of record DATALD010000031.1, read on the forward strand.
AAATGTTGTTGTTAATATCTAAAAATTAATATTTTGTAATTATCAAAATTTTGTAATTATGACATATTCAACTCAATAAATTATGCGAATGCTTTGGTTTTTAAGAAAGTATTAATATATTCGCTTCAGTTGGGAACAAATTTATCAACAATATAACTGGAACGATGCCTTACAGAAGACTACCTAACACCGATGCAGCGCGGATCAAAGCAATGAGAACCGCTATCGAGAAAGCGAAAGAACTGCCACCAAACAAACTTGCATTCTCTTCAAAAACAATTGTCCAGTTACACAGGTTTCTGCCCCTGTATGAGCACAACCTCTCACTCTACAGGCAAACAATGGCTGCTCAGAATAAAAAAAACAGAGATTATTACGAGATAATGAAAAAAGCCCGTATTTATCTTACCCATTTTATAAGGGTGATGAATATGGCCATTTTACGGGGCGATCTTCAGACTGAAACCAGAGCTTTTTATGGACTCGCTACTGATGACTCAACTGTTCCTCCATTAAATACTGAGTCTGAACTTATGAGTTGGGGCCGAAGGATCATTGAAGGAGAAGAATTCAGGATCAGGAAAGGGGGAAGCCCTATAACAAATCCAACCATTGCCGTTGTAAAAGTAAGATTTGAAAAATTCATCGAAGCCTGGACTTTTCACAATACACTTGCAAAAAGAACACTTGATTACACTGAAAAAAATGTTGTTCTCAGAAAAGAAGCTGATGAGATTATCGTTCAGCTTTGGAATGAAATCGAATCTACCAATAGCACATTGCCAGAGGACCTGAAGATGAGCAAATGCGAAGAGTATGGGCTCGTATACTTCTACAGGAAGAATGAACTGAACAAAACCGAAAACCAGGTACAGGCTCAGCTATAAGAAGGCTTTGTTTCGCGTTTCGGGCTTTGCTCACCGAAGCTTTAGCGAAGGTGAGGTTCGCGTTTTGCTTTTAATTTCTTCATTGCAATTTTCTAAGACTATAACTTCCTGGTATTTCATTGGAGAGTCAGTTTTTGTACTTTTGCAAAATGAATTTTGCGGGTATCAATTTGCCGGATCAGCCATTATTCCTCGCTCCAATGGAGGATATCACCGACCCTTCTTTCAGGATGGTCTGTAAGAAGCTGGGCGCTGATATGATGTATACAGAATTCATTTCTTCCGATGGACTTATTCGCGACGGAGCAAAGAGTGTAAAAAAGCTTGATATATACGATTACGAAAGACCCATCGGTATACAACTGTACGGACACCTTGTTGGCGCAATGGTCGAAGCAGCACAGATAGCAGAAGAAGCAAATCCCCAAATTATTGACATAAACTTTGGATGTCCTGTTAAGAAAATTGCCAACAGGGGAGCCGGATCAGGTATGCTCAGAAATATTCCCCTTATGCTGGAGATGACCGAATCAATAGTTAAGACAGTGAAGCTGCCGGTTACAGTTAAAACAAGAATCGGATGGGATGACGACTGTAAAAATATTGTCGAGGTTGCTGAGATGCTCCAGGACATAGGTATACAGGGACTAACAATACATGGTCGCACAAGGGCACAGATGTATAAGGGCCAGGCAGACTGGACACTGATTGGCGCCGTAAAGAATAATCCGAGGATGAAAATTCCAATTATAGGTAATGGAGATATCGATGGCCCAGTTAAATCAAAAGAGATGTTCGAAAGATATGGTGTTGACGGCATAATGGTAGGGAGAGCCACTGTAGGCAGACCCTGGATCTTCAGGGATATTCGTCATTACCTTTCTACAGGTGAAATTCTACAGGAACCAACTGTTGCGGAAAAAGCAGACATCGCTCTGTTCCACCTTGAGAAATCGCTGGAGTTCAAAGATGGCAGAAGTGCAATATTTGAAATGCGCCGGCATCTTTCAAATTACTTTAAAGGACTTCCTCATTTCAAGGAAACAAGACTAAAATTGCTAACAGCTCCCGAAGCCGACGAAGTAAAAATGCTCATCCAGTCAATTAAGAACCAGTGGGGCGATTTCAGGAGCGAAGACAGGACTTCAATTTACGTATAAGGTTGTGCAGGTCGTGCAGGTCGATGAACGAGAAACGAGAAACGAGAAGCATCAACTAACTAATTCTTGTTAACAAGACTGAAAATTTAGGCCATTTGAATATTACCTTCATTATCAATATAAAGACAAGACCTGTTAACAGCAAACCGGTAAATTCTGTCCAGGGGTTGATATTAAGCTGTTCATATAATGCAGGTGTTGGAAGAGCCGAAGACTTCTGAGTAACCATAATAACAAGGAAGATATTATTAGCTGCATGTGCTCCCATTGCAATTTCGGCGCCATCGTCAAGTAAAGTAGCAACTCCGAATATCAGCCCAAACAGGATGTATTGAGGCATCATGGTGAAAAAACCATATTCCTTAACTTCAGGATTAATCCCATGTAAAAGTCCAAATAACACTGATGTCATTATAAGAGGGAACCACCTGTTCCCTACAATTGTAGCAAAGCCCTGCATCAGGTAACCCCTGAATAATACCTCTTCGAAGGCTGCCTGGAAAGGTATTAATGCAACTGCCATAAAGGCGATATAGAGTAATGTTATAGAAGCATTGTTCAAAAAAAAGTTTGACGGATCTACCCTCATATACATTACGAGGTACAAAAAAGAAAGGAATGTCCAGACAACAAAGGAAACAAAATAATGATTCCATCTTATTCGAGGTGAGCCGGTTACGGTCATTCTAAAAGAACGGTTATTGATAGGTTTTACAAGAATTATAAAAGCAATCAGTCCTGCAATAAAAGGGAAGAGAAGTGAAAGTAATCCCGAATAAGGGTCTTGAGTAAGAGCCGACATATCGGAAGGATTTTCTGCTAGCTTATTTATAGCATCAGGATTGTCAGCCAACGTCAGGGCCCCAAATATTAATAAAGGTATTGCACCAACTGTATTCGATGCAATGAAAACTGCGGCTATCATCACCAGGTATCTCCAGAAGTTGTTTTTACCGGTGAAGGCAAGTTCAAGATGATTCATATTTTCAGATTTCAGAATTCAGAACTGGATCGTTTTGGGTAATCTATAGAATAATGTAAGCCCACACTCTCATGCCTGTTCCTGGCCATTTTAATAATAATATAACCTACATTTATCAGGTTTCTTAACTCACATATTTTTTGTGAAATAAGTGATTTTTTATATAGTGTTTCGGTTTCTTCGTAAAGTATGTCAAGACGTTTCAGGGCGCGTTCAAGTCTTATATCGGACCTTACAATCCCAACATAATTACTCATAATCATTTGTACTTCCTTGACACTCTGTGTTATAAGCACCATTTCTTCAAGGTGTGTTGTGCCTTTATAATCCCAGACAGGTACATTTTCCTGGAAATTGAGGCTTCCAATACGAGGACCAGCATGAAGTGATGCCCGATGGGCATACACAACAGCTTCGATAAGAGAGTTGGATGCCAGCCTGTTTGCTCCGTGGAGGCCCGTCGAAGAAGCTTCTCCAAGAGCATATAACCTATCGATACTGCTTTGCCCGTTCATATCGACTTTTATACCGCCGCATGAATAATGAGCACATGGCACTACAGGGATCATGTCGCGTGTAATATCAATACCACGTTCAAGACAGTGTTCGTATACATTAGGGAAATGATCTTTAAGTTTTTCCGGATCGAGATGTGTACAGTCGAGCCATACATGATCATCACCCCACATCTTCATCTCATTGTCTATTGCACGTACAACGATATCCCTTGGAGCAAGAGATTCACGACTGTCATAGCGCTTCATGAACTTCTCTCCTTCCATATTCTTTAAAACGGCTCCGAAACCTCTTAATGCTTCGGTTATGAGAAATGAAGGCCTCTTCCCCGGATCGTAAAGTGAAGTTGGATGAAACTGGATAAATTCCATATTCTCAATTGTCCCCTTTGCGCGGTATACCATTGCAACGCCGTCGCCTGTTGCAACTTCGGGGTTTGTTGTGGTAAGGTAAACATTACCTATTCCCCCTGTGGCAACAACAGTTACCCTGGAAAGGAATGTAATTACCTTCTGGTTGACTAGATCGGCAACATACGCTCCATAACATTTTATTCCAGGATGATTCTTTTTTACAACTTCACCCAAATGATGTTGTGTAATTATTTCAATTGCAAAATGATGTTCCAGAATTTCAATACCAGGTTCTTTCCTCACACGATCCATAAGTGTTTTCTGGATGCTCTCGCCTGTCCTGTCTTTATGGTGGAGTATACGGTATTCTGTATGTCCGCCTTCCCTTGCAAGGTCATAAGAACCATCTTCTTTCTTATCAAAAGTAACGCCAAGGTCAATAAGGTCTTTTATCCTTTCAGGAGCTTCCTGTACAACCATTCGAACTACTTCTTCGTTGCAGATGCCACCACCTGCAATCATAGTATCAGCAATGTGTTTTTCAAAATTATCCGGCTCCCTGAAGACGGCGGCTATCCCACCCTGGGCATATCTGGTATTGGTCTCACCAAGTTCAGACTTGGCTACAACTGTCACCTTCCCATACTTAACAGCCTTGAGCGCGAATGTTAAACCGGCTATTCCCGAACCTATGACAAGGAAATCTGTCCTTTTTTTCATCTCTTTAAAACAAGAATGTAAATATAGTAATCTTATCTCATAATGAAGCCAACAGAGAATGACCGGAAGTCGCAAATGTTTTCATTTTCATTCATTCCATGTTATGCTTAAAGGTTGTAAAAGAGAACATTTTCAACTATTTTTGCGCTTCCTTTAAACATTAACTATTATGGCCCAGGATGACGTTTTTAAAAAACTAGTAGCTCACTGCAAAGAGTATGGATATGTTTTCCCTTCAAGTGAAATATATGATGGATTAAGCGCTGTTTATGATTATGGACAGTATGGAGTTGAACTAAAAAACAACATCAAAAAATACTGGTGGGACAGTATGGTTCTCCTCAATGATAACGTCGTGGGTCTTGATTCAGCAATCTTTATGCATCCTACAATCTGGAAAGCTTCAGGCCATGTTGATGCATTTAATGATCCTCTTATCGACAATAAGGATTCGAAGAAAAGATACAGAGCCGACGTCCTTATTGAAGAGCACATGGCCAAAATCGAGGAGAAGATCTCAAAGGAAGTAGAGAAAGCCAGGGAGAAATTTGGGGATTCATTTGATGAGAAAAAATTCAGGGAGACAAACCAGAGAGTCTTGGCAAACCAGGCAAAACTCGATGAAATAAACAACAGGTTTGCTAAAGCTCTTAATGATTCTAATCTCCAGGAAATACGACAGATAATTATTGACAATGAAATAGTATGCCCTATCTCTGGAACCAGAAACTGGACAGAAGTGAGACAGTTCAACCTGATGTTCTCAACAGAGATGGGTTCAACAGCCGAAGGTGCAAGCAAAATATTTCTTCGTCCTGAGACAGCACAGGGAATATTTGTCAATTTTCTGAATGTCCAGAAAACAGGGAGGATGAAACTTCCGTTTGGTATTGCCCAGATAGGGAAAGCCTTCAGGAATGAGATAGTTGCAAGACAATTCATCTTCAGGATGAGAGAGTTTGAGCAGATGGAAATGCAATTATTTGTACAACCGGGTACCGAACTCGAATGGTTTGCAAAATGGAAAGAAAAAAGGATGAAATGGCACCAGTCTCTCGGATTTGGTGCAGAGAACTACAGGTTCCACGATCATACAAAGCTTGCACATTATGCAAATGCTGCAACAGATGTAGAGTACAAATTCCCATTCGGTTTCAAGGAAGTTGAAGGTATACACTCCAGGACTGACTTTGACCTTAGCCAGCACCAGAAATACAGCGGTAAGAAGATCCAGTATTTTGATCCTGAGAAAGGTGAATCTTATGTCCCTTATGTCATTGAAACATCAATCGGGGTCGACAGGATGTTCCTTCAGGTCATCTCAGCATCTTATGCTGAAGAAGAGCTTAAGAAAGAAGATGGTAGCGCCGACTCGAGAGTAGTTATGAGACTACCCGCTGTTCTTGCTCCCGTTAAGCTTGCAGTAATGCCTCTCGTTAAGAAAGATGGCCTTCCTGAAATTGCTGAAAAGATCGTAAATGACCTGAAGTTCGATTTCAATTGCCAGTACGATGATAAAGACTCAATAGGCAGAAGATACAGGCGCCAGGATGCTATCGGAACACCTTACTGCATCACAATCGACCATCAGACGCTTGAAGATCAGTCAGTAACAATCAGGTACCGCGACTCAATGGAGCAGGACAGGGTGAAGATCGCACAGCTGCTTGATATTATTGATGAGAAGGTAGCGATCAGGACGTTGTTGAAGAAGCTTTAGAGGCTTTAGAGGCTGTAAAGGCTTTAGAGGCTGAGGATAAGTAGGCTGAAGAGGCTGGAATAAAGGATATCTTTTTAAAATTTTTTAATATGCCTCATCCGTGGAAAGATTTGATTGTTTGGCAAAAAGCCCATTTGCTGGTTATTGAAATATATAAACTTTCTCATACTTTCCCGGATAATGAGAAATTTGGGCTTATCACACAATTGAGGAGATCTGCTATGTCAGTTCCTTCAAATATAGTTGAAGGAAAATCGAAAAAAACAGACAAAGAATTTTTATCTTTTCTATATAATTCAAGAGGATCGTTAGAAGAAACACGATATCATCTCTTGTTAGCAAAAGATCTTGGATATAATGACGAGAAACAATATAACTCTGTTGAAAGCCTGTCAACTGAAGTTAGTTTTCTTCTTAATTCTCTAATAACCAGCATTTCAAAATCATGAAATCAGTTTTAACAATCCCTCCTTATTTGCCTTTAAAGCCTTTACAGCTTTTACTTCCTCTCCAATGAAGCTGGTTATCATAACATATTACTGGCCACCGAGTGGTGGCGCCGGTGTTCAGCGGTGGGTAAAGTTTGCAAAATACCTCCCGGAATATGGGTGGGAGCCTTATGTGATTACTGTTGATCCTGACTATGCAGCATATCCGGTTATTGATGAAACTCTTGAAAATGAGGTTATCGATAAGGTTAACGTATTCAGGACAAGAGCTCTTGATTACTTTGCCCTGTTGGGAAAAGACAAATCGAAAATTCCATCTGCTGGTTTTGCGAATAATGCAGACGATTCATTTAAAGGTAAAATCTCACAGTTTTTAAGGGGCAATTTATTCATTCCTGATCCAAGAAAAGGCTGGAACAAATATGCCTTTCGCAAGGCTTGCAAGCTTATAAGAGAACATGGTATAAGTTACATAATCACAACAAGCCCGCCACATTCAACACAACTGATAGGATTAAAGCTGAAGAATAAGTTCCCGGGTATCAAATGGATCTCAGATCTGCGTGATCCCTGGACAGACATTTATTATTATGACCAGTTCTATCCAACTTTTCTTTCAAAATTTATTGATAAAAAACTTGAAAGGAGAGTTCTTGAAAGATCCGATCATATAATAACTGTTGGACAATCCCTCAGAAATTTATTCTCTATGAAGGTGCCTGACGTTGAGAAAAAGATAACCGTTATTTCAAACGGTTATGACAATGAAGATTTCAATACACCTTTACCTGAAGACTCCGGAGAATTCATTATAACATATGCAGGAACACTCTCGGGTAAATACAACATCAATGGATTTCTAAGATGTATTAAGGAACTTGAAAATAAAGGTATTGAATTAAAAATTAGATTCATCGGATCAGTACAGGAATCTCAGAAAGAGCTGTTAGATTCACATAATACAAGCATCAGTTTCATCCCTTATTCTGATCACAGCACAACTATCAGATACATGCGTGAGAGCTCTCTTTTACTCCTTATAATTCCTGATCACCCAAGCAACAAGAGTATCATTACAGGAAAGCTCTTTGAATACCTGGCCGCAGGCAAGCCAATATTGTGTATTGGTCCTGTTGAAGGGGATGCTGCCATGATTATATCAGAAACCGGGCATGGAATTACTTGCACATATAATGATCATGAAAAAATGACCAGTTATATACTTAAAGTGTTTAACAAGGAAGTTCCCGACAAAGCTGCTCCAAAGGAATATAGCCGTAGTGAAAATACCCGGAAACTGGTACATCTGCTCCGGTAAATCGTAGAATTTTTGCAAATTGATAATTTGTTTTTACATTTATGAGTCTATGAATCCCTGAACTGGGTAATTCAGGATATATTTTAATTTTGAAAGTCTATTTATTCAATTTGTGATAAGTCAACTCATTCACATAACTTTTATCCAATGAAAAAGTATTTCGAAATTTTGTTCGTTGCTTTTCTTTTATCAATTTTTACTTCTGGTTGCGTAAAAAAGGAGAAGCCCGTTGTTGAAACAAATGACTTTACTGATATAACAAGCACATCTGCCAAGTGCAGTGGAAATGTAATATCCGACGGAGATGCTGATGTAAGCAATCGGGGAATATGCTGGTCGAAAGATGAGGATCCTTCAACAGATAATGACTATATATCAGTTGGAAATGGTTTAGGTAGTTTTACATGTGTACTTGAAAATCTTGATCCCGGTACAACATACTACTATAAAGCTTTTGCAACAAATAGTGAAGGTACATCCTACGGAGCTGAATTGTTTTTCAAAACACTTGGAGAAGTTCCAACAGCAATCAATAATGCAGCTACAGAAATCACCCATTCTTCTGCCAGGTTATCAGCTGGTATCAACCCAAACCATTTGGCAACAACAGTAACATTTGAGTATGGCACCTCAACAAACTATGGAAGTTCAGCAGCAGCGCCTGAATCGCCCGTCAGCGGGAATACTAATGTTACAATCTCGGCCAATCTTTCATCGCTATTACCAGGAACTATATACCATTATCGAGTGAAAGCAGTAAACTCACTTGGTACAACCTTTAGTGAAGACCTCACTTTTAGGACACTTGGTGGCACACCGGCAGTATCAACTGTTTTGACTTCAGAACTTACAATATCAACAGTTAATGTATCATCCACAGTAAATGCCAATTTCGTTTCAACAACAGTAACTGTTGAATATGGAACCACCGAGGCATTTGGGAGCGCTGTAACAGTATCACAAAGTCCTGTTACGGGGAATACTGATACACCTGTAACCGCAACTATTTCAACTTTGACCCCGGGGACATTATACTATATTCGTATAAAATCAGAGAACTCACTTGGAGTTACATATAGTGATAAGATAAGCATTACCACTCTTGGGGGAGTTCCCACAACAAATAATACCGAAGTTACGTCAATAACTGCCTCTTCAGTGCATTTGTCAACGACAATTAATCCTAATTACCTGCAAACTTCAGTCTCATTTGAATATGGTACATCAACAGCTTACGGGCAGTCTGTCCAGGGAAGCGAATCTCCTTTAAATGGAAACTCCAACGTTACAGCTTCTGCTAATCTCTCATCATTATTACCAGGAACAGTTTATCATTATAGAGTGAAAGCTGTTAATTCGATTGGAACAGTATATAGTAATGATTTAACTTTCACTACGCTTGGAGGTTTACCAATTATTAAAACCCCCTCAAGTTCAGATCTTACAACTTCAACTGCAACTGTTTCAGCTACTGTTAATGCCAATCATGTTTTAACCACTGTTACTCTTGAATATGGAACTACTTCAACTTACGGCACTTCTGCTGTTGTAACCGGATCACCTGTAAACGGGAACACTGATGAAGTGATTTCAGCTAATCTTTCTTCATTACTTCCTGGTACAGTATATCATTTCAGGATCAAAGCAGAAAATTCTCTTGGCTCTGCTTACAGCGGGGATCTGACTTTCAAAACGATAGGCGATAAGCCAGCTGTGACACTTCCATCAATTTCAAATCTGACAACATCGTCAGTAAAAGTTTCAACTATTGTAAACGCCAACCATGTGCCAGCGACAGTTGTCTTCGAATATGGAACAACTGATGCATATGGAAGCACTGTATCCGCAGTTGGAAGCCCTGTATCCGGCAGTACCAATACTTCTGTGAATGCAACTATTTCATCATTGAACCCTGGTACTTTATACTTTATTCGTGTCAAAGCAGAGAATTCAGTTGGAATAACTTATAGTAATGATTTAACATTCACAACACTTGTAGTTCCAGTAATAACCTCACTATCCACAGCAAGCGTTAAATATGGTAACACTCTCAAGATATTTGGTACTAATCTGAATGCAACAATGAGTGTTGTTATAGGTAACTCCTCTCAGTCAGTAACTATAACTCCAAAAAGTAAAACCTCAGAATTAATTGAGATTGAAATATATAATCAGCAGAATCCTAACCAGCTTCTTGGATTCTCATCGTTCAAGGTAGGTCTGGTATATCCCTCAGGTACAACCTGGTCAGATGATATTAATATAATCAGCAGTTGGACTAGATTGCCGGATTTTCCGGGTTCTCCGAGGTATAAAGCCGGATCATTCGCATTAGACGGAAAAATATATATTGGAGCTGGTGCATCATCATCAGGCATTTATTCTGATTTTTGGTGCTTTGATCCTAATACTGGTATTTGGACAAGTAAAGCGAATATACCAGGATCTGGCAGAGTTCTTCCAAAAGGATTTTCAAACTCAACCAATGGCTTTTTTGGAAGTGGTTATTCTTCAGAAAACTCTTCTAAGGTTCAGTTTTATGACTTTCACAAATATTCTCCATCGACTAATTCATGGGAGCGGATTCCTGATTATCCTGATGAGATTAGTAATTTTTATGTTGGATTTGCTGTTAACGTTGATGGCCGTCCGTTTTTAGGGTTATCAAACACTCAGCTAAAAAGCAGGGAACTTGTGAATGATACCTGGCAGTCAATTAATGCTGTTACTGAAGCAACAAAAGGCAATCAGATAGGAGCATTTTCTATTGGGAAAAGTTACTATCTGGTTATAGGATATTGGTTTGATAACTCAATAAGCAATCAGGTTTGGGAATATAATACCGAAACTTCTCAATGGAATAGAAAAGCTGATTTCCCAGGGCTACCACGAAACTCTGGAATTTCTTTTTCGATCGGCGCATATGGTTATTTTGGATGTGGCAGAACAGTCGATCCAATAAACCAGTATTCCGATATTTGGAGATTTGATCCTGCTGCTAATTCCTGGGTTAGGATTGATAATTTCCCAGGAGGTGAAAGGTCTCATTTAGTTAGTTGTTCAACCGATAATTCAGGTTATGCTGGGCTCGGTTTTCTTAACAGTTCTTATAGCTATTTTAAGGACTTTTGGCGATTTGACCCCTGAAGCATGAGAGTAGGCTTTGTTGTAGATAATGATGTTAATAGCGATATCAGGGTTCGCAAAGAATTGGAAATCATAACAGGTGAAGGTTATGATGTGACCACTTTATGTTTCGATTTTCGAAAATCATATCCCGACACATCAACAGGAAGCAAATTCGAAAGAATAAGAATCAACAGGAAAATCAAAGACACCTTGTTCTTCTTTTTAAACTTGCTGCCACTTTATGAATTCCTATGGGCACAATGGATTAGGGATTTTATATTGAAGAATGAAATATCTATTCTTCATGTCCATGATCTGTATATGTCAAAAGCAGCTCATAAAGGAATAAAAAAATCAGGGAAAAAGGTTAGTATGATCCTTGATCTTCATGAAAATTACCCCGCGAGCATAACAACATACAATTGGACTAAAGGCTTCTTAAGACATTTGTTATCACGGCCTCATGCCTGGGCTAAAAAAGAAAAGGAATATTTAAACTATGCAGACAGAATAATTGTTCTTAGCGAAAGTTTTAAGAACGATCTCCTTTCCAGATACCAGAAACTGAAAAGAGAGAATTTCACAGTTTTTCCTAATGTTCCTGATCCCTTAAAACCTGAATATCACACAAAAAAGAATATCGGACCATTATTTCGAAATAACAATCCGGTTATTTTTTATTATGGTGTAGTTGCTGAGAGAAGAGGCATCTTTGATACACTTGAAGTCTTTTTAAGAATGATTGAAGAAGGTAAGCATGCAAACTTACTAATAGTGGGTCCTGTTGACAGAAGCGATTCGTTGAAATTTAAAAAGATGCTTGAAAATGATCCTCTTTCAGGATACGTGTATTACATTCCATGGATTGATGCATCAGATTTTCCTTCTTATCTTGATCTATCAGATATCTGCCTTGCTCCTTTTCATAAGAATCCTCAGCATGAATCAGGTGTTGCGAACAAAGTATATGATTACATGCTTGGAGCGAAACCTGTTGTCGCGTCTGACTGCAAGCCGCAGAAAGAGCTGATTGAAGATTATACATGTGGTGTGATTTTTCAAAACAGGGAAGAATTCCATGAGGCTCTTATCAGATTACTCGAAAACGAATCCCTTAGAGAAGAAATGGGAATGAGAGGGAAAAATGCAATTCTTCAAAAATTCAATATTGCCAGCCTCAAAGTGAATCTTACCGGTTTGTACAAAAGTCTGTCTGAATGAATATTTTAATCCTGACACACTCATATCCTTGTACCATTGAAAGTTATGGCGGGATATTTGTTAAGGAACAGGCGAAGGCATTAAGTTCTGATCATCAGGTTTTTGTTGTATGTTTCAATGTTAATTATGAGAACCTGTCCCCTTTTTCAAGTGGTCAGTTCATAAAACGACAACACGGAAACCTTACAGAGTACTTCTTTAAAACAGGAAGATCATTCCCTATAATAAACCAGTACAAATATCTTAAAGACACTTACTGGTTTATCAGGAATACAATATTGCGGGATAACAAGATTGATATTATACATTGTCATGTTTCTTATCCTTCAGGTATACTTGGCGTTATTATTTCAAAAGCAAAAAAGATCCCTTGCATTCTTACAGAACATACCGCTATTAAAAAACTTTACAGAAGCATTATCCACAAACTTTGTGTTAATTATGCCCTTAAAAAAGCTTCAGCATTAATTTGCGTCAGTAATTCTCTTAGGAAAGAAGTTCGGTTAGTGGTAAATCGTAGAGTATTTGTTGTTCCTAATATAGTAAATACAAATAAGATCACATCTGCTGAACATCCCGATAGCGAGGTAGTGAATATCGGGTTCCTGGGTAATCTGAACAGCCGGAACAAAGGGCTTGACATACTTCTAATGGCAATGTCAAAGCTGAATAATAGAAAGTATAAGCTACACATTGGTGGAAATGGGATTTTATTACAGGATTTCCAGAAAATGTCTGAAGAACTCGGAATTAAAGATGATTGCATTTTTTACGGAAATATAATTCCGGCGAAACTGGGTGATTTTTTATCCGGATTAAGCTTTTTTGTACTTCCCAGCCGGTATGAGACTTTCGGAATTGTCCTTATTGAAGCAATGGCCGCGGGGTTACCTGTTATTTCAACAAAATGCGGTGGCCCTGAGGATTTTGTCACAGCTGAAACAGGAATATTGATACCACCCGGAGATGTTAATGGATTAGAAAATGCAATCATTGAGATGGAAGCCAAAATCAAATCATATAAAAGGGAAAAAATCAGGGCATACGCGATAAATACATTCGGGGAGAAAGCATTTATTGAAAGAATAAATCCTATATATCAAAGCCTGCATCAGACTCAGGCACCCTCCCCATCCTTGCTCAGTAAATAAACAAGCGCTCTGCCCTTCTTCGGACCTGACATAAATGGGTAAAACAGGGGAAGAATTGTGTTTCTCAACAAAGTAAATCTTGTTATCCCGTAAAAATGAAAAAATGGAATAGTACCGGCATATCCTTTATTCAGGATTCTTAATTTAAAGAAATCGAACATGTTTTCTAACTGAATATAAGATAATGGTGTAATATGACCATGTGCCAGATCATTTTTCTCATAAGCCAACAATGTTCCTCTCATGCAGAACCTCAACCTGGAAACGAAATTGGATATATTTGGAGTGCTTAAGATAATTAATCCTCCTTCGCTTAACAGTGATCTGCAATCTTCCAGGTACATCCACGGATTATGAAGATGTTCAATTATTTCAAGTGCGACGATGAGATCATACCTGCCTGGAATATTGTCTTGTACCCCCATATTCAGGTCTATCTTATACCTGTTTTTAACGTTCGCTTTGATTTGTTCAGTATTTAAATCACAGACATCGACAGATAATCCGGCATCCACCAACCTTTGTGAAAATGCACCCTGACCGCATCCAAAGTCAAGGGCACGCATGCCAGGCTTAATCCATTTTTTAAGAATGTCAAAAACATCCTTATGAAGATTATATGCAGCCATTTCCTGTATACCAGCATATTCTGCCTGCTTCAGATCACCAAACTTTATAAGCATCTTTAATATAAATTGATGCAAAATAACCTATTAATCATTTAGAATTTGAAATATGACTGAAAAAAATTCATTCAGAGCAATAATAACAAGCAGCTGATAAATAACAAGGATTCTCGCAACTTTGATGTATTTTTGAGTAACTTATTTTGTTGGTCAGAATGCTGAATTCATTAAAAGCATCTATTAAAGACACCTTTATTTTCGGATTTGGTAATGTAGCTGTCAAATTAATCGGGCTCATCCTTATTCCTTTATATACAGACCCTAAGTATTTTTCAATTGATGATTTCGGCATTATCGGCATGCTCGATATTTCAGGAATGGTTCTGATTGCGCTTATTACTTCCTCAATTCCACAATCGCTTACAAGATGGTACTGGGCAAAAGACCAGAAAGAGAATCAGAAAAGCATTTTCTTCATGTCTTTTATTTCACAGCTTGTCCTAAGCCTTTTCTTCTGTTTCATCCTTATCCCTCTTGCCAGCCCATTGTCAATTGTACTCTTTAAAAACACTAACTGGGAAGCGGCAATTATTCTTATCATTATATCATCTGCATTACAGTCAGTTAACAACATTGTCAACTCCCTGCTCAGACTCCAGACCAGGTCAATGACATTCATGGTTACGAACCTGGCAAAGCTTGTGATAGTTCTTCTTCTGACAATATATTTTATTGTATTCAGAAAGATGGGAGTTGAAGGAATATACCTGGCACAGGTTTTTGGTAATGCGTTAATCATCCTTACCCTTCTCCCCTACACATTCAGGAACATCACTCCCCGCTTCGATCTGGCAACATGGAAACCAATGATTTCTTATGGGATCCCTCTTGCGATAGCAAGTGTTGCCACTGTGATGCTTAACGTTGTTGACAGGTATGCCCTTAATTCAATTGCATTATTGAAATATGTTGCAGTATACACCCTTGCGGTTAAGATATCGTCCACATTAAAACTTGTGGTTGTTGATACAATAAAGCTTGCTGTGTTCCCCCAGATGATTAAAAGAGTGGATTCGGAAGAAAATAAAACTTTCTACCCGCATGTTATGCTCTATTCCTCATTTGTTGTTATGTTCGGAATAGTTGGAGTCTCACTTTTTTCACTTGAAGCAATTAAATTACTGTCAAAGACACCGGAGCTCTGGACAGCATCAATGCTGATTCCATTGCTCTCTGTTTCTATGTTTTTTGTAAACATGCGCGAAATTTCTATTTATGGTCTTGTAGCAGCAAAAAAGACAGGCCGGATAAGCCTGATTGTTTTTATTTCGGCGCTTCTCAATATTATTCTGAATATTCTTCTAGTACCATCATGGAACGCAACAGGCTCTGCCCTGGCCTCATTGCTATCACAATTTTTTTATTGGTATCTGCTTCATTTTATTGCCCAGAAAACCTACTTCGTCCCTTATGAAAACAAGAGACTCCTGACTGTCTTCATACTTGGATCACTTCTTTCATTCTCAGGGCTCCTGCTTACGGAAATTGACCTGTTGCCGAGGCTTGCCATCAAGTTTTTGTTACTTCTATCATTTCCGGTACTTTTGTACTTTGTAGGTTTTTACAAGGAATCTGAGATTCGGGTTTTCAAAGGGTTTGTAAGTAAATGGTCAAACCTTCGAAAAATAAGAGAGAATCTCAGATCATTTAAGGATATTAAAGATGATGTCTTCGTTGAATAATATAAAATATGCTTTCTATGAAAAACAGATTTAAAAAGATAGTTCCACATATCGCTGCCGTGATAGTTTTCATAATTCTCTCATATACTTATTTTTACCCTGTTCTAGAAGGCAAGCAGATCAAAGCCAACGATACCCAGGTTCATAAGATCAACTCAAAAGAAATACAGGACTACAGGGGAAAATATGGCAAAGAACCACTCTGGACTAATTCAATATTCAGTGGTATGCCCGCATACCAGATATCGACATTGCAACCCGGAAATATTATTGATACCATTGTTGACAAAACTCTTTCAGGTATAAAAATACCTGTATCGGTATTGTTCGTATCACTTTTAGGTTTTTATATCTTACTTGTTTTGTTCGGGTTGAATCCATGGCTTGCTATAACGGGCGCTCTTGCTTATGGTTTCACATCATTCTTCTTCCAGGTTATTGCTGCCGGGCATAATACACAGGCAATAGCTCTTTCGTATATGCCTCCAATGATCGGCAGCGTATGGTATGCATACAGAAAAAATGCATTTAAAGGAGCCATCCTGACTGCCGTTTTTCTTACCCTGCAGATAAATGCCAACCATCCCCAGATAACATACTATGCATTTCTCTGCCTCCTTGTCTTCGGAATAGTTGAACTTATTTATTCTATCAGGAATGATTCAATTGCAAAATTCCTCAGAGTATCAGTCTTTCTTGTTTTACCTGTATTAGTTGCAATTGGGATCAATTTCGCCAGTCTTTATACAACGTGGGAATACAGCAAATACTCAAGCAGGGGAAAATCTGACCTGACTGTGGAACATCAAAACCAGACTTCAGGGCTAAATAAAGACTATATTACCTACTGGAGTTACGGCATTGGTGAAACATTCAACCTTCTCATCCCGAATCTTAAAGGAGGGTCGAGTCATGCTTTTGAACCCGGGTCTGAAACAGAAAAAGTGCTACGCAAGAACAATGCTGCTGATGCAGTATCTCAGATGCAGGCTTATTGGGGAACACAACCCGGAACAGAAGGACCCCATTATGTTGGCGCTGTTGTTCTCATGCTGTTTGTACTCGGTCTCTTCATTGTTAAAGGACCTGAAAAGTGGTGGCTCGTTGCTGCCACAATTCTTTCGCTTATGCTTGCCTGGGGTAAAAACCTTATGTTTTTCTCAAACCTGTTCATTGAATTCTTTCCTGCATATAATAAATTCAGGGCTGTTACAATGACTCTCGTAATTGCCGAATTCTGTATACCGCTACTTGGTTTCCTGGCGCTAAGAGAAATTATTAACGGTACATTATCTAAAAGTGAGGTAATCAAAAAGCTGAAGACAGCTGCTGCAATAATTGGAGGATTAACACTCTTGTTCCTCATTATTCCTAAACTGGCCGGATCGTTCAGAGCGCCACACGAATCAACCCAGAATGGTTATCCTCAATGGCTGCTTAACGCTCTTGTTACTGACAGAATGGCTCTTCTGAGGGCTGATGCTTTCAGATCATTGATTTTCATTCTCCTTACAGCAGGAATAATCTGGGCATTCCTTAAAGAAAGGATCAACCTTAACCTCTTTATCCTGGGACTGGGATTACTCATAATCATCGACCTTTGGCCAATAGATAAAAGATACCTTAACAATGACAGGTTTATCAGACCTCCCAAGAACGAAAAAGTATTCACCCCAACTTTAGCTGATGAATACATTCTTAAAGATCCTTCAATAAACAGGGTTCTGAACCTTTCAGTTTCAACATTCAACGATAACTCACCAACATCTTATTTCCATCATTCTATTGGCGGTTATCACGGTGTAAAGATGAAACGTTACCAGGAGCTCATTGATTCTGCATTGACAAACGACATGATGATAATGAGCGTTGCTGCAAAAAATGCTGAATCGATCGAAGATCTGCAAAAAGTCTTCGACAAAACAAAAGCCCTGAACATGCTTAATGGAAAGTATGTTATTATAGACCCCAACGTACCGCCTCTTGTAAATGAATATGCCCTTGGAAACGCATGGTTTGCCTCCAGGCCTGTTATTGTTGAAAATGCAAATGAGGAAATATCGTTAATCAACAAGATTGAGCCTGCAAATGAGGTGATAATAGACAAGACGTTCACCAATAACATTAAACAAGAACAATACCCTGAATCACAAGGTGATACAATATACCTTGAATCTTATGAACCAAATGAACTGAAATACAAGTATTCCTCAGATGGTGAAAGGATCGCGGTATTTTCAGAGATCTACTACCCAAAGGGATGGAAAGCATTCATCGATGGGAAAGAAGCAGATCATTTCAGGGCTGATTATGTATTGCGTGCTATGTTAGTTCCTGCAGGCGATCATGAGATCAGGTTCTCATTTGAACCTGCTTCATATTATATTGGTAACAAGATCTCACTTGCCAGCTCTCTCCTCCTCCTTTTGGCTATGGCCGGGTATGTAGTGATGGCTTTTGTAAAAAAAGATAAAAATATAAGCTAAGATGGTGCATCATGATTTTTGTCCATTTTGCTCATCATCACTGCTGAAGGAAAAATTCATTTCCACCGACAATTTTGTCAGCAAAGAGACATTTCCCATTGTAAGATGTGAAGTTTGTGGATTTACATTCACGCAGGATCATCCATCGGAAAAAGAATCAGGCAGATATTACGAATCTGAAAACTATATCTCACACAGTAACACCTCAAAAGGAATAATTAACAGGCTTTACTTTGTCGCCAGGAGCTATATGCTCAGGAGAAAAGCCTCGCATGTAACTAACTCAACCGGACTACGAAAAGGTAAATTGCTTGACATTGGAAGCGGAACCGGATATTTCCCGGCACAGATGAAAAAGGCAGGCTGGGAAGCAGAAGGTATTGAGATAAACCAAAAAGCACGTGAGTTTTCAAAAAAAGAGTTTAATCTTAAGGTATCAGAGCCATCTGAGATCGGTTCACTTGAAACAGGTAGTTACGATTGCATCACTCTATGGCATGTGCTTGAACATTTCCACAATCCTGGAGAGTACATGAAAGAGATCAGCAGGCTTCTGAAACCCGATGGAAGATGCATTATTGCACTTCCTAACAGTAGCTCATACGATGCATCACATTACAAGGAGTATTGGGCAGCCTGGGATGTGCCCAGACATCTATGGCATTTCACACCCTCCACTGTAAATTCTTTCTTGGCACAATCTGGTTTCGAAATGCTAAGCATTAAGTCACTCCCCCTCGATGTATTTTATATTTCTTTACTCAGCGAGAAGTACAAACAGTCGGGAGCATCTTTCATAAAAGGTATCCTTAAAGGAACAGTATTCTTCTTTAAATCAGCATTCTTCAGAAAAAAATCCAGCTCGCTGGTCTACATTCTGAGGAAGGCTGGAGAAGCTTTATAGGCTTTAAAGGCTTTAGAGGTCCCTAAGTCGTTATGTCGTTATACATCAAATCCATTAAGTCCATCAAGTCATACTCCATTCGTCCACTCCGTCCCTTCGTCTTTCCTAATACCTGTCAAGCCACCTGTACCTCCTCGAGCTGTCTCCAAACTTGCAGGCTATCGTGATCTCATGGGTACCGTATGTTACTCTTTGAAGCTGCTGCAATGTAAAATCAAAAGCATAACCGAAGAACATCTTTTCATGTTTTACCCCAATATTGGCAATAATAGCGCCGCTTGTCCTTAAGGCAAGACCTGCCCAGAAATGATTGTCGTAAATATATGTAGCCCCGATATCAAGCTGTGGCATAATAAGCTCAGATGACATTAACAATAATGAAGGCTGGATTATTGTTTTATATGCAGGTTCGAAATCGTATGAGCCGAAAAGATAGTAGTGCCTGTTTACCCTGAAATTCTGATATGCATTACTTGCGATCCTGGCTGAAGCCTCGAAGAGCTGGTCGGCAGAAAACCCTACGCTGTATTTTGCGTTAAGCAGGTAGACACCAAAGGTGGCATCAGGCACGAACATACCTTTCCTGAGGTTATTGTTCATCCAGGGTTCATTAGGATCTTCAAAGTCAATCTGCTGGTCATCAATTTTGTAGTGATAACCCGTCACTGCAAGACCGAATGAGAGCTGTGTGCTGTTCCTTAGCCAGGTATGATAGGCATAAGAGAACTGGAATCCGGTACGTTGCACAAGACCGTTCTTATCGCTGAATATGTATCCTCCCAATCCAACTTTTCCGTCTGTTGAAGGCCTGTATACTTCGCGCTTGAGCCTTGTCTGTTTAAGGATAAAGCTCTTCTTCATCATTCGCGTCTGGGCGCTGAATGAGAATGTCCTTGGGGCGCCGGAATAACCTACCCATTGTTCGCGGGCAGTAAGATTTAAGCTTGTATAACCATCGCTTCCGGCAACTGCAGGGTTTATGAGGAATTTATTATAAAGGTATTGGCTGTACAAAGGCAATTGCTGTGCAGAGGCAATGCTTGTGAGCAAAGCTGCTTCAATCAGAATAATGTATCTCTTAGCAACTGCCTTCATAATTATTTGACTATTGTTATGTTACCAATTAACGGCTCTGAGCCATCCTTCAGATCAATTATATAGTGATAGGAATCAACTGGCAGAGCGATGCCATTTCCTCTTCCGTTCCATGGATTCGGATAACCTCTCTCTGACTTCCAGACTGGGTCTCCCCACCTGTTGAAGATTGTTATAACCATATCAGGGTAGAGCTCTTTCTTGCCAATGTTCCAGTAATCATTTACAAGGTCGCCATTAGGTGAGATTATGTTTGGTATTATCAGACATGTCTCATTCTCCGGCACAAGGTTTACCGAATCACGAACAACGCATCCATTCAGGTCAGTTATGTTTACTTTATAGTAACCTCCCGGGATATTGATAAGATGTTCTGTTGATGAATTATCAGACCACTTGTAGGAATATTGCATACCAGGTATACCACGACTGATGATAGTACTTATTGCTCCATCTGGCATTGCAGGACAGAATGGTGGTGTAATAACAAGACTAAGCTTTATTGAATCAGGTTGTGTAAGTACTGCTGTAGCTTCAGCCTGGCAATAGTTATCATCTGTAATCACGACATGGTATTCGCCTGCTTTAAGACCAGATCTTGACCGGCCGCTGAACCCATCTGACCAGATATATGCAACATTGTTAACCGAATTATGAGGATTGACAACTATTGTACCGGTGCTGTCGCCTGCACAATTAATATTGTATCCCCCAAAGACACTGTTTGAAAGTACAAACCTTGCCTCAAGTTTGCCCGGTTCTCTCAGCCTTATTACTTCCTGTGCCGTACAATGATTGGCATCAGTTACAACCAATTCATATTCTCCTGCTTTCAGCGACAGGAATTTGCCTGTTGCATTTACAACAAAATAATTGTCAGGACCCTTAAGCGAATAGGTAAAAGGTCCCTGCCCTGATTCAGCAGTAACATATATCTCACCATCTGCAAGACCATAGCAGCTTACCTCATAGCTCTTATACTGGCTTAATATTGTTGAGATCTTAAGCGGTGGCGGCAGTTTGATAGTTGCAGATCCACTTGCAGTACAGTTGTTCAAATCAGTAACTGTAACTGTGTAAGTACCTTCGTTCAACCCTGATATATTTTCTGTAGCGGCTCCGTTTGACCAGGTATATGAATAACCGGATACGCCACCAGTTACAATAAGATCAATTGAGCCATTATCAAAGCTCTGATCTGCATCACAAGTTATATCGACAGGATAAAGTTTTATTGTGAGAGGATCAGGCTCAGTAATTACATAATCTATAGTGGCAGGACATTTATTCCCGTCACGAACAATAAGTTTATAGGTGCCGGCTTTTAATGAAGGTTGATCTTTCTCTCCTGCAATAATACCTGAACCGTCTGAAGTGCTCCACTCATAAGAATAGTTTCCGGTACCTCCTGTAACATCAATGTTTACAGACCCTGTTCCATCGTTACAGTTTATATTATAGCCACCATTCAGAGAAGATGAGAGAACACCGATAACGCTTATCGCTTCTGGCTGGGTAAGCGTAAATGAAGGTTTAACTCCCGGAGTAGCATAGAGCATACACCCTTGCTCATCTGTAACTGTACAGGTGTATGTGCCAGGGAATAAACCAGATATGGTATCTGCAATTGAAGTAAACCCATTTGGCCCTGTCCATGAATATGAGTAAGCCCCTGTTCCTCCCTTAATCTTCATTGAGATGCTTCCATCACTTAATCCATTGCATGTGATATTTCTTGCAGCAAAGCTTACCAGCTCCATACCATCAGGTTCTCCGACTATAACAGTGAAACGCGACGGGCAGCCGAGCTTATCGTTAACATCTACATAGTATGTCCCTGCGCTCACATCAATAAGTTCATTTGTATTATCAGCGCCGGTTATTAATCCATCAGTTGTTGTCCAATGATATGTATATGGTCCTCCACGTCCACCTGTCATAGTGACCTTGACAGAGCCATTAGTGCCTCCTTTACAAGATACTTTTGTTACGTCAAATGTTGCTTTCATTAATGGTGGATCCTGAAGGTTAACAGAGATCGAACCTGTACAGCCATTTTTATCTGTTATCATCAACTTGAATATACCGGCAGAGATATTGTCATATTGTTTCATCTCCGCAGGATAAGTATCTATGAAATTACCATTATCAATAAGGACATTATTCTTAAATAATTCGTAAGTAAAGGGCGATATTCCCGAATTAACACCAATATAGAGTCTAGCGTCAGCGCTATCGCGGCAGGTTATTGCTTTGGCATACAAATATGGCCTCGGAATAGATGCATTGAAAGATATTGAATCAGATCCTACACACCCAAGGTTGTCAGTCACAATAACATCATACCTGCCTTCAGACACATCGAAAAGTGAGAAATCAGTAGTATTATGATAATTAGTAGGTCCAAACCATTCTACAGAATAAGGATCTGCTCCTGCAGGTATATCAACCCTGAGAGCGCCGGAGGTTACTGAACCGTCACATTTCATTGGCTCAAGTTCAGTTATTCCAAGTACCGGAACAGCATGCACCTTAACCTCTACATCGACCACATCGCCAGGCGGACAGACATAATTATCAACCTTTGGTGTAACATAATAATGGACAGATTGAATTGAAGCTGAATTATTTTCGTATTGGAATTCAAGTTTTGTGCCCCGTGAAAGATCTGACGCTGGATCGGTGTTTCCAATAAGTTCTGCGCCACCTGTTTTCGTTATATTATAATCGAACTTGATGTTACCCGATGTCATTGCAGTCGGGGATGTAAGTGTTATTTCAGTTGTACCAAGGTCGCATATCTCAGGTTTCATATTTAAAGCTACAACACGTGGTTTTGGATTTACTGTTATTGTAGCAGTTATTGGTATTCCAGTGCATAGAGTTGGATTCGGTCCTTGCGGTATGATTGTAAATGTTACAGTAATTGGGCTGTCAGTTATATTTTCAAATGAATAAGAGGGTATTGCCAGACCTTCGGCAAGCACGACACCATCCAGAGGCATCGCAGAAGTAATTCCTGCCGGGTTATCCCTGGTCCACAGGAAGATTGCGTCATCTACCCCATAAGTTTCGCCCATAAATATCTGGTCAATACTGATATTAGTACATTCTTCATCCTGTGCTGTAGGAGTTGCTGTGGCAACAGGTATCTTGTTAACCCTGAGTGTTACGGTATCTGTCCTGTTCGATTTCTTATACCTGTCAGTTATAATACAATAATATCTTCCCGTGTCGCTAAGCTGGGCATTTAGTATTGTAAGGCTGTCGGTTCTCACACCCCTGTACTCAGAGCCATTTGACAATTTAAGATCTTTTGGTTCGGCAACCTTATACCATTGGAATTTCAATGTACGGGCGCCTGTAGAAATAACTTTAAAGAAAGGGTTTGTATCTTCACATACAATGGTGTCCTTAGGTTGCTTCACAATAAGTGGTCTCGCCCTGCCAAGAGCATACTGTGTTCCTGACGGAGATATGTCTTCTCCCAGGTTTTTCCTGTATGCAACAGACTTAACAGTATCGGCAACCTCGTGAGACCCATCAATCTCCCAGTCACCACCTGTATCTCTTTTGAGGATTCGTGTAACTGATGTCACAGTATCTGAAAAGCCTGTTCCATTTAAATTAATATTGTAGTCACCCGATGAAAATCCATCGGCAACAAGATTCCAGTACCCGTCTTTAAAAGTTGTATCTACTTCTACAGGAGGATCTTCAAGAGGCAAACCTATGTTACCTGGATCGGCGGTGATAAACTCAGAAAGAATATTCCCGGCAACGAAAAATGAACTGTTATTCTTTAGATTAAGAGGATTATAATGATTTGCATTCCCGATTGGGAAGAGGAAATCCTTACCTGTTTCTCCGACACCTCTCCTGAACTTGCCTATTACACGGCTTCCGCTTGTAGATATATAGTTGAGTGATAAAGCATTGAAATCGGAAAGGTACATGACAGAGCTCCCTGTTAAAATATTCCCTGATGTCATTGTCAGAGTTCCGCCAACTTCAACATTGTCATTTAAAATTACCCTGTTTGAAGGATCTGCGCCGGTGTTTACAAGTGAGAAGTTATTAAATATCTCTCCGCCTGTTTTTGATATTAGCTGCAACGATGTGCCATTGAAGATTACAGTACTTGATCCGGGTGTAAATATTCCGCCGGTATTTGTCCAGTTGCCTCCAAGTCGATAGAATCCGTTACCTAGAGTGTTTGCTGTGCTCGTGTAATTGCCAAAAAGGTTAAGGTTACCGTTGTTAATGATGCTGCCTGTTGTGTTTATGGCATCTTTTGAAATAACAAAAACATCGTTATGAATTTTAATGAAAGCCCCTTTGTTTGATATTACCTGTGATAAACCATCATACCCGGAGCAACATAATAAAAGCAATAGCAGGAGCCCTCTCCATAAACATGAGAGCTTTCCTTTTTTTGCTGTTATGTAATTAAATCCGGGCATTCAGTTTTTCACATCAATATCAAAAGAGTTTGTTAACGCTGAGCTTTAACCTGTACGAGATTAACATCGAACACCAATGCTGAATTGGGCGGAATAATGCCAGGTCTTCCTGCCGAGCCGTAACCCAGTTGGGAAGGGATAAAAATCCTCCATGTTGAGCCTTCGGGCATCAGCTGGATAGCCTCGTTAAGACCTGCAATAAGATTACCGGGTACAGCTTTAATAGCCTGTTTCTTCTGGTAAGTATCTTCGAATTTAGTTCCGTCGGGAAACATCCCGATAGTGTTGAAGATAACACTATCCTTTGCTTCAGGCCGTCTGCCTGTGC
Organism: Bacteroidales bacterium; assembly: GCA_036261255.1. Lineage (GTDB taxonomy): Bacteria > Bacteroidota > Bacteroidia > Bacteroidales > VadinHA17 > LD21. The sequence goes on from DATALD010000031.1 coordinate 41,601, forward strand.
CTGTCTTCGCAACCATATAATGAACGCCGCTTGGCAGCACACCGACCCCTGCTTTTCCTTTAAGAGCTTCGAAGAGGCTTTCCTCGAGCGCCTTCGACTTAGCATTTTGAATAGATAGCTGGTACGAAGCCACCAGGGGAGCAACAACTGTATCGTTTATTGCAAGCTTCCTGTTGTTAAGCACGTCGTCAATGCCTCGCTGGAAGATAGCCTGGCTGGTAACCCTGAACCCGTTCTTTTGGAACCACTGTCCGATGTAGGCGCCCAGGGAATACTGAACTGTGTCGGTAGATGTAGATAATTTAATATCAGACTGAGTTGCAATCTGTTTAGAAGCTGTCGATTGCGCTGCTAGACTAAACGTAACTGTAATTGCAACAGATGTTAAAGAAAAAAATTTGAAATATCTCATTAATAGAAAATTTAAATAATACTTATCTATATATTTTATGTGTCAATTCAATGCACCAGTTCTTGATAATTCAATGAAATTTGTTCCATCAAATACAAAAGTCACAACAAAAGATCTATTAATAGTATTTCCTGTCGAAAGTGTACCTTGTTTTAAACAATCTCCTGAAAACGTGATAGTTCTACTAACATTTGTTGTTTGGGTAATCATAATGATGATAGTTGAACCCACACTTGCAGATGCTCCATCGAAAGTAATTGTTCTGTTAGCTGTTGGACTCATTGTATATATCTGTGATCCCAGTGGCGTAATGGTTTGAGTTGCGTTATTTAAATTGATCGTTGGTAAAAAGACACCTATTATTCCTCTTGCAGCAGGACTACCCGCTCCTGTAGTAATTGTGGCATAATAACTATTATTATTGAATTCTATAGCTCCTGCTTCAGTTGTTGTAAGAAGTGACCCGGATGAAAACTTCAATGGTGCTGTTCCCGCCGCAGTAGTTCCGGCGTCAAGGTGTAACAATGCAGTTGGTGCAGGTACAGGGTGAATGGTGGCATCATAAACTCCAATCCTTACTCCAGTGTTAAAATGAGCATATCCATCTCCAAGTGCAAGAGTTGGGACATCCGGAACTGATCCTCCCAAATGAAATGAAGGATCACCGGCTCTGGCATATGTTGCTCGTGCCTCGAATCTTATGTTTCTCTGGATTGTTCCGGCGCCATCCGGTGCTCTGAAGATAAAATCAACCAGATCAGTTCCAATATTTGCTGCATTTGGAATGGTCTGGAAAATAGCGCCATTTTCTCCGGTTCGGTTCCTTAACTGTAAGATTGAAGATCCATAAACATCCCCATCCATTCTCATATTCAGTTCATCTTCAGCCTTAACTGTCCCAACCGATGCGCCTCCAAAGATTAAATCTCCCGTGCTGGCTTGTATCCTCATAC
>DATALD010000036.1:0-25284 GCA_036261255.1 Bacteroidales bacterium
CATTTATTATGCCACCTGAAAAATTAAAGGCAGATCATCCTGGCGGAGTCTGCCTTTATTCAACCCTAACTATCTATGAAAAACCTGGAACGGTTTTGAAGAGAACGAATTAAATCTTTGCGCCTAAATTATTTTTTATATTTGGTCAAATTATCTACAAGTGAAAGAGATTTACAAAGTTTTTATAGTTGATGATCATAAGATATTCCGTGAAGGACTAGTATTCATGATCTCAAAAATGAAAGGTTTCGAAGTTGTAGGGGAAGCTTCAAACGGTAAAGCTTTTCTCGAGATGATTGATGACCTTGATGTTGATATAGTAATTATGGACATTTCAATGCCTGGGATTGACGGGATAGCTGCAACATCTAAAGTCCTTGAGAAGTATCCTGAGATTAAGGTTATTGCACTTACAATGTTTTCGGATGAAGAATACTATTATAAGATGATACAGGCCGGGGTTACCGGTTATATCCTGAAAGAATCGGGTAAAGAAGAGTTATCAGCAGCTCTGAATACAGTAATCACAGGTGAGAATTATTTCTCTCAAAAGATACTTCACAATATTATTGTGAATATGAATAATGTGAAAACATTCACAAAGAGCCATTCAGAGGAAATAAAACTGACAAGAAGGGAAAATGAGATACTCACGCTTATATGCCAGGGTCTTTCGAACCAGGAAATTTCTGATAAACTTTGCTTAAGCCTCAGAACAATTGAAGGGCATAAATCGAATCTTCTGAGTAAAACAGGGGTTAAAAATTCAATCAGCCTGGTTATGTATGCAATGAAACATAACCTTGTTGAAATATGACAGACAAGTGAAATCACCTGTCCTTTATCAGGTAATCAGACCACATTAAAAACAAGTAATAAATTCCTGTGAACAGGAGTATTCTCCCGTTCCATTTCTTATTTGTCATTTTATTTTTGATTGTTACAAAAGACACCTTAAAAGAGTGGGCAAAATGAAATCCATTAAAAAAATTCTAATTGTCGACGATCATAAAATATTCAGGGAGGCTATTGCTTTTCTGACATCTCAAATAGATGGGTATGAAGTTGTTGCTGAAGCAAGTGACGGTTTAACCTTTCTTGACATCCTCAGCAAAACAGAAGTCGATCTGGTCCTTCTTGACTTATCAATGCCAGGAATAGATGGCATTGAATCAGCATCAATAGCATTGAAGAAGAACCCCGAACTAAAAATTATTATCCTTACAATGGATTGTAGTCTCGAAGATTACAACTTCCTTGTTGAAACTGGTGTTTCAGGTTTTCTCCTTAAAGAGACGGGGAAGAAGGAGTTTATAAAAGCTCTTAATGAAGTCAGCTCAGGTAATAAATATTACTCCCAGAAGCTACTCCAAAAAATGATACTCACTGAAAAAGAAGAGATTAAAGCTACCAGGTCAGTAGCGAATTTCAGTCTGACACCTACCGAAAACCAGATCTTAAGGCTTCTCTGCCAGGGTCATTCGATGGTAAACATTTCAGAAAAATTATCAATCAGTATTAAAATGGTTGAAACTTATAAAGCGGAACTAATGGCAAAAACAAAGACAAGGAACTCAATTAACCTTGCAGTTTTTGCCTTAAAAAATCAATTGGTAACTATTTGAAATATTTAAAGCTCTTTGTGGATTTGAAAATACAATATAGGTAAAATCACCCGGATTCTCACGTGAATCTACGTTTGTTAAAACAGGTGTCAATTTTCCTTAATCGAGTAGATTCTCTTTTATTTAAATATTAAACAGAAAATACTTTTGAAATACAGTATGGCTAACCAATAAAAACCCTGCATATTATGACTCACTTAAAAACATTTCTTGATTCAATTCTAAAGAAGTACGCAGCAACCGGTTTGGCATTTATACTGGTTATTTCGTTCAATCAGAAGGTATATTGCCAATGCGAATCCAATGAGTTAAAGGATGAATGCGTATCAAACCTGGGCACTTATAATTATCTCAGAACCTTTAATACAGCTAAAAAGAAAGCAGTAACAGAAAATGTTTATGTGTTCAGCAAAGGCTCAACCTACAAATTAATTGCGTGTCCTGGCCAGCCCGGAAATAAGATGATAATCAGCCTCTACGACCGCGATCACAAACTTATTGCAACATCGTACAATGAGGCTTCGGATAAGCATTACTCGGAACTTCAATATCCTTGCCCTGCAACTGGGGTTTATTATATAAATACCTCAATACCTGGAATAAAAAATGGATGTGGAATGTGTATTCTGGGGTTTAGTAAAGAAGAAATTGTAAAAAACTAAAACATATAACATGAAACTTAAAGGATTCATACTGTTCATAATACTTGCAGGTCTTACTTCATGTGGTTCTAATAAGAACAGCAGCGATCAATTAGACCTCAATAGTTTGCTCGAAGAAGGAGCTAAAGATATTGAGATTTCAGCTGAATCAATGAATGCCATCATTGAATCAATCCCCTCTCCTATTGAAATCGCAATGATTATCAAAAATTCAGGAACCGGCTTTAATGAGGCCCTTATCAATTCGCAGGAAAATTCATCATTTTATAATTCTGATAAATCAAAAGCTTTTAGTATTGGGGTATACAGCGGCGACCTGGGTTACATCAATATGTATGAGAAATCATTTCTTACTGTTAATTATATCGGTACGATTAAAAAGCTTGCAGATGATATCAATATAGGGCAGTTTTTCGATATAGAACTTATCAAACAACTTGCATCTAATAGTAACAAGATGGACTCCCTGATCTATCTTACAACAGTCAATTTTAATAAAATGGATGCCTTCCTCAGAAGTCAGAAGAGGACCAATATGAGCATATTGATGGTAACAGGCACATGGCTTGAGGGATTTTATGTTGCATCTAAAAACTATGAGATAAGTAAGAATCCGGCTATTATGGAATGGATAGGTAACCAGAAGGTTATTATTGATCAACTCCTGCTTGGTCTGTCAGCTTTTAAAAATGATGAATACTTTGAACAAATTGTTGCTGATCTTAATGAATTGAAGGCTGTTTATAACAACATCACAATAACTTATGAATATCATGAGCCTGAGTCAGTCGAAGTAGATGGAAGGCTTGTGATCCTCGACAAAAGTATTTCTAAAGTAATTATTACTGACGAACAGGTTGAACAGATCTGCAGTTTAGTTTCGAAGATGAGATCACGACTTGTCTTAAACGCCTGAATTACTAATAGTTAATCTTATCTGAAAAGATATGAAGCTGAAATTTTCTAGTCTGAAGTCAGGTTTTATACTAATAATAATCTTTTTTATATTGATTATTCTTGGTGGCATTTATTTCATTTTAAGAAATCTTTCGGCATCAATAATCTATCAGCAGATAAGTCTGATAATTCCTGTCTTAATAATATGGTCAGTTATTCTTTATGCAATATACCGGATCTTTCTTTCATATATTATTGACCCTGTAAGGAAGATTGAAAAGTCGTTAGGTTTAATAACAAAAGGAGATCTGTCGTTTGTATCTGAAATTGTTAGAAAGGATGAACTTGGAAGGATAGCCAGATATGTCAACAGACTTATTATTAATCAATCAGGACTAGCAAGCTTTCTCGAAAAAATCGGTGATGGAAAATTCAATACTGAGTACAGGATATTGAGTGAAAAGGACAAGCTTGGCTATGCTATTTCAGGAATGAAGGACAAGCTTCAAAAGCTTGTTTCAGAAGATGCAAAAAGGCAGTGGACATCCGAAGGAGTTGCGAAATTCGGAGCTATTCTTCGTGAAAACTCAGATGATCTTAAGATTCTGGGAGATAACCTGATCTCTGAACTTTGCAGGTATATTAACGCAAACCAGGGTGCTATTTTTCTGCTTGAAGAAGAAACAGCCGACAAAAGAAAACTGGAATTGATATCAGCCTATGCCTGGGGAAGGAAAAAATATATAACACAGACAATCGAGATAGGGGAAGGTCTTGTTGGTCAGGCAGCAATAGAACGCGATACTGTTTTCCTAACCGATGTTCCTGATTCTTTTGTAAGAATTACATCAGGATTGGGTGACTCAAACCCCAGATGCATCCTTATAGTTCCTCTCCTCTTTAATGATGAATTGTTTGGTGTTATTGAATTTGCATCGTTCAAGGTATATGAAGCATTTGAAATTCAATTTGTTGAAAAACTTGCTGAGATAGTGGCATCTACAATATCAAGAACTACAATCAATAAACAAACCCAGAAACTACTCAAAGACTCACAAAAACTCACTGAAGAACTAAGAACACAGGAGGAAGAAATGAGACAGAATCTTGAGGAGATGAATGCCACACAGGAGGAAATGCAGCAAAGAGAAGTAGAAAGGATAGGTATTTTCTCTGCAATAAACAATACAATAGCAACTGTTGAATTCAATATGGAAGGAAATATCATTACCGCAAATGATAAATTCCTTTCAATGTTGAACTATAGCCTTGAGGATATTGAGAACAAGCCCGACAGGATTTTTGCTGATAAATCAAATGAGCCTATAGAGGTTTATAACAAATTCTGGGAAGATCTTAGGATTGGAATAGCTCAACATGGTGATTTCAAAAGGATAACAAGTGACGGAAGAGAATTATGGGTTAGCGCTTCATATACACCTGCCTTTGATAAAAGTGGGAAACCATATAAAGTTATTGAGCTTGCACAGGACATTTCAGATAAGAAGAGGAACGAGCTTGAGCTCCATCGTCAGGCTGAAGAGATGAGAGTACAGGGAGAAAAACTTAGAAATTATACAGCTGAACTCGAAGATATCAAACTGAACCTGAGTGAAAAACTAAGTGAAGCAAGCAAAGGACTTTTAAAGAAGATCCAGGATATCGAAACTGAAAAGAAAAAAAATATTGCAGTTTTGGAAGGCTGTGTTGACGGTGTAATAAGCTTTAATCAATCAGGCACAATCGAATACTTCAACCATTCTGCAGAAGAGATTTGGGGAATGGAGCGTGAGAACGTACTCGGGAAAAATATAAGTTCAATTCTGAATACAACAATTCAAATAAAAGACAATAACCTCACTGTTTTTTATTCGAATAACGGAACTGAAAAAGAAATTCAGGTCAGAACAGAAATATCTTTCAATGATTTAAATGGGAACCCGACAGATCTGTTGGCTACTCTGACAAGAGCCAAAATTGATGAAGAGTTTACATTTACAATCTTCGCGCAAAAGATTTCTGTTGACTTTTTTTAAGATAAAAATGATGAGTATCAATTCAGAAACTAATATTTCTAAAGGTGAGCTGGTAGCGACACTATCAGAAATTGATGGAAAGATCAATAATCTGCATATCAGGTCGACCACAGATTTCATGCAATTGAATAATCATCTGAAGGATTATCACACGAAAACCAAGCTTATTTCTGAAAACGCGTTCAGGATCTTCGAAACAATTTCCGGAGGAAAAGACATGGACCTCTCAGCTGAATTGAAAAGTATCCTGAACAAGCTTGAGTCATACAGGACAAGCATCAACAATGAAAATCTGAAGAAGATTAAAGTTTTAAAGGATATAAGCCTGGCTTCTAACCAATTGAATATTACCTTAAAAAAACCTGAGACAGGATTTCACAACACTCAAATTCCTCTCAGCAAACTACATGCTTATCTCAAATTACAATGATACCGGTTCTGCTTCAGCCTCGAACCAGGAAAAATGGGATTCTGAAATAAGCGTAATTCACAAGACGATAATATCACTTAATGAGCTTATTGATATCTTCTATGACAAGATTTCGTCAGCAGTAGATGAGCTCACTACAGACAAGGACAAAGTTTTTGAGTTATTCAATGAGCTTTCATCTGAAACTCACAGGAATATCGATTCAGTTACTCTTAAGAATCATGAAGCCAATCTTCATTTCCCGGTTCTTAAAGAAAAGACAATTGAAACAACAAGAAAAATCAGCGACATAATTACTCATCTTCAATACCATGATATAATCAGGCAGAAGATTGAACACATACAAAAATCACATTACCGCATCATTGATGATCTTAATCTTGCAGGTGATAACTCAAGAGACAACTGTTCACATGATGATTATATAAAAGTAGGAGACATAATTGATCTTCAGGCTGCTCAGCTTCTTCTTGTCAGCAAAGAATATCAGAATGCGCTCAATGTGATAACAAGGAATTTCCAGGGAATTGCCAAGGATATGAAAACAGTTTCCGAAATTTCTGACAGGTTTTCATTCGATAGTAACGAGACTGAAAATACATTACTTTCCCAGATACGTAAACAGCTTGACAAAGGCATTATTGACCTCGACCAGAATAATAATGGATTAGACGGCACGGGGTTCTTTAAACTTCTTAAAGAACTTGGAGAGATATTAGGCAGGATCGAAAAAAACATTATATCGAATCTTGCCGGTTTCATTGGCAGCAATGGCGTTACAAACTGGTTCAAGTTCAACGAAGCAGCTTCGGGTGTCTATTCACAAATGGTTGTCCTCAATAAAGATATCGATTTGAAATGTCAGGGCATTGTTGAAAATATCACCGAATTGAAAAACCTGTCGGATGAAATTATGAATATGGGCAGCTCAGATGTTGAAACAAATCAATTTGAGATAGAAAGGCTTCAGCTGATGGTTAGAATCACAAGGATCCTCGACATGCTTGATAAGGGCAATGAAGAGCTTGACATGGTTCTTAAACAGAACAGGGAGATGAATAATAACATCCTCCAGAAGCTTGAACATGTTATCAGCAAGAATGATTATTGTAAATATTTCGAAATGATAGTAGGTGAAATAATACTCAAGCTGACAGGAATAAACACAAGGATCAGGCCTTCATCACCAGGGAGTAAGAAATCAGAGAATCTGAAAGACATGATGGGATCTTATACTATGGAGAGTGAGAGAATTATTCATAATATGGTTATCAAAGGAGATGAAGATACTGAGGAAGAAGATACTGAGGAAGAATCAAATGAAGATGTTGAATTTTTTTAACCCTCATAATATTAGAGATGAAAAACAAAACTTTCACATTTAAAACCTCACCCGGCAACAAAAACGGATTGCAGGAAATAAAACTTGAGGGAGATCTGGGTATCAGGAATGCAGTTGATCTAAAGAGTATGCTTGATACTGTCAAAATCAGCGGTGACAATATTATAATTAACCTTAGAGAGGTTGAGAAAATAGATGTCACAACAATTCAAAACCTGGTTTTATTCAGAAACATTCAGGAAACAAACAAAAGAACCACAACTGTATCGGCAGTCGATCTGGATAAAGAAACCGGCAAGTTGCTGATCAATTCAGGATTTGGGAAATTTTTTAAATTAAGTTAAATAAGAATAAAATGGCAAAGACAATTCTTGTTGTTGATGATTCCGAAAGTATAAGGGAAATTGTCAGCTTCACCCTTGAGAACGAAGGATATAAGGTACTTCTTGGAAATGACGGGCAGGATGCACTTAAACATCTAAACAATGGGCCAATTGACCTCATTCTAACAGACCTCCATATGCCTGTAATGAATGGTATAGAGTTTATCAAGTCAGTAAGGAGTAATGCTGATTATAAGGCAACACCTATTCTATTTCTAACTACTGAATCGCAAACTGCTAAAAAAATGGAAGCCAAAGAGGCCGGCGCTACAGGATGGATAATCAAACCATTCGTTCCAGCCAAACTCCTCGAGGCAATTAACAAGGTAATGAGATAATGGATAGTTTCAGGAAAAAATTTGTCGAAGAAGCTCAGGATTTGCTGATTGACCTTGAGAATGCCCTTATCAGGTATACTCCGGATAGTGGCAATATGGAAATGATCGAGCATATTTTCAGAATAATGCACACACTCAAAGGGAATAGTGCAATGTTCGGGTTTAATATGATCGATCAGTATACACATCAGCTTGAGACCATCTACGATCTGATCAGGACAGGAAAGAAAGTTCTTTCTTCAGATCTGATGGACCTGACCCTCATATCAGTAGATCACATAAGGAATCTTCTGGATGAGGAAGCCAGTTCCAGTACTGAAGTGCAAACATTACACAAAGGATTACTTGAGAAGATCAGGCAAATAATCAATAGTGACAATCAGACTGAGTCTGCCGGAATTGAAGGGAGCACATCTATCCCAGGGAAAGTACAGACATACTATATACTCTTTAACCCAAAACATTCAATTCTTTCTGACGGAACCAATCCTCTATTCCTGATCGATGATTTCTGGAGCCTGGGAGATTGCCTCATAATTCCCAGCTTTGAGAAGATCCCTTCACAAGTTGAATTCGATCCCGAACAATGCTATATTTCCTGGGAAATAATTCTCTCAACCCGAGAGAACACAGAAAAAATAAAAGATATTTTCATATTTGCTGAAGGTTCCTGTACACTTACAATTCAGAAACTATCAGACAATGATCTTCTTACCGATCAGAATTTCAGGCAGTTTATAGATCCCGCTATTGCTTTGGAAAAAGAAATAGGATTGCAAAAGATTAAAGAGTTCCTTTCTCCGACGGGACCTGGCAAAAAAGAGGAACAGACAGAGACAAAGACTATAAATGAGGTAACAAATAAGCTAAAGAGTATATCAAGCATCAGGGTTTCTTCTGAAAAACTTGATGAGCTTATCAATCTTGTCAGCGAGCTGGTTACCACACAGGCAGGATTGAGCCTTGCTGCTGAAAAAATTAATATAAAAGAGCTTCATGTTCTGGCTGAAGATGTTGAGAAGCTCACACGAAGGCTTAGGGATAGCACATTTGAGATCAGGCTTATCCCTATTGAGAATATGATTACAAGGTTCCACAGACTTGTAAGGGAACTTTCACATGATCTTAAAAAGAACATTGTATTCAATACAGAGGGTACAGATATAGAGCTCGATAAAAATATGATCGAAGGACTTATCGATCCAATTATGCATATTATCAGAAACAGCATAGATCATGGCCTTGAAAGTACAGAGGAAAGATTAAAATCAGGGAAGCCCGAAGAAGGTATTATTAATTTCAAAGCATTCCATTCAGGGTCAAGTGTTTTCATTCAAATCTCAGATGATGGTAGAGGGATGAATGCTGCTAAAATAAGGGAAACAGCTATTAAAAAAGGATTACTCACTCCCGAAGCTGTAATATCGTCCAAAGATTTGCTTGATCTTGTGTTTTTACCAGGTTTTTCAACTGCCCAGAATGTTACTAACATTTCAGGACGAGGAGTTGGGATGGATGTTGTAAAAAGAAAAATCTCAGACCTCCGGGGAGAAGTAAGTATTGAATCAACTCCCAACAAAGGAACAACAATAACGTTAAAGTTACCACTTACGCTTTCAATAATAGATGGACTGCTGGTTGAAATAGATGACACAAAATTCGTAATTCCACTCTCATCAATTCACAAGTGTTTTGAATTCAAGCATGAAGATCTTAAAAATGCGGTTAATAACCTCATATTTGTGAATGATGGTCATATTCCATTTATTTACCTGAGAAATGAATTTGGGATTAATACTAAATCACCAGATCTTGAGCAGGTAGTTGTAATTGAATATGGTGATTCCAAAATAGGTCTCACGGTTGACCATGTTATTGGTGAATATCAGGCAGTTTTGAAATCTCTGGGTACTCTGTACAGGAAACAGGATATCGTATCTGGTGCAACAATCCTCGGCGATGGAACCGTGGCTCTTGTTCTTGATGCAAACAAGGTTGTTAGCAGGTATAATTATCAAAAGACAATCTAGTTGGCTTAGTGAAGGCCAGCCAGGCGCAACAATTGACATGATCTCATCTTTTAGATTTGAGGCTGATGATGTAAGAAGATCGTTAAAGACTAACGTCGCTTCTGAAAGTAAAATGAGGAAAATAATGGACGCTAAATTATAACGGAAATAGACATTTCAACAGATTCCAATACCGATAGATGACAAGGATATGGTGTTGGCATTTTCATCCTAATTGTTATCAAAAAAACTTTAGAATCTAAAGAGTGTATCAAAGGTTTTAGATACTCCTTTTAGTCGATTTTATATTTACTCCCCTCCAAAAGCGCCTTTAATTATTAATTTCTCCAGAAGATAGTTTGACTTTTGATAATATCCTCAGTCATTAGAAGGACTATTCAATCCTGAATCTATAAATTTCATTTAAAGATTTGCCACATCTTGCTTTTCACGGGAATTTCAACAATCCGGAGTGTTGTTTTCAGCGTGTGATTTTTGTACGTCTGTTGATCAGGTGGTTTTTACCTGCCTAATTCAAGTGCCAAAATTTTAAAAATACGGTGTTCCCCGAAAGCTAGTAATGTTAACACATGAATATTTTTGATATTGAGATTAGGCATATCTCTGGTTTAGTAACACAGGAAGAATATAACTGAATAATTATGAACGCTAAAGATCATGATGTTAAGACTTGTTTGTCTTTAAAATTGGTCGAAAAGGTATTTGCAGATGACACTTAAAAGTAGTCAATACTCTTGTTTATAAGGCAATTTAGACAAACTCGGAATTTTCCTGATTAATCAGGTCATTAACAATAAAAAACATTATAAACATAAATATAATATTCCTGCTCGGTGAGGACTTGATCTCAAAAGACAAATTAATAATGATGAACTCAAATACAATTAACAAAATAGAGAATCACTAATAACCTAAGAAAATGCTAAACAACATTAAAATCAGGAGTAAACTATTAGTCGGTTTTTTAAGCGTAGCGCTTATTGCCGGTATTATAGGACTGTTTTCAATACAGAAATTACGTACAATTGACAACTCTTACACATTAATGTATCAGACTTCAACAAAACCGCTTGGAGAACTGATTCAACTGGCAGAAGGGTTCCAGAGAATAAGGATAAATGTAAGGGATATGTTGATGGCTGAGACAGATGAACTCTATCAGTCAAAGTTGAGTAATGTTTTATCATTAAATGATTCTTTTGACACTATTCTTAAAACTTATGAATCATCAATCATTGACGAACAGGCACGGAAGCTATATGATGAACTTATTAAAGCTAAAGCAAACTACATGAGCTTTCTTCCGGAGTTTAAGAAATATGTTGAAAATGGACAGAAAGTGGAAGCAAGAGCTCTTATGAATGGAGCCTGGCTCACATCGAGTGAGAAATACCAGGCATCTATGGATAATCTTGTTAGGTATAACATTGAAACAGCAGGCAAAACATCAGAAAACAACGGGGCAGCAGTTGAGAATACAATTACTCTGGTGATGATCATTATGAGTATTGCTGTAATTATTTCTATCCTGCTTGGTCTCATTATTGCCTCAAACATACAGAATATAATAAAATCTGTTATTGGGCAGTCGAAGAAGCTGGTTGAAGCAGCAGTTGGCGGCAGACTTGCTACACGTGCCAATGCAGCTGAAACGAATGCCGAATTTCGCGAAATCGTTGTTGGTTTTAACCAAACACTTGATGCTGTGATTGAACCATTAAACGTGGCCGCAAACTATGTAGAAAGAATATCGAGGGGAGACATCCCGCAGGAAATCTCTGATAATTATAATGGTGACTTCAACAACATAAAAGAAAATCTTAATATCCTTATCAGAGCCAACAGGGAAATTATTGAAAAAGCTAAGTTGGTAGCATCAGGAGATCTTACAGTTGATCTAAAGAAACGATCAGAAAACGATGAATTGATGCAATCGCTAACTGAGATGGTAAAGTCAACAGGGAACATCATCTCGGAGTTCAAAACAGCTTCTGATAATATTTCGGCATCGAGCCAGCAGATGAGCACTACAAGCCAGGAGATGAGCCAGGGAGCATCCGAACAGGCTTCATCTGCTGAAGAAGTGTCTTCATCAATGGAAGAAATGTCAGCAAATATTCAGCAAAACACTGAAAATGCCCAGCAAACCGAAAAAATCGCACTCAACGCGGCTGAAGGAATAAGCAGGATAAATGAGGCTGCCGCCCTGACTCTTAAGCACATGACAGACATTGCCGATAAGGTATCGATAATAGGGGAGATTGCACGCCAGACCAATATCCTTGCTCTCAACGCAGCAGTTGAAGCAGCGCGCGCCGGAGAACATGGAAAAGGTTTTGCTGTTGTAGCAGCCGAAGTAAGAAAATTAGCGGAGAGGAGCCAATTATCGGCTGTTGAGATCGAATCTCTGACGAAAAACAGTGTAATAGCCACAGAAGAAGCGACCAGACTGTTAAGTGCATTAGCTCCTGAAATTGAGAAAACAGCTAAGCTTGTTCAGGAGATCGCTGCTGCAAGTACTGAGCAGAATTCCGGCGCCGAACAGGTAAATAATGCAATTCAGCAGCTTAACCAGGTAACACAGCAAAATGCAGCAGCTTCTGAAGAAATGGCCACAAGTTCTGAAGAACTTGCAAGCCAGGCGCAGCAACTTCTTGATATGATTTCATATTTTAAAGTGGGAAACCAATCCGTCCAAAAGAAGACGATAACTCATGAAAAAAATAAGACTCAGGTGATAGCTCATATACCAAAAGCCGACAAAGTGAAACAAAACTTATTGGCAGGTATCCCTAAGAAGGGAATATCACTCCATATGGAGAAGGATGTTCATGATACGAATTTTGAAAAATTCTGAAGAAATAATGGCCGGCCATTTCAAAGCTCTTGAGACGCGCCGGCCAAATTACTTCCTCATCGCTAAGTATAAACCATTGTATAATGTATAAAATCAGGTATTAATACGTGGTATTAGCAATTTAATTTCAGGTAAATACCTTGTTTAGTCTCTTAGTTACAAAAAATATATTTGATCTCGTTGGAACTTTGCAAGGATCTGGAAGAATTGTATTGCTTTATCCAAATAATATATTACACTGATGTCTGTCATGAAAAAAAATCTTTCACTTCGTTTTAAACTTACTATCGGTTATGTTCTGCTTTATCTCATCACAATTGTAGTTGGTGTTGCAGGGATTATTGCAATAAAAAAAACATTAAAATCTGAAGCCGTTCTTATTCAGAACCAGGTTCCGGCAACACAATACCTTTCCGGGCTTAAGGAGGCAATGCTCAATGTCATGGTTGGTGAGCGAGGATTACTTATTGATGAGATGCAGTCAGGGGAGAACAGGCTGGCACAATATGATTATATAAACAAGGCTATAGAGGGTTCAGTTACAGCCATTACTGGTTATGAACAGCTACCCAGAGACGAAGAGACAGATATACTATGGAAAGAAGTCCTAGTGCTTAAGGACGAATTTCTCTCATCTGCAAAGACAATAATCGAGTTGTCACAGGAAAGAGACCAACTTTTGGCAAAAGGAACTGGTGTGAATGATCCTGATGTTCTTAATATTGATCACCAGGTATTTAATGCATCATTGAAATCACGCGAAAAAGGGTTGCTCGTTTATGAGAAGACCAATGCACTTATCGCCCTCGAAAATGAGCAGACAAAAAACAACCTGCTTTCAAATATATCTTTGGGGAAGAGCATTACTTATACAATGTTTGGTCTGCTTGTATTAGGGTATGTTGTCGGATTCATTGTTGCATATGCACTTTCTCATAATATACTAAATATTGTCCGCTCTATAATAGCACAGTTCAAATCAGTTGTTGACGATGTTCTCGAAGGAAAGCTTTCTTCCAGGGCAAATCCCATGGAAACTAACTATGAGTTCAGGGAAATAACCAAAGGCTATAATGACACTCTGGATGCAGTTGTTGCTCCATTGACGGTAACCTCTGATTGTATTGCAAAAATTTCAAGTGGCAATATGCCCAAATTAATAACTGAAAAGTATAAAGGTGATTTCAATATTATTATAAAAAATATAAATGAACTGATAGACACACTGAACGACATTACAACAAAAGCCAAAGAAATTGCAGGTGGAAATCTTACTGTAAATCTGAAGAAAAGGTCGGAGAATGATGAACTGATGGAGTCGCTTAATGCGATGGTTAAGGCCACTGCCAACATAATAACAGAGTTCAAAGTCGCGGCCGATAACATAACGGCTTCAAGCCATCAGATGAGCACTACATCGCAGCAAATGAGCCAGGGAGCATCAGAGCAGGCTTCTTCGTCTGAAGAAGTCTCATCATCAATGGAAGAAATGGTCGCAAACATCCAGCAAAACGCAGAAAATGCCAAGCAGACGGAAAAAATAGCTCTAAATGCAGCAGAAGGAATCAAATATATGTCTTCATCTTCGCAGCAAACTCTTGATAACATAAGGGAAATTGCTGATAAAGTATCAATAATCGGAGAAATTGCACGTCAGACTAATATACTTGCACTCAATGCAGCTGTTGAGGCCGCCAGAGCAGGTGAACATGGTAAAGGATTTGCTGTGGTTGCTGCAGAAGTACGTAAGCTTGCAGAAAGAAGCCAGTCTTCAGCTGTTGAGATTGATGCTCTTACGAAGAACAGTGTCAGGTTAACAGAGGAAGGTTCGCATAAGATGGAAGAACTTGTGCCTGAGATTGAAAAAACAGCTAAACTTGTTCAGGAAATTGCGTCAGCAAGCATTGAGCAGAATTCAGGAGCTGACCAGATTAATAATGCCATTCAGCAGCTCAATCATGTAACACAACAGAATGCAGCCGCTTCTGAAGAGATGGCAACAAGTTCTGAAGAACTTGCAAGCCAGGCACAGCAGCTTATGGAAATGATCTCACTTTTCAAGGTAAATGCGGGGGCTAAATCATATAACCCAAGCAGCATTACAGGAAATGGAAGAGTTGATCCTGAAAAAAGCAGCATATATTAACGTTCAAACTGTAATTACAACTAAGAAGAAAGTTTATGATCAATGTTTCAGGAAGATACCAGATAATAAATAGATTAATGAAAAGACTGTTTTTAATAATTAGCCTGTCAACAATATATATCCCGGTATTTTCGCAATTTCTTCTGTCTGGTGAATTCAGGCCACGAACTGAATTTCGCGATGGTTATAAAACTCTTTTATCAAAGGATCAGAACCCGGCTCTTGTCACTTCACAGAGAACCCGCCTGAACATGAATTATAACGATAAACGGGTATCAACACGCTTCTCTGTCCAGGACGTCAGGACCTGGGGGGAATCAGCCCTTAAAACGGATGCTTCATCAATGAACATATTTGAGGCCTGGGCCGAACTAATGATAACTGATGAAATTTCCGTGAAATTGGGACGTCAGGAATTATCGTTCGACCAGAACCGTCTGATGGGAGCGTCAAACTGGAATGATGTGGGTGCATCACATGATCTTTTATTACTCAAATTCCATAAAAATTTTGACATGCAGGCAGGGCTTGCATACAATAATGACAAATCAAAGGTATCGGAAAGCAATTATTCAGTAAGCAATTATAAATCGCTGGGTTTCCTTAGAGCTGAAAAAAATATAGGAAAGTATATTAATGTTTCAGTAATTGGAATTGCAGATGGATATGAGAAAGAAGCTGATTATAAGACGATATTTCAGCGTTATACTTATGGATGTAATCTCCAGTTAAAAAATGATTCCCTCAGATCCAGGGTATATGCATCATCATATTTTCAAAGTGGAAAAAACCCTGATGGAATACCAATAAACGCTTACTTTATGTCGGTGAACTATGATTATGCTTTTACAAAATCATTAAATGGAATCATTGCGGCAGAGTATTTTTCGGGCGATGACGCGTTCTCAACAGATTCACGTTATAATTCTTTCAATAACCTCTATGGGAATGGTCATGGCACTTATGGTTATATGGATTACTTTTTACAGATTGATAAGGATACAAGAAACGGAGGTCTGTTGAACCTGTACGCCAGAGGGACGTTCAAATTCAGCAGGAAAGTTTCCGGAGAACTGTCATACCATTACCTGTCGCTTACAAATAACATCATCGACTCACTTTCTGTTCCTGGCAACAACATTAAAGCCCACAGGTATCTGGGCTCAGAGGTTGACCTTAACATGAAATTCAAGGCTGCTGACAATGTTGAATTATCGGCCGGATATTCAGTTATGTTAGCAACCCCAACCATGGAGATACTAAAAGGCGGAGATCATACAAGATACCAGAACTGGGCATGGGTCATGCTGACATTTAAGCCGGAGTTTTTAAATACCGGTAAAAACCAGATAACTAAATAAAGCTTAGATTAAGACATAGAAATAATTTATTGACTAAACTAAAATAATTGAACAATGAATCAGGAAAGCTATAACGAGGTACAGACCTATCTGTCATTCAAGCTGAGTGAAGAGGTTTTTGCAATTAATGTTCAGGGGGTTATAAATATTCTTGAATTAAGCAAGATAACTAAAATACCTAAAGCCCCGGACTATATGGTAGGAGTTATCAATCTCAGAGGTACTGTTCTTCCTGTAATTGATTTAAGGAAGAAATTTGGCCTTGATGAAAAAGCTGTTACAGTTGATACCAGCATAATAGTAGTTAATATTAATCTCAATGGTGAAGAAGTGCTTGTTGGGGTAATGGTTGACTCCGTAAAAGAAGTTCTTGAGCTTAAGAATAGTGAGATAGCTCCTTCTCCAACAATCGGAACAAAGTACAATACAAGTTTTATTGATGGTATGTGGCGTACTAATGACAAGTTCATCATGATCCTGAACATTAACAAAGTCTTTGCAAGTGAAGAAGTTCTGGACTTTAAAGAACAAATGTCGCAAATATCAGAATGAGCAATTCCGGTCATAATCAGATCATGGAAGATTTCGGCAGGCATAAGATGACTGATAAGGATTTCCTGAGACTAAGTTCTTTTGTTACAGAAGAACTTGGCATAAAGATGCCTTTTCAAAAAAAAATTATGCTCCAATGCAGGCTCCAGAAGAGAGTTTCTGATCTGAAAATGGCATCTTTCAGCGAATATCTTGAGTATGTCTTCAGCCATGAAGGCCAACAGGAAGAGATAATCAGAATGATAGATCTGATAACAACCAACAAAACGGACTTCTTCAGAGAGCCTGCTCATTTTGACTATTTACAGCAGACTGTTTTGCCTGAAGTATGCAGGACCAACACAAGAAACAAAACTATCAGGGTATGGAGTGCAGCCTGTTCAAGCGGAGAGGAACCATATACACTTGCTATTGTCCTGAAAGAATTTCAATTACAACAACCTGATTTTGATTTTGAGATACTCGGCACCGACATTTCGATGAGAATCTTACAAAAGGCAGCTTTAGGAATATATCATGTTGACAGGATAGCAGGAATCCCTACCGCAATTAAACAAAAATACTTTTTAAAAAGCAAGAATCCTTCAGATAAAACAGTCAGATTGGTTCCCGAAATAAGATCCAAAGTTTTGTTTCGCAGGTTGAACCTTATGGACAAATATTATGAAACAGACGTTTATTTTGATATCATTTTTTGCCGCAATGTTTTGATCTATTTTGACCGGGAGACGCAACAGGCAGTTGTAAATAAACTGGCAACAAGACTTAAACCAACCGGCTTCTTTTTCCTTGGTCATTCAGAATCAATAACAAATATGAAAGTATCGTTAAGACAGATCAGGCCGACAATCTTCATTAAAACTGAATAGAATTCAACTTAAAAGAAACATTTATGAGCAAACTAACTGATGGTGAACTTATTGAAGAACTTCACCAACGAATGGCAGAAAAATCAAGAGCTCTTGATGAACTAAAAATCCTGAACAGGAGGCTTCATGAATCAGAAAAACTTAAAAGCCATTTTATTTCAAATATAACTAACGAAATTGTTAATCCGTTTGCTTCAATTCTGGGGCTTTCGAAAAACATTCTGTCAGTTGATAAGGAAAATTGGAAAAAGGTTTTTTCAATGGTTGCTATGATCCATTCTGAGGCATTCTCACTCGATTTCCAGTTGAAAAATATATTTGCGGCAGCCTCAATCGAAGCCGGTGAGATGGTTCCAGAAATAGGGCAGGCTGATATTAGGAAGATTGTAAAAAATGTCACTGAATCATTCAGGATCGAAGCAACGAAGAAGAAAGTTGTAATTGAAACCGTTTTTAATGAAGGTGATAAGTTAAGTTGTTTCAAATCAGATCCGGAAAAGTTGACTCTCATCCTCTCTAACCTGATCAATAATGCAGTTAAGTTCAGCTTTGAGAAAAACAGGGTGCTTGTAACTGCCGGAATAAACTCTGAAATGCTCGAAGTTTCTGTTCTGAATAAGGGTGCACAAATATCGGATGAATACAGGAGTTTTATTTTTGACAGGTTCAAGAGGATTGATTCGGAAATTACATCAATTAACAGGGGACATGGGCTTGGATTATCAATTATCAAATCCCTTCTCGACTTACTTGAAGGTGAGATCCAGTTTCAAAGTGAAGATGATGGCACTATTTTCACATTTAAAGTTCCTGAAGGCACACAGAAAGTGCCTTCATTCGCAACTTCAATTGGCGGGAACGAGTTGTTCTTTGATGATGATAACCAGGTGTTTTAAAAAAGTTAAGATGGAACCTTCTTCACATTTTCTTTATCCATCCACGCTTTTTGTTGCCAGAGAACCATATCTGGTTAACACAATACTTGGTTCATGTGTAGCAGTATGTCTTTATGATACGTTTTTACAATACGGTGGAATCAATCATTACATGCTGCCATTCTGGAATGGACAGGGACTTGCATCTCCAAAATACGGTAATATTGCTATTCAGAAACTTTTAGACAAAATGATCTATCTGGGAAGCTCACAGAGGAACCTCATTGCCAAAGTATTTGGTGGAGCCAACGTCATTGAAACTAATAATGTCCAGTTCATGATCGGCGACAGGAATATAAACGTTGCAATTGATATGTTAAAAGAGATGCAGATAAATATTATCAGCCAGAGTACCGGAGGTAATCTGGGACGAAAGATACAATTTCTGACAAACACGGGAGAAGTAAAACAAAAGATAATAATGAAGACTAATCCATAATAACTGATTCAGAAAACCAGGTTAAATTTATAATTGATATACACACAGGATGGAAATTAAATCATTACACAGGATTTTGAATAATTTCAGAGATATCTCTGAATATCAGCAAATTCAAAATTTAATCAAGCAGGCCTCCGACATTATCAAAGAAGCTTTATTAAAACCGGATGAAGATTCTGAAGGGGCTATCCAGGAAAAGAAAGCCGAAATACAAGCCCTCTTCATAAAGAACGAACCGGTTAACCTTGGGTATGAATCATATTCATTATTCAGGAAGTTAAATAAAGCCAACCTTTTAGGTAAACCGGCCGCTGATAGGATTGAGGAGATCCTCAAACTCGATCATAAATCAGCAGTGAAGGAGTTGAAGAAATTTTCAGACAAACTCCTCAGCTTCGTTGAGGATCTTAACAGACTAAGCCTTGCTTTTGATGTTGTTATTGATGCTGATATAATTGATCCGGGGAATAATGAGAACAAAAAAATGTCATTATTTTTATATTTTGAAGGCCCACTTAAGATCCAGAGTATCACAGAGCTTGACAGATATTCAAGGTTATGGGATGGTATCCTTCAATCATTCAGCAAGCTTACATCCGAAAGTTTATCACCGCTTGATATATGCAGTTTTAATGAGGGGAATACAGTTCTTGCCGTAAATGCGGGCGAAAAAACAATAAACGCTCTGATGGAAGGAGTGTCACGAATTCTTGACTCTGTACCTTCAACTATCAAAATCAGACAATTACAAAAAGAAATATCAACATTAAACTTATGCAAAAACATTAATGAACTTCTTGATGAGGAGATAGTGATGTGTCTTGACAAAACTTCAAGCCTTGCAGCAAGCGAGATATTTGAAAAATATCACGTTGGGGAACAAGATGATCTCCTCACGATGGAGATATCGAAATCACTTAAACAAGTTTTAAGTTTCATTGAAAAAGGTGGCAGGCTTGAATTTGACCATCCGGATACCTCTGCAGGTACAAGTTCGATCAATAAATTACTGAATAAATCAATCGATCTTATACAGGATCCAATTTTTTGATTAACAAAGCATTCACTTATGAGTGGTAAAAAAATCAGGGTTTTAATTGTCGACGATTCTGCACTTGTAAGGCAGAGTTTGTCGGATATATTCAAGACTGATCCAAAAATAGAAGTTATTGGAACAGCCGGAGACCCATATCAGGCAGCAAGTTTATTGCAAAATGAAGTTCCTGATGTTATAACGCTCGACATTGAGATGCCAAAAATGGATGGACTTACCTTCTTAAGAAAGATAATGCGGCAACATCCCATTCCGGTAGTAATTATTTCGAGCCTTACAACAAGCGGAACATTAACAGCTTTAAGAGCTCTTGAATATGGCGCCGTTGAAATAATAACAAAACCTCAGCTTGGAACCAAACAGTTTATTGAAGAATCAAGAATAAGGTTGTGTGACGTAGTGAAAGCCGCAGCACGGGCAAAAGTCAGGAGGGTAACCAATATTCCATCCTCCCGTATTCAGGTTTCACCAAAGCTTTCAGCTGACGCCGTCCTCGCCAGATCATACGTACACAGTATGATTAAAACAACAGAGATTGTTGTTGCAATTGGAGCCTCAACAGGAGGAACAGAGGCTCTTACTGTATTTCTTAAATCACTTCCACCCGATTGTCCTGGGATTGTGATTGTACAGCATATGCCGGAGATGTTCACAAAAACATTTTCAATGCGCCTGAATGAATTATGCAGGATCAATGTTAAGGAAGCCGAAAATCAGGATCCTATCCTGAGAGGTCATGCGCTTATCGCTCCCGGGAACAAACATATGATGGTAAAACGCAGTGGCGCAAGGTACTATGTTGAAGTAACTGATGGCCCGCTTGTAAACAGGCACAGGCCTTCAGTCGATGTATTATTCAGATCTGTGGCACAATATGCTGGGTCAAATGCAATTGGCGTAATTATGACAGGCATGGGCGATGATGGTGCAAAAGGTCTTCTTGAAATGAAAGAGGCAGGCGCATACACAATTGCACAGGATGAGAAATCGTGCGTAGTGTTCGGGATGCCAAAAGAAGCTATTAAACTTGATGCAGCCATCAGAGTGCTTCCTCTTGAACAGATTTCTTCATTTATTATAAGACATGAGAAGAGGGATCAATTGGGAGTTGAACCATTATGAATCTATAACAATCGGCATTATTTGCCTAAAGACGAAACACTCCCACTAAAAAAACCGGGGGTTAACATAATAATCTGTAAACCCCCGGTTATACTATTATAATAACTCTCTATTATAAACCCTCCATTTTAAATGTAACAGGGAATGCAAACCAGCAATTAACAGGTTTCCCACCAATAGTAGCAGGCTCAAATTTTGGAAGCGTTTTTACTATTTCAAGAACAGCCGCGTCAATGGAGGGATAAAGCCCCTTCGAAATTGAGACATCTGTAACTTTTCCTTCTTTTGTTACAACAAATTTCACCATTACTTTTCCCTGGATTCCTTTTGACAATGCATCCTCCGGGTAAACCATTTGCTTATTTACATATTGCATTAAAGCTTTCTGGCCTCCGGGGAAAGCAGGCATAACATCGGCAACAGCATGTATTTCCTCGTTCACAGATTGAGCAGTTGCAAGTGTTCCAGGCAGAAACAACAAAGCCGTAAGTATCAGCCCGAACATATAGTACTTTTTTCGAATTCTTAAACTATTATCTTTCATGATTAAAATATTAGGTTTCTTTATTCTTTTCTTATTCAAAAATAAACTACTTTGCCCCTTCTTATCCTTCACGTTAAACGTGATTTAATGTCATTTTTACCTGACAAAATTCAGGTGTGAATACCTGTAACAAACCAGGATAATAATAATACTCCTGGGCAAAAAAACGTAAAAACACCTGCTTATACGAGTGAATACACTCGCCTTTAAAGGCGTATGAAACCTACTCTTAAAATAAGTAATATCCCTTGTTTTTTACAGTGACATTAGCAATAATTTTAACTATTCAAATAATTTAAGATAGTAAAATGTTAAGAAAATTAAAAATCAGAAATAAGGTTTTTCTAGGGTTTTCAATGATGGTCATTATATCAATGGGACTGGGAATAACCGGTTATATAGGTTTAAATAACACTATCGAAAGAGAATCAGAATTAGTAAAAAAACATGTTTCAGGAGTTGCACTACTGCAAGGTATAAAAGGAGCATTAAAGCAAGTTGCACTTGGTGAACGAGGATTACTGATACCGGAAATGAAAACCGGATTAATCAGAACTCAGCAATATCAATTAATTGACCAGGGACGGAAGGCAGCTGACCAATTGACAGCCCAGTATGATAGCCTCGCAAAGACACCAGAAATTGACACTCTCTGGAAAGAGTACATGGCTGTTAAAGATGCATGGCTTGCAAGCTCCCAGATGGTTGTATTATCAGCAAAGGAGCGTGATCAACTGCTTGCTTCAGGGATGCGTGAAAAAGATGAAGATATAGTATTCAATGATGAGATGGCTTTTGACGCCTCTGTAACTTCAAGGGATGCTGAATTAGAAAATAATGTTAAACTCGACAATCTTATTAACGCAGTTAACGATGCTATGAATGATGTTTATCTGAGTAATGTTCAGCAATCAAAAAAATCGATTATCCTTTTTGTCACTCTGTTCCTGATTGGTGTTATTGCTGCTTTACTTTTCTCAATACCTCTTGCAAGTAATATCGAAAATATTATAAGGAGTATAAATTCACAGATTAATGAAGTAACTGGAGATGTCGTAAATGGAAAGCTTAGTACAAGGGCCGATATAATGAAGACAGACCATGAGTTCAGGGATATTACTCTGGGATTCAACAAGACACTTGATGCAATAACAGACCCTTTAATAGTTACATCAAATTATATATCGAAAATATCGGAGGGTGAAATACCACCCACGATTACTGATGAATACAAAGGAGATTTCAATGATATAATTGATAATCTCAATGTCCTAATAAAGGCTAATGCAGAGATTATTGAGAAAGCAAAAATGGTTGCCGCTGGTGATCTTACTGTTGACATTAAAAAACGTTCCGATAAAGATGAACTGATGCAATCATTGAAGGAAATGGTAAAATCAACAGCCCATATTATAAGTGAGTTCACCCTTGCTTCAGATAACATTTCTTCATCAAGTCAGCACATGAGATCCACATCACAGACAATGAGCCAGGGAGCTTCGGAACAGGCTTCTTCTGCAGAAGAGGTTTCTTCATCAATAGAAGAGATGGTAGCTAATATTCAACAGAACACAGAAAATGCACAGCAAACAGAAAAAATCGCAGTTAGCGCTGCAGACGGCATTAACAAGGTTAATAAAGCATCTGACCAGACATTGAAATATATGCGCGATATAGCAGATAAAGTATCGATAATTGGTGAAATTGCAAGGCAGACTAATATTCTCGCACTTAATGCTGCTGTTGAAGCCGCACGCGCAGGAGTTCATGGAAAAGGATTTGCTGTTGTTGCCGCGGAAGTACGGAAACTAGCCGAGCGAAGCCAGGTGTCAGCCGTCGAAATAGATATACTAACAAAGAATAGTGTAAAAGCAACAGAAGAATCAGTCAAATTACTTGCTTCAATAGCTCCCGAGATCAGCAAAACAGCTAAACTTGTCCAGGAAATTGCAGCTGCAAGTATTGAACAGAATTCAGGTGCAGAACAGGTCAATAATGTTATCCAGCAA
The DNA here is from genome assembly GCA_036261255.1 of Bacteroidales bacterium. Lineage (GTDB taxonomy): Bacteria > Bacteroidota > Bacteroidia > Bacteroidales > VadinHA17 > LD21. The sequence continues at coordinate 23,635 of DATALD010000036.1, forward strand.
TTGAACCAGGTTACCCAACAGAATGCTGCAGCTTCAGAAGAAATGGCAACAAGCTCCGAGGAACTTGCAAGCCAGGCACAGCAACTACTCCAGATGATAGCCTATTTTAAGGTCAAAGACACCGAAACAATAAAAACAGCGCCTGTTGAAAACAACAAAAAGAAATGGATCGCTAATGATGATTTTAAGCCAGTATCCGAATCTTCAAAGGCAGCAAAGAAAGGTGTAGTAATCAATTTTGGAAACGATAGTTATGATGCAAACTATGAAAAATTCTAAATAAAGATTATTAAGATCCGGATAGATGTTTGAAAAAACAAGAATCAACGTAACATAGATATTCATTTTAGGGGAAGGCGGATATAGCAACATGTAGTAATTGTCCAAGGATCATTACTCGGTTGCTATATCTATTTTATATAAGTAGAAACTTCATTGCACCGGTAAAAACACTGTGTTATTTCAGGTATTTACACTTAAATCATACACGTATCAGAAATCTCAATTCAGGTGTTTTTCCGGTTTATAAATTGATTCTGCGGAAATACTTTTATAAATAAAAATTGCAGATTCAAATTTTTTGAGGTGGAAGAAGTTTCGACAAATGATATTAGCAGAATAATTGAGGCTCTTAAAACTTCACAGGGAGTTGATTTTAGCAATTATGCCTTTTCATCATTCAGAAGAAGAGTTGTCCGTTTCACCGAAATCAACAGAATACGGAGCATTGATATCCTCCTTGAAAAAATCATTAATGATACGAGTTTTTCTGATAAGGTTATTGACAGCATTACAGTGAATGTAACTGAAATGTTCCGTGATCCATCATTCTGGGTAATGTTGCGGGATTATGTATTTCCTGTTTTTACAGACAAACAGGAAATCAGGATCTGGCATGCAGCATGTTCTACCGGCGAAGAAGTATATTCAATGATAATACTCTTGCATGAAGCAGGGTTATTGCAAAAGTCGAAAATAATTGCCACCGACCTTAACAGAAACGTACTTAGATCAGCCGAAGATGGAATGCTAAGAAAAAACAATGAGAATGTAAATAATAGAAACTACAAGATGGTCTGTGGTAAAAATGACCTTGCAGATTATTATTCAATAACAGACTGCATGATTCATCTTGATAAAAAACTGTTAAGCAATGTTCAATTTGCCCAGCATGATCTTACGAAAGATGACGCATTTGGAGAATTTGATCTCGTGCTTTGCAGGAACGTTCTCATATATTTTAACTCCGAACTGCAGGAAAGAGTGTTAAGTACAATAAACAAAAGCTTGTGCAAAGGAGCATATCTGGCTATAGGGTCAAAGGAATCAATAAGATGGTGCAGGGAATATTATTGTTTTCATGAAGAAAGTATTGAAGAAAAAATATACAAAAAAATTAACGAAAGAAAACCTCATTTATACTAACGGTCGAATCGTGAATTTCAGTCTTAGTGATATAGAAATAATAGTAATAGGCGGTTCCGCTGGAAGCTTCAATATTGTAAAAAGAATCCTGGCATCGCTGCCGGGTGATTTTCCGATCCCAATAGTTCTTTGTCTTCACAGGCTACGAGAAGTAAGAAGCGGTTTTGCCGAATCACTTAATATTGACTCAAAATTGCATGTAAAAGAAGTGCATGATAAAGAAAG
>DATALD010000048.1:0-9295 GCA_036261255.1 Bacteroidales bacterium
GTAAAAATAATTGTAACAAGATACATGCCTCTCTGAGGATCATGGAGTGTTACTGTGATAAACTGTTGATGTGTATTATATTTTTCTTTGAAGAGAAAGTCTTTGGTTTCTAAATGTTTAAAATGGGGAAATTTCTACTCTTTTTTTCAGTATTATTCCTGACACTAAATCTTGGAGCCCAGAAAGCCGGCAAGGATGCCAAAGTTTTGCCTGCAAGTCAGAGGTATGTTTCAGGCGAAACTCCTGAAATAAAGCTTGCAATATACCCTGTACCTGTCAGCAACAATACATTTAACATCAAAACCAATAAAGATATTTCAACTGTAAAAGTGACTAATATTATCGGACAGGATATCTTCAAAGAAAAATATAATACACATCAACAGTTTATCACAGTAACACTCCATGATCCTCAGAGAGGCATGTATCTTGTTACAATTATTTTTACTGACGGGCTCCGGATAGTAAAAAAAATTATGGTTGAAGAATCGAAATAAAAATTTTCTTTTATTTTCGTATTGTAATAGCTATCGAGGGGACGGCTACTACAAATAATCTTAGCATGTGGAAAATCCCATAAACATTCCTGCTTATAAGATTGTTTAATAGCTTGGGTAATTATCTGAATTTGAATATAAGACGCCATGGAAGAAGGTCTGAATGTATTTTCTATAAAAGATCTTGAAAATTTTTCAGGGATTAAAGCTCACACTATCAGAATCTGGGAAAAAAGATACAAAATACTCGAACCTGACAGAACTGATTCAAATATAAGGACTTATAGTGAATCGGAACTTAAGAAGATATTGAATGTAGCCTACTTGAACAGAAACGGCCTGAAAATTTCAAAGATAGCAAAGCTGGATGAGGATGAACTCACACAGCAAGTAATGACAGTAAGCAGTAGGAATGATGATCTTGATCAGAATTTCCAGCCCGGAAAGATATTAATGTCGGCAATCCGGTTTAGCGAGAACCAGTTCAAAGAAGCTCTCTCTCCTTTCATCAGGAACAAAGGTATTGAGGAAGCATATTCAAGATACATGTTCCCGTTGCTCGAAAAATCGAGAATACTCTGGCAAACAGGAAGCCTTTCCAGAGCCCAGGAACAATTTGTCAGGAATACAATTAAACAAATAATTATTATTGAAGACAACCAGCTTAAACCTGTAACTAAACAGAAGAGCTCAGTTGCAATGATAAATACCTCCGAAAATCTGACTGACAATAACTTTCTTTTCTATAAATATGTGTTAAAGAAAAGAGGCTTTGATGTGATTTTTACAGGTGGTATACTCCCTGCTTCGGAAGTTATTGAAATCCATAAAATAAAACCATTTGATTACCTTGTCGTAAACTCAAGCGCTTTCGATTTTGCAGAAAAAAAGATAGACTACTTCAGCAATATAGGTAAGTCATTGATGATAAAAAAGATCATACTAACTGACACTCCTGAAGAAGCCACCGGAAAACCTTCCGACAAGATCATCACTACGCGAGATCCTTCAAGCTTTATCAAAGTGGTTGATTCACTTTGAAGAAGGACGAAGGGGAAGAAGGACTAAGAGACTTAGAGGTTTAGGGACATTTGGACCTGCATGACCTGCACGACCGGTTTGTTGATGCTTATCCTCTTGGTTCCATCAGGCTTGAAAAATATTCTTTTTCTGCTTTAAGATCAATTGACTGAACAGAAGACTCAAGTTTAGAAATCTTATCGAGCATGTTCTGAGCAAACTGCCTTACCTGGGTTTTTTCCTCATTTATGAGTCGATGCTTTGAGGCTTTTGTTATTTTTTCAGCTTCCCGCCAGTATTGTCTTGTTTTTTCATCAAGATATAACTCCGAAAAGATTTCCCATATATAGTCAACAGCAAGGCTTGAAGGGTGGAGCATATCATTATCGTAAAACCTGTAATCTCTAAGCTCATCCATGAAAATTTCAAAAGCCGGAAAATAACCGGGCTTTGTTTTATGAGCAAGCAGGTTTTCAATTGAAAGAAACAATACTGATTTGCTAACCTGATTACCATGGGCTCCATCTTTCCAATGACGGACCGGACTTATTGTAAAAACTACTTTTAGCCCTGGATATCGGGTCTGCAGAGTATCGAGCTGTTTTTCCCACATTTGTGTGATATTGTCAACTGAAAGAAGCTCTCTGCTAAAAAGATTAGACGAAATTTTGTGGCAATTAGACACTATTGCTCCAGTCTCGAGGAACCTGTAAACCCTGGCTGTCCCGAATGTTATGAAAAGCACCTTTGCCTTCTCAAGGAAAAGGTTGGCTTCATACGTTGACCTGTTGATCGAATCAATTACTTTCTGCTTATCTGACGAAGAGAAATTTGTATAATGAAACAAACTCAGCCACCTTCCATCATTAAAATGAAGGTCAGCATCGCCCACAACTTTTCCTGAGAGTATTATATTGAGGGTATTTATTACAGACACCGGATTATAAACAGTTCCTGCAGGATTGATCATAACAGACATTCTGCCAACTTCAAACTTCTTCCCGATCTCCGAAGCAAAACAGGAACCTACGAACATGACAGGGTCGGAATAGCTTATAAAAAAAGACGATCTTCCTGGTTCAACCTTTGTCCGAAGTTCCATGACTTTTACTTTTTTGTTGATTTTTGCTTTATCCAACCAATGATAAAATTAAAAACCTCCTGTTTGAATGGCTCGTTATGTAATTCGTGGAAACCGCCCTTCCAGATTTTGAGTTCTGCTTTGTCAGTTTTGGAAGCGAATTCACGGCTACCATCAGGAGAGCAGATCATATCGTCGCTACCATGAACAACCAGAACCGGACCTTTGATCATAAAGGCATTCTTTAGAATATATTCAGAGGAGCTTATGGCCCCAGAGAAAAAACCAACTGTTATCTTATCATGAACTAAAGGATCAGAAACATACCGGTCCACAACCGATTGGTCATGCGAAAGATAGTTTGTTTTTAAACCGGTATTCTGAAGTAGTCCGGGCATAAAAGATTTGACTACAGATGCAAGTAGAATCTTGTATACTGAAGGTTCAAAAGATAACCTGATCCAGGGGCTTGTACTGATAATACCTTTAACTGATGGATTAAACCTGATGGCGTAGTCGAGGACAATGCCTCCACCAAGGCTATGTCCATATAACCAAACAGGCACCCCGGGATATGTACGGCTTATAGTTTTGAGCATTATATCAATCATCTCATGAACAACCTTATAACTTGTTATTTTACCTCTTTCTCCATCTGATTTCCCATGTCCCGGAAGATCGAAACCTACAAAGGCATAATTCTCTTTATTGAAGCGGTCAGCCCAATCAGAATATCTCCCCATGTGCTCTCCAATACCATGGATGAATGCTATTATTCCGGAAGGATTATCACCCGGCGGCTGGATAAAACCTCTCAGGAGCTTGCCGTTTTTTAATTCAATATTGATATTCATAAGAAATTTCTTCCAAAATTACAAAATCTATCGAAATCAAACAGAGTGTAAAAAACCCACCATTATCCCCCGAGAAAATATATATTTCATTGCATCTGAATCTATTTATAAATGATTTAGAATAGTTCAGCCTTGACCCATGTATCTTATTCTTTTTCTTTTCGTTAACTAAATACCTTATTTATAATGCCTGTAGATTAAGCCATAATAGATAATTTCGGACTTGCATATCTTTTTTTATCCGTTTAATTTTGTATTAAATAGAAAAAACAGAGCTATGACACAGTACGAATTTAATAATAGCCTTATAGAGATGAAGTCAAATCTTCAACGATTTGCAATGAGTCTTACATCGGATCGCGATACAGCTCTTGACCTTGTTCAGGACACATACCTAAAAGCAATAACATACCAGGATAAATTTGTTGATTATACAAATTTAAAGGCCTGGGTGTTCACAATAATGAAAAATACTTTCATTAATAATTACAGGAGGAATGTGAAAGAGAATACTATTATTGATGGAACACAGGATCTATATTACATCAATCAGCCTCACGACAAAGGATTCATCTCTCCTGAATCGAACTATTCGGAAGGTGAAATTGAAATGGCAATAAATTCACTGAGCGATGAATTCAGAATCCCCTTCAGGATGCATATTGATGGATACAAGTATAAAGAAATTGCAGAAGAGCTTGGATTAAAGATAGGTACGGTGAAAAGCAGGATTTTCTTCACAAGACAAAAATTGATGGTTATGCTGAAAGATTATGTAAAATAGTGGTTTTTTGAGTTATGCGGATTTTTATGTTGATTGGGTTTAAGTGAGAGAGGCTGAGTGTTTCAGCCTCTTCTTTTTTCAAAAGCTTCCGGTATAGATTCGACAGCCTTTACAGCCTCTATCGCCTCTAAAGCTCTGTCTTTGTAATCCTGGCGACATTTTCCACAAAAATCTCATACTTCTGACGCAACACTGACGAATTTAAGAATAACCTTTTATAATCTTCTTTTGTAAGATTCAACAGGTCTGACGCACTGGCAGATCTAAGTTTATCAGAAATATTAAGTTCCGGATGATTATGCTGAGTTGCTTTTTTATTCCACTTACATACCTCCTGACATTTGTCACAACCAAAAACCCTGTCTTCAAATTTTTCAGCCTCATCATTTGTTACAGGAGTCCTTCTCTCTACTGTTATGTAAGAAATACACTTCCGTGCATCAATTGTCCGGTTGCTGTTAATTGCACCTGTTGGACAAGCTTCAATACACAATCTGCAGTTACCACAATGATCTTCTTTAAAGGGATCATCATTTTCAAGCTCAACATCTGTAAGAATTATACCGATAAAGAAGAAAGAACCTGCATTCATATTTAATAGAAGAGAATTCTTACCCTGCCATCCAAGACCGGCATTGACCGCCCATGCTTTTTCAAAAATTGGAGCTGAATCAACGTAGGCTTTACTGTGTGTGCCGGGACAAATCTCCTGAATATGACCTATCAGCGCATTGAGTTTTTGCAATATTATGGGATGATAGTCTGAACCATAAGCGTATCTTGAAAATAAAGGTATGCCATTGCCTCCTTGTTTTCGGTCAGTATAGTAATTCAATCCTGTAACAATAACTGAACGTGTTCCGGGGAAAAGCAAATCGGGATTGCTTCTTTTTTCAATATTATTTGCCAGATAATACATTTCAGCATTCATCCCTGCATTACACCAATCTTTTAATATTTCAGCATTTTCTTTCAGAATGCGTGTTGATGTAATACCTGTAAGGTCGAACCCGAGTTCAGAAGCTTTTTCTTTTATTTGTTCGGATGCTTTCTTCTTCTCAGAATCTGTCATGTCAGAAATTATAAGAATCCCAGATCGAGCTTGGCTTCTTCACTTAACATACTTTTATCCCATGGAGGACTGAATGTTAGTTTAAGGTCACATTCCTTAACACCGCGAGTGCCTGATACCTTATATTTTACCTCTTCTATAAGCTCTTCAGCAAGAGGACAATTGGGAGCGGTAAGAGTCATAACAATATGGGCTACCTGGTCATCATCAAGGTTGATCTCATAAATAAGACCAAGGTCGTATATGTTTACTGGTATCTCAGGATCGAATATACTCTTCAATATACTGACTATCCTCGCTTCTATATCAAGTTTTTCAGTAAGTTCCATTCCTGTTTGTTTTCTGATTTTGAAAAAACACTTTATTTCTTCATCTCATTATATGCCATGGCATAAAGCTTCATCTGCCGTACCATCGACAACAGACCATTAGAACGTGTAGGGGACAGGTTTTGTTTTAAGCCTATGCGGTCAATAAAATATAGTTCAGCTGATAATAGCTCCTGGGGTGTACAGCCGGAAAGCACTTTTATAAGTAACCCGACAATACCCCGGGTAATTATTGCGTCACTGTCAGCTGTAAATGTAATCACATTACCATCAAAATCAGGTTTCAGCCATACTTTCGACTGGCAACCTTCTATAAGATAATCTTTGACCTTGAATTTAGGGTCGATTGCCGGCAGGTCTTTCCCGTAATCGATCAGAAGGTTGTATTTATCCATCCAATCATCAAAAACAGAAAACTCTTCAACAATTGTATCCTGTACGCTATTAACATTCTTCATGAAAACATCTTTTTAACTTTCTCAATCCCGTTTACAAGCGCATCAATTTCTTCTTTTGTATTGTAGAAGCACATCGATGCCCTCACCGTACCTTCAATGCCATAATGGCTCATAACAGGTTGTGCGCAATGCGTCCCGGTTCTGACTGCAATACCAAGTTTGTCAAGTATCATCCCTGTGTCGAACTGGTGAATTCCATTAAGAAGAAATGAAATTGTAGGGATCTTATTTTTTGAAGTACCATATATCTTTAATCCTGGTACTGACAACAGCCTGTCAGTGGCATAAAGTAGCAATTCGTGCTCCATTGCTGAGATATTCTCACGGCCTATCGAATTCACATAATCAATAGCAGCCGAAAAACCAATCGCTCCTGTGAAGTTCAACGTCCCCGCTTCGAACTTGAATGGTAAGGTGTTGTAGGTTGTTCTCTCGAATGTTACCTTATCCACCATATCTCCCCCGCCCTGGTATGGTGGCAGCTCTTCAAGCCATTTTTCTTTTCCGTAAAGCACACCGATACCTGTAGGACCATATAATTTATGGCCTGAGAAGGCATAAAAATCACAATCGAGCTTTCTCATGTCGGTTATGCCATGCTGTATACCCTGTGCGCCATCAACTAGTACCGGGACGTTAATTGCATGGGCGGCTTTAATAATTTCCTCAAGCGGGATTATTGTACCCAGTGCATTGGAAACCTGTGATATTGAAACAAGCTTTGTCTTTGACGTCAGGAGCTTGTAATAATCATTAAGGATTATTTCCCCTGCTTCATCAATCGGAATGACTTTCAGTGAAGCACCTTTTCTTTCACAAAGCATCTGCCAGGGAACTATATTGGCATGATGTTCAAGTTGCGATATTATAATCTCATCACCTGGTTGCACATATCTTTCTCCAAAAGAGAATGCAACTGCATTGATTGAAGCTGTAGTGCCTGCTGTAAAGATCACTTCTTCCTTTTTCCCCGCGTTAATGAAAGAAGCAACATTTTCCCTTGCTTTCTCGTAAGCTTCCGAAGTTGTATCACTGAGAAAATGCACTCCCCTGTGTATATTCCCGTTATATGTTGTATAGACATCTCTGAGTGCATCAATTACCGAAAGCGGCTTCTGGGTTGTTGCGCCATTATCAAAATAGATAAGTGGCCTGTTGTAGACTTTCCTTCCAAGTATTGGAAAATCGTTCCTGATTTCGTTGATGCTTTTCACCTTAAACACATTTTATCATACAACTGGCGCATCTCGAAAGTTCACCTTTCAGACGTTGCATTACAAGATCATCGAGCCTTTCACGTAATGGAGCCACCCTTATATTCTTAATAACCTCATGGGCAAATCCGAACATCAGCATAAGCTTAGCATCCTTCTTATTAATACCTCTTGATTGCAGGTAAAAAAGAGCATCCTCATCAATCTGTCCGACAGCTGCACCATGACTGCATTTTACATCGTCAGCAAAAATCTCGAGCTGAGGTTTTGTATCCATCTTTGCATCATCCGTGAGAAGTATATTGTTGCTCTTCTGGTATGCCAAAGTCTTCTGCGCATCAGGTCTTACAAGAATCCTGCCATTAAAAGCGCCTGTCGACATGTCGTCGAGAACTCCTTTGAAAAGCTGGTTACTCGAGCAACGAGGGAAAGCATGATCGATGCTTACAAAGTTGTCAACATGCTGGAACTTATCCGACAGGAATAAACCTGATGAATCGCATTCGCAGCCTTCGCCCCCAAGATAATGATAGGTGCTGTTTCTTATTAATCCCCCATGAAGAGTTATATTATTTGATGTTGAAACACTGTCTTTCTCCTGGTAGATAAAGGTATGTGTCATCTTGGCAGCATTATTATGCTCGTTCTGAACTCTTACAAGGTCAAAATGGGCATTTTCACCAACATAAATCTCTGTTACAGCATTTGCCAATGATCTTGATGGAGACAATGTATGGTCACAAATAATTACAGAACCTTCTGAACCTTTATCGGCGATAATAAGATTTCTGTGCTGGCTGAACATGTCAGTCTCTGAGCCTACAAGATTTACTATCTGTATCGGTTTAAGAAGAACTGTTCCTTCGGGAATATAGATAAATATACCATCGGCTGCCATTGCCGTATTCAGGTGAACCAGTCCGTCTGTTTCAGTCTCAGCATATTTCCCATAATGCTTTTCGATGAGAGTGCTGAACTTTCTTGCAGCTTCATTCAGGCTTCCAACCCATATACCAGGAGGTATCTGTCTTAACTTTTCAGTTAATGAAGCAAAATGACCGTTAACAAGCAAGATGCCATAGGCATCAAGATCAACAACATCGCAACGGAATTCCTCAGCTTTTCTGAAATCAGATTCAACAGGCATAAAATATGTTGCATAATCCTGATCAAAGAAAGTGTTGAGATTTGTGTACTTATATTGCTCATTCTTTTTTGTCGGAATTCCAAGTTCACTGAACTTTTCAAATGCCTTAGCACGGAATGAGTTCATGTAATCAGACGAGTTCTCCCTAACCCTATCGATATTCTCACGATAAAGCTTAAGATATCTTTCATTTACACCCGGTTCAACGCTCATTTTTTCAGTCATTGTTGTCAGCTTCCTTCTTAATCCAGTCATATCCCTTTTCTTCAAGCTCGAGAGCAAGTTCCTTACCAGCTGTTTTTACAATGCGACCATCATAAAGAACATGAACTATATCAGGTACAATATAATCAAGCAATCTCTGGTAATGAGTTATAACAATAAATGAGTTATCATTTCTTTTCAGCTTGTTGACGCCGTTTGCCACAATTCTTAAAGCATCAATATCGAGCCCTGAATCCGTCTCATCGAGGATAGCGAGTCGCGGTTCAAGCATTGCCATCTGGAATATTTCATTCTTCTTCTTCTCTCCTCCCGAGAATCCTTCATTTACAGATCTGTTAGTAAGAGTTGAATCGATCTCAACAAGCTCTTTCTTTTCGCGCATCATCTTCAGGAACTCTGATGCTGTAAGAGGTTCAAGTCCTTTGTGTTTTCTTTTTTCGTTGACAGCTGTTTTCATGAAGTTAACCATACTGACACCCGGAATTTCAATCGGGTATTGAAAACCGAGGAAGATTCCTTCTTTTGCCCTGTCTTCGGGAGGCATTCCAAGAAGATCATTACCAAGGTATTCAACAGAACCATTATTTATCTCAACAAGCTGCCTTCCGGCAAGG